>JBNJDT010000004.1:0-77697 GCA_051745145.1 Elusimicrobiota bacterium
TTTCCCACAGCGGTCCGGTTATTTACCGGGATTTGGAAAGCGGCGGTAAAATAAAGACCCGGCCTGAAGTTATACGCCGGGAATATAAAAAGAAGTTTAAAAAATATCTTCAGACCCTGGAAAAAGGATTGGGGGCCCACCAGATAAACTATTACCGTTTTTATACCGATCTGGAGTTGGATAAGGCATTTACCAGATTTATGGAGAAAAGAAAAAAGATAATATCATGACATTTTTGAATTCTTTTTTTTTATGGTTTCTCCCGGCGGCTTTAATTCCGGTTATTCTTCACCTGATAAATCGCCCCAGAGTAAAGGAAATTGATTTTCCCACAATTAAATTTCTTATGCCGGCCTCTAAAAAAGTCCTGCGTAAATTTAAATTATTGCAGTGGTTACTTTTATTGTTAAGAATACTTATTATTTTATTTTTGACGTTTGCTTTTTCCAGACCTGTATTTGAAGGGTATAGAAAAGAGGATGATTTTGTGGAGTTTAATGTTTTACTTATAGATAATTCTTACAGTATGAGTTATAAAAGAGGCCGCCAAACAGCTTTGAAAAAAGCTAAAGAATTGGCTATAAAATTGACCGAAAAAACCGAAGGAGAATTTGCAGTAGGTACTGTAAATGACGGTCTTTCCAATATAGATGATTTTAAATCCAATAAATCCAAGATAAGACGGGATATAGAAGAAGTAAATGTTTCATATTTTAATACCGATATAATAAAAAGCGTAAATAATACCGCTGAGTTTGCAAGGGATCGACTTCCTGAAAATTCTGGTTACAATATTTTTCTTTTTTCCGACTTTAATAAAGATGGATTTACCGGTAGTGAATTTGAATATCCGGCCCAGTTATCCGACATAAAATTTATGATGGTTGATGTTGTGGACGGCAATAAAAATATTTTTACAGGGATACCGGATACCATAACCGGATTCACCGGGATACCGGTGGATTTAAAAACTTCAGTTTATTCTCCTCACAGTACTGAGGGCACTTTAGAGGTAGTTATAAATAATAACAGTATAAATAAGTCGGTCTTTCAGATAAATAAAAATAATTCTGAACTACTCGCAAAAGAAGAAATTTCTTTTAGAAATAACTTTGACCGCCCGGGAAATTATCCGGCAAAATTTTCCCTTGCGGGCCGCCGGGAACTGGACAGCATTAAGATGGACAATACGGCATATTTTAACGCGGAGATTAAACCGAAAATCAGAGCTTTAATAGTTGATGGTTCTCCCGGATATACAATTATGGATTCGGAAAGTTATTTTTTTACCCGGGCTCTGGATCCCGGAAACTATTCCGGTCCGATAAAATACAGGGTAGTCACCCACCGGGAATTTGAGGATATAGATGTTATGAAGTATGATCAGGTCTTTTTGTTGAACACAACTTTATCTGAAAATTCATATAATAAAATATTAGACTATTCCCAGCGGGGCGGGGCAGTGGGTATATTTGCGGGAGAAAATTTAAATTTTACTGTTTACAGCGAGTTGATAAAATCTTTAATGCCTGTAAATCTTTTATCAGATGAACCGGAAATTTTAATTTCTGAAAATAATGAAGTTAGAGAAAATAAGAATCTTAATATAGAGGCAACTGGCAAATTTAAATCCATATTTAAAGAGAACAGACCGAATCCGGGTATTGCAAAAGTTTTACGTACTCAGTCAATGGGGGATTTTAAACCAGCCTTAAAAATAGGCGAATTCCCGTTACTGTGGATGTATACCGATACCCGGTCTAATACAGCTTTTTTTACTTCTGCTGCCAGCGCCCGTTGGGGCCAGCTACCGCTTAAAGCGCCGTACCCGGCATTTATTAATCTTTTAATAAAAGAATTGGCTGCGGGAAAAAATGATCGAGAGAAGGGACAGTATAAAGTCGGAGATATTCTTGATATAGATTCTGACAAAACCGGCAGGATTAAAATTCAGTCGGAAGAGCCGGAGGATAAAATTGATATGGCCCGGGAAAAGTTACCTCTGGCTACTGTGCCGGGTAATTATATAACAGAAGAAAAAGTAATTCCGGTAAATTTAGATTTAACAAGCGGTGAATCAGAGCTTAAAAAAATGGATGAACAGAAAATAAAAAATTTATTTGAAAAAGGGGATAGAATATTTTATATACCTTATTCGGAAGACATATATAAAGATATAGTCCGGATTATAACTGGCGAGGAAAAGAGCTTTACTTTTTTGATGTTTGCTTTTGCGTTACTGATTGCCGAAGAGATATTGAGAAAATATCTTCAGACTGTGCAAAAATAAATTTTCTTTTAAAAAATGAAAAGTAGAGGTTGCGTATATTCAATAAATTAGTATAATTCAAAGGCATGGCTAAAGTAAATATATTAAAAGGTAATTCTTGTGGATTTTGTTCCGGAGTGAGAAGAGCTATTAAAATAGCTAAAGCTGAGAAGGGACAAAAATCGATTTTTACTCTTGGACCAATTATTCATAATCCCCAGGTTGTTGAAAATTTAGAGAAAAATAATATAATACCTATAGATAATCTTAAAGATATTAATGATCAGGATACTGTTTTAATACGAAGTCACGGTGTTTCTCTAGAAAAAGAGCGAGAAATACGCAGACGTAGTTTAAACATGAAGGATGCGACTTGCCCGAATGTGAAAAGGGCTCACCGGATAAGCAGAGAACTTAGAAAAAGAGCGGACAGAGTATTTATTGCCGGTATAGAGTCCCATCCGGAAGTTAAGGGAATAGTATCCCGGGCTAAAGGAAAAAGTACAGTAATAACCTCACCGGAAAAAGCCAGAAAAATAAAGAAATTTAAATCCGGCGGGTTACTTGCGCAGACAACTTTTAAAAGAAAAGAATTTTTTAAAATTGCCGATATTTTAGTTCGAAAAGCGGAAAAAATGCTGGAAGTTCACAATACTATATGTAAAGAAACTCTCATCCGGCAGAAAGAGCTTAAAAGTCTGGCTGATAAAGTGGATATTTTAATAGTTATAGGGGGTAAAAATAGTTCTAATACAAAGAGATTACATGAGTTAGGTAAAGAACGGGTAGAATCCCACCACGTGGAAGTACCTGAGGATATTGACAAGAACTGGTTTGTCAATAAATCCAAAGTGGGAATAATTACCGGCGCTTCGACTCCGATAATTATGGTAGAAAAGGTAGAAAATGAAATAAAAAAGTTAATCAACGGACACGGTCCGGAACAATAATAAAAGAGGTAAAGTATGGTAGAAGAAAAAATTAGTATGGAAGATGTTGTTAAGCAGGTTGAAGAAGTTCAAAAGGACAACATTGTTAGCGGTACAGTGCTTGATATAGATGAAGATGAAGGAGAAGTACTGGTTGACATAGGACATAAACAGGAAGGACTTGTAAATCTGGATGAATTTGATGAGGATATAAATGTGGGGGATGAGGTTGAAGTATATATTGTAAATATAAGACGCCATTACGAAGAACTCATTAAACTTTCTCATTCAAAGGCCAAATTAGAGAAAAAGTTTAATGAACTGGAAAAAAGTTATGAGGATGACCTGGTAATAGATGCCCATATAGAAAAAAGAGTTAAAGGGGGATTGATTGTCGATATTTTAAACGGAGTTAAAGCATTTATGCCGGCATCACTGGCCGGGTATCCGATGGTTAAAAATCTGGACTCAGTAGTGGGTAAGACTGTCCCATGTAAAATTATAGAATTCAATAAATATCAGAAAAATATTATAGTTTCCTGGAAAAAAGCAGTAGAAGAAGATGTAAGAAGAAAAAGAGAAGAACTATTTGAGCAGCTGTATCCGGGTAAATTAATTAAAGGAACAGTCTCGGGAATAAAAAGTTTCGGCGCCTTTATAAATTTAGGGGGAATTGACGGTCTTTTACATATAAGTGAACTTTCCTGGGGGCATGTGGATAAAGTAGAGGACGTTTTAGAAAAAGGCGAGGAAGTAGAAGTCAAAGTTAAGAGTTTTGATCCTAAATCAAACCGTATAGCTTTGAGTTTAAAAGAGACCAAACCGCATCCCTGGGAAAATATAGAAGAAAAATATGATGTGGGGCAGGTAGTTGAAGGCAGTGTTACGGGAGTTACCAGCTATGGAGCTTTTGTAAAACTGGAAGAAGGGGTAGAAGGTCTGGTTAGAATCGAAGAAATATCCTGGACCGATAAAGTAAATCATGCCGGGGATAAGCTTGAAAAGGGCGAACAGGTAGATGTAAAAATTCTTTCCATAGAACCCGAAAGCAAGAGAATAGCTTTGAGTATAAAACAGGCTAAGCCAAATCCCTGGGAGGAAGTGGCAGAAAAATATAATGTGGGAAATGTCATCGAAGGCGAAATAACTCACCTGACTAATTTTGGCGCGTTTATGATGTTAAAAGAAGGTGTGGAAGGGCTGATACATATTTCTGATATGTCTTGGAAAGAAAATATCGGACACCCATCCGAAGTAGTGGAAGTCGGGGATGAAGTTGAGGTCAAAATTTTGGGAATAGATATAGATAAACAAAAAATATCACTTGGCCTTAAACAGTTAGAAGACAATCCCTACAATGACTATCCTAAAGGTACTGTAGTTGAAAATTGTGATATACAGAGGGTTCAGCGGTCCGGCGCGTATGTACAGCTGGATAACGGTTTAGAAGCTTATCTACATATATCGAATTATTCTAAAGAACGGATTGATGATTTAAGAGATCACCTGGAAGAAGGCGATAAGATTGATGCCTGCAAGGTAGTTAAGTGCAACCCCAGAAAAGATCAATTAGAAGTAAGCATTAAGAAACTTATACTGGATAATGAAAAAGAAGAAATGGAAAAATATATTGATTCACCCGGGGATTCCGGAGCTAAGTTGAGAGATGTTCTGGGCGATAAATTAAGCGGTATAATGGATGACGATAATGAATAAACCTGGCTGACATGCGTAAATTCGTATTAATTATTTTTTTTTGTTTTTGCAGTGTAGTTTCCTGGATGCGTATCAAGTAAGAAATAAAAATTTTAACTGGGAAATAGCCGAAACTCCCAATTTAAAAGTATATCATTATACTGATAAAAACGATAATTTTGATTTAGTATCTATATTAAAAACTCTGGAGTACACCCACAGACATATATCTTCAAAATTAAATACAGTATTTGAAAAGAAGACCCCGGTTTTTATCTATAAGACTCACAATCATTTCAAACAAAATAGAATAGCCGCCATAGGTGAAGGTACGGAAGGATTTTCGGAGTTATATAAATCCCGCTTGGTTTTACCTTTGCGTAATTCCAGTTATGATATGGAACATCTCATCGCTCACGAGTATACCCATATAACCCAGTTTGAGTTACTTTACGGTGGTTTTTGGCGATCCGCAAAATTAATAAAAGGTCTCAGCGGTCTTGTGCCTCTGTGGATAATGGAGGGTCAGGCTGAACATATATCCCATAATATCTTAGATCGGGATTGGTCGGCGTATGACAGAATGATCTTAAGAGATGCTGTTTTATACGATTATTTATATAATTTCAGGGAACTGCAGAATTTTAATCCCCTTTTCAAAGATATATATCTTGGATATAAACAGGGCCATTCAGCAATCGATTATTTGGTTGAGGAAGAGGGCCCGGAAGTTAATTTTAAATTATTAAAATCCCTTCGAAATAATGTTGATCCTGTAATGGCTTTTGAAAAAGCAACTGAGAATTTCGCATCATTAAGAGATTTTAATTTAAAATGGAAAGAAAATCTCACAAAAGAAGTAAGAGAGTTTGTAAGCGATAAAAAGAAAGCTGAAGATATTTATGATACGAAGATTGATAATAATAAATACGATGTACGTAATCCTGTAGCTTCAGGCAAAGAACAGTTTTTTTATGTCAGTGATGTATGGGGCCCTTCGGAAATTTATAAATATACCAAAGACGGCAAAAAAGAAAAGGTACTTCAAAATTTTTTTGGATCGCAGGTAGACAGGTTAGTTACGGGAAGAAGATATGATAAAATAATTGATTTTAATTCATCCTCAAAAATTCTTTCCTTTTTTGCCGCCCGGAACAATAAAAATTATCTTTTTTTATATCATACGGATAGTCAAGAATTGGAGAAGCTCAGTTTTACGAATTTATCGGAAATGCGGTCCCCCGCTTTAAATAAAGACGGCGACAAAATAGTGTTTACTGCTTTTAAAGATGGGAAACGGGATATTTTTATATATGATATAGCTGCCCGGAATTTAGTCCAGGTTACTAATGATAAGTATATGGATTATGGACCTGTTTTCAAAAATTCCGATCAAAAATTACTTGTTTCTACAGAGAGGGATTATAATACGGATCTAAGAGAAATAAAAATTGAAACCGGAGTCGGAGAATGGCTTACAGAAACGCCCCACAATGAGATACAGCCGGTTATCGGTCCGGGAAAAAATATTTATTATTCTTCCGATAAAAATTCTGTTTTTAATATATATGTATACGGTAACAACGGTTCGACCCAAACGGCAATTAGTGATGTTTCCGGGGGCTTATTTTATCCGGAAATATTAAATGAAGAAGAAATTTTATTTTCCAGTTATTTTGATAGAAGCTATAAGCTCCAGAGCAGTTCTATACCTGACCGGAAAAGTACTCACCTCTCATCTTACCGGTATTATGATTCTGTTGAGGCTGCCGGGGATTTTAAAATAAATGATATTGATTACTATCCGCCGGAATTTAATTATTCTACAGATCTATTTTTACCCAGTTTTCTCTATTCTACGGAAGTGGGATTTTTAGGAGGAGGATATTATAGGGGTTCCGATATGTTAGGCCATCACAACTTTGATGCATACGGGTGGGCGTGGACCGGTGCCTATGAAGTTAGCGGCCAGTATGTTTTAAAAAAATGGCGCCCGGATATATTCTTGTCCGTTCTTTCGGATGAACAAAAATATGCTTTTAAAAATGCAGCTGAGGAATTGGAAATTGAGAGGGAAAAACGGTTGCGGGGAACTTTAGGGTATTCCTACCCTC
The DNA here is from genome assembly GCA_051745145.1 of Elusimicrobiota bacterium. Taxonomy (GTDB): domain Bacteria; phylum CG03; class SLGR01; order SLGR01; family JAGXOG01; genus CAYZAK01. The sequence continues at coordinate 7,008 of JBNJDT010000004.1, forward strand.
TAAATTCTAATCTTTCTCTATCAAATTGGTTTCAAATAGAGGATAAAAATATAGAAAATATTACTAATGATAATACTTATGTCAATTACACCGATACGGGACTGGGAGTGGGATTAACTCGAAATACCAGTATGCTCGAACCTTTTAAAGTTTATCGAGGAAGTATTATGGATTTTTCTATGTTAGCTTCCGGAAAATGGAGTAAAACAGATTTGAAGTATAATAAGTACCAAACTAATGTGAGAAAATATTTGCCATTATCCCATAAGTTTATTTGGGCAACAAAATTTAATTATTCTGGAAATAGTGGTCCTGACGCAGGTAAATTTAATCTTAACTTAAAGGGATATGATAGAAAAAAAGACCAGGGAGAAAATCGCACAGCGGTTACTACAGAATTAAGGTATATGGTTTTTCCGGATTTAAACTGGCATTTTTATTTTATGTGGCCTGACATTAATATTTATAGCTTATCAGTAAAAGCTTTTTCCGAAGTCGGGAATTGCTGGGATAATTCCGATTTTATGGATCCTAAAAATGACTGGGCAAAATCTTTAGGAATAGGCGTGAAGTTAAATATATATTTATTACAGCAGACCCCGGTATATTTAAATATAGATTATGCCCGTCCCTATGCAAACCGAAGCTGGAAAACTTATGTGACTTTTTCTTCAGGTTATGTTACCTGGTAGATATAGTTAAAGAAAAATAATTTAAGTAAAATATAAATTTATAAAGACATTTGTGTAAAAGTTTATCATTTAGGAGAGTATTTATATGAATTCACTTATTGTTGCAGTTTTGGGAATAGTTGTTTTGACCGCCGGATATCTATTTTATGGGAATGTAATAAAAAATCTGTGGGATATAGATGAAAAAAGACCTACTCCCGCTCATACCCAGAAAGACGGTGTGGATTATATTCCTGCAAAACACTGGACAGTCCTTTTTGGACACCATTTTGCTTCTATAGCCGGAGCCGGACCGATTCTCGGCCCGGTAATTGCCTGCTTATATTGGGGCTGGGCCGGTGCTGTTCTCTGGCTGCTTGTCGGGTCTATATTTATTGGTGCGGTTCACGATTTTTCTTCTCTTTTAATTTCAGTAAGGAATAAAGGTAAGTCGATAGCCTTTGTCTGCAAAGATATATTGGGGAAAAGAGCCAATATAGTATTTTCGGTATTTTTATGGTTATCCCTGGTTCTGGTAGTGGCGGTATTCGGGGCGGTCGGTGGAGAGACCCTTGCCTCAAAACCCCAGATAGTTATACCGGCCATGGGGACAATTCCGGTAGCCATGCTGGTGGGGGTATTGTTATATAGAACCCGGCTGAATCAAATAACTTCAACAGGTATCGGTCTTGTGCTGTTAACCGGTCTTATAATCTGGGGCAGACAGCAGCCGGTTTATCTTAATATGTTTAAAAATCCCACTATGGCGTGGACGGTAATTTTATTTATATATGCATTTATAGCTTCTATTTTACCGGTAAATATTCTTTTGCAGCCCAGGGACTATCTTTCAACTTTTTTACTTTTTATCGGACTTTTTGGGGGGTATATCGGACTTTTATTAACCAGACCTGAAATCAATGCCCCGGCCTTTATAGAATTTTCTTCTGCCCGGCAGGGACCATTTTGGCCGATGATGTTTGTAGTAATTGCCTGCGGGGCTATAAGCGGATTTCATTCGGTTGTTGCATCGGGGACTACTGCCAAGCAGTTATCTTCAGAAAAAGATGCGAAAAGAATAGGGTTCGGGGGTATGATAACTGAAAGTGCGTTGTCAATTTTAGCTGTTCTGGCCGTTACCGCCGGACTTAAATGGTCGTCCGGGTCGGCGGCCGGTGGGATACCGGTTTATCCGGAAGTTATGAAAGAAAGTGGTTGGATAGTTGCTTTTAGCGAGGGCTTTGGACAGATAACTAAACCTCTACTGGGAGGATTTGGAGTTTTAATAGCGGCTACTATATTAAATGCTTTTATTATAACTACACTTGATTCTGCTACCCGGATAACCCGCTATCTAACCGAGGAACTGTTTAAAATAAAAAATATGTTTTTATCCACTTCTATAATTATAGGCAGCGCTTTATATTTGGCATTGGGTAATTATAAAAAAATATGGCCCATATTTGGCGCTTCCAACCAGCTGGTAGCAGCTCTTGCTCTTTTAGTTATTAGCTCCTATCTGTTATCGAAGAATAAGAAAACAGTATATACCATAATCCCGGCTATTTTTATGCTTATTACTTCCGGAGCAGGTTTAATATGGCAGTTAAATAATTTTATTAACGACGAAAATTATATTCTTATAGTTATAGATGTTGTATTATTGGGGCTGGCTGCATACATATTTATTATAACTGTTTTATTTTACGCGGATAAATATAAGAAGAAGAAAAATGGCTGAAAAAAAAATTATTGACAGTGGAACCACTGTAGTAAATAAAGCTTCTTCTTTTTCGGGGGGGACTATGATTTCCAGGATACTGGGATATATCCGGGATATGCTCATTGCCAAATTTTTTGGTGCCTCCATGGCCGCGGACGCATTTTTTGTAGCATACAAAATCCCCAATCTTTTGCGAAGACTTTTGGGCGAGGGTTCGCTGTCCACTTCTTTTATACCGGTATATACTGAATATTTGACCAACCGAAGTAAAAAGGAGGCCCAAAAACTTGTTAAGGTGGTCTTTGGCGCTTTTGGAATTCTGTTTATAATACTTACTATTGCGGGTATAATATTTGCTCCTCAAATAGTTTCTTTTATGGCTCCCGGATTTGCTGACTCGCCCGACAAATTACAATTAACTGTATTGCTTACAAGAATAATGTTTCCTTTTTTAATGGCTATAGGATTGGGAGCTATAACCCTGGGAATTCTCAATTCGTGGAGAATATTTTTTATTCCTGCCGTCGCTCCTTCGATGCTGAGTATATCGGAGATACTTTTTATGCTTTTACTGACTCCGTTGCTGGAACCTCCGATTGCCGCTCTTGCCTGGGGGGTTGTGGTTGGAGGATTTGCCCAGTTTTTGGTGCAGGCCATTCCCATCATGAAAAAACATTCAATTTTTCCTATTATAGATTTAAAGCATCCGGGTTTAAGAAGAATAGGTAGGTTGATGCTCCCAGCCATTATAGGACTGGCTGTTTTTCAGATAAATACTGTAGTGGATACTATCTGTGCTACATTGCTGCAGCCGGGAAGCGTGACCCATCTTTATTACGGAAACCGTCTTATGCAGCTGCCTCTGGCCTTGTTCGGGACAGCGGTAGCTACTGTTACACTACCTATGATGTCAGAAAATGCGGCAAAGAAACAGATACAGAAACTTAAAAATACTTTTTCATTTTCATTGAGAGCAATCTCTTTTTTGATCTTACCTGCGGCAGTAGGATATATTATTTTTGGAGGACCAATAATAAAATTACTTTTTGAAAGGGGGGAATTTATGGCTTCGGATACTTCAGCGACGGCCTGGGTGCTTTCCTTTTATTCGTTTGGTCTTATATTTTATGCTGGAGTGAAAGTAGGGGTCAGTGCATTTCATTCCCAACAGGATACAAAAACACCGGTTATAATAGCTGCAGCTGCTATGCTGGTGAATGCCGGATTAAATATCTTAGTAGTTTTAGTCGAACCCATAAGAAGTTTTTTTGGGGCCGGGGGATTGGCTCTGTCAACTGCAATTGCTTCAGCGTTAAATTTTACGCTCTTAATTTTAATTTTCAGAAAAAGAAATGGATTGATAGGGGGCAGGAAAGTAACAAAATCTGTAATAAAACATATAGGTGCTTCTATTTTTCTGGGAATTACGATATACTATATAGCCGGATTTACAGAAGGATGGAATATTTTTATTAGAGTTCCCGGTGTAATTATTACGGGTGTCGGGGTATACTTAATGGCCTCCCATTTATTTAGGGCTCCGGAATTAAAGCAGGTTAAGAGTCTTTTCTCATAAGATAGTAAATAAATCATTTAAACAGGGGGTAAATAAGAACTTGACGTAAATTTTATTATTATATAATATAATAATTAAGAAAATAGAATTATGGTTTTTATATTGTTATAAAAAGCAGTATAAAATATGTTGAAAGTAATCAGGAGGAAAAATGAAAAAATTAGTAAGTTTAGGTGCTCTGGTAGGGGTTGCCGTTTTAGTCTCTGGATGTGGTCCTAATCCATCTTTGTACAGGAAAATGTTTTATCCGGTTAATAAAATCGTAAAATCCGGTCCGGTATTCCAAATTCAGATAGATGGTCCGACTGAAGCAAATGTCGGTGATGTTCTTGAAATTACTGCTACAGCCGTGGATGAAAATAATAGAGAGGTTACAGCTGATATAAACTGGGAAGTCGATGATTCTTTTGAACTTATTTCGGAAGAAGGAAATACAGCAAAAGTAGAAGCGGTTTCATCGGGTCTCTCTTTTATTAATGCCGAGACTGAAGAAGAAAGCGGTACATTGGGAATACAGGTAAAAGAATAAAGATAGTCTAAATAGTTGGATCCCGGAAAAATAATAATTCTGATATCGGGATAAAGTATATTGCGCCGAATTTTTTGACTTAGGTCTGAAATTCGGCGCATCTTAGTTTTTAATTCTATGCAATTTTCAAATTTACCCGATAAAACGGGCGTGTATCTGTTTATGGATAATGCTTACCAAGTGGTTTATGTAGGCAAGGCTAAATCCTTACAAAAAAGAGTGCGGCAGCATTTTGGAGGTAAATATCTTGATTCCCGCCATATATCCATGATATCTCAGGTGAGGTCGGTAGATTATATTATCACTGAAAATGAAAATGAAGCTTTACTTTTGGAAAACAAACTAATCAAGAATGTAAAACCCCGGTATAATATAGCTTTAAAAGATGATAAAAGTTACCCCTATCTTGAAATTACAACTTCTCAAAAATTCCCGGTCTTAAGGATAAGTAGAAATAGGCGTAAGGGAAATAAATATTTTGGACCGTTTCCCAAAGTTAAAGATATTCGAGCGGCTAAAAAAGTTATTGGCAGGATTTTTCCTCTTAGAAAATGTAAAAATTTCCGAAAAAGAAAAAGACCGTGTCTTAATTATCAAATAGGAAAATGTCTGTCTCCGTGTACAGACAGAATAGCAGAGGAAGAATATTCAAAAATTGTAGAAAGAATTACTCTGTTCTTAAAGGGCAAGAGAAAAAAGTTAATAGATAAATTAAAAAAACGAATGCATAGGTTTAAAAAAGACAAGGCATATGAAAATGCCGCCCGGGTAAGAGACCAGATAGAAAAACTTGAAAATATTTTCCCGGTAGTGAATTTTAGAGAAGTTACCCAGAAAAAGGTCCAGGCGTTAAATAAAATTGATCCGCTTTATTCTCTTAAAGACTATCTAGATATGGAGTTTAAGCCTGAGGTAATAGAGGCATTTGATATTTCTCATACTTCTTCTAAGGAAGCAGTCGGGGCTATGGTATATTTTAAAAACGGCCAGCCGGATAAATCTAATTACAGAAGATTTAAAATAAAACAGGGAGAGACGGCGGATGATTTAAAGATGCTCCGGGAAGTAGTATACAGACGGTTACGGCGCCTGACAGAGGAGAACCGGAAATTACCCGATATAATATTAATAGACGGTGGTAAAACCCAGCTTAAAGCAGTAAGTAAAATAGCCCAAAAATTTAAGATTGGAAATCTTAGAATTATATCTCTGGCTAAGGGAAAGGGAAATATATTCTACAACGGTAAAAAATTGGATATAAATTCCGAAAGTCCTGTGTACCGGCTAATAAAGAGAATTGATGACGAAGTTCACCGTTTTGCAATAGCTTATCACCGATATCGTCGGCGGGAGAAATTTAAAAATTAACATGCTATATGTATATAACGGGATAAAGTGTTTATGAGAAGATTAGTATCTTTTATCTTAATCATCTTTTTAACTCTACCGGTCTCGAGTTATTCTGCCAGTTACGAGTGGGATTGGGAGCATGATTTGTGGGTTGAACAGCTTGCAAAAAAATATGGGATACAAGCGAGTTTAATTAAAGGATTGATTAAAGCTGAATCAAATTTTAAATTTACCGAGTCAAGTAAAGGAGCGGTTGGCTTTATGCAGGTTAAACCCGAAACTGCAAGAAGTGTAGGTATACCGGATGTAAATGACCCGGTGCAGAATATAAAAGCGGGAGTGAAATTTTTAAATATTCTTTTAGAGAGATTTAATAATAATATACCTCTTGCCCTGGCAGCCTATAATGCCGGACCCGGTGCGGTTGAAAAACACAACGGTATTCCTCCCTATCCAGAGACCTGTAATTTTGTGTTTAAAGTTTTGAGATTTCGGAAAGAATTTGAAAGTGGGAGGAAAAAGAATAATTATATTTTTTAAATTTAGTTTTCTTCCTCAAAGTCTGATAAATATCTAAAATTTGAAAATTGATGTATATATATATAAGATAAATTAGCTATGAATAATATATTAATGATAATATTTTCAGTAATAGGCCTGGTAGGCTTGATCTACGCTATTTTTAACTTTCAGTCTATTATTAATGCTGTAATAGGAACTCCTTCTGAAAGGAAGATGAAGAAATTACAGACTCTGGTAGATAAAGTGAATTCTCTTGAAGATTCTATGTTGGAGCTTTCCGATGAGCAGTTAAAAGAAAAAAGAGATGAATTTAAAGAGCGGTATAATGAGGGGGAAAATTTAGAAGAACTTATGCCCGAAGCTTTTGCCGTAGTCAGAGAAGTATGTCGCCGTAAAGTTGACATGCGCCACTTTAATGTACAGTTAAAAGGTGGAGCTGTGCTTTTTGAGGGTAATATTTCAGAAATGTCTACCGGTGAGGGAAAAACTCTTGTAGCTATTCTTCCGGCTTATCTTCAATCTATTTCCGGCACATCCGTTCATATTATAACTGTAAATGACTACCTAGCTAAAAGAGATGCTGAATGGATGGGACCGGCCTATAGATCTTTAGGAATGTCCGTCGGTTTTGTCCAGAGCGACATGAAACCCCGGCAAAGAAAAGAAAATTATAATTCCGATGTAGTTTATATTACAAACAATGAAATAGGATTTGACTATTTGCGTGATAATATGGCCCGTTCCCCCGAGCAGCAGGTTCAGGGAAATTTGGAATACGCCATAATAGATGAGGTGGATAGCGTTCTTATAGACGAAGCCAGGACACCGCTTATAATTTCAGGTCCATCCGGTAAATCTTCTGATAAATATCACAAAGTCCATAAGATAATGAAATATCTTAAAATCAGGTTTATTACGGAAGACGAAGCTATAAACGAAAAGCACAAGTTTGAAGAATCCGGAAAAAAAGGGGATTACCGTGATGAACTTGAAAAAGATTATGATGCCATAATATATGAAGATAAAAAAGATGCTCATCTTACTGAGCGGGGAACAAGAAAATGTGAGGAACTTTTGGATGTTAATCTGTTTGATGATGTGGGCGGGGAGTGGCTCCATCACATAAAACAGGCTTTAAAAGCAGAAGGGATGGATTCGGATACCGGTCACGGTCCGTTATTTAAAAAAGAAGATAATTATATCGTAAAGGACGGTAAAGTCGTAATTGTAGATGAGTTTACCGGTCGGCTTATGCCTGGTCGAAGATGGTCAGATGGTTTACATCAGGCTGTAGAAGCTAAAGAGAATTTAAAGACAAAAAGAGAAAATCAAACTTTAGCCACTATAACTTTCCAAAATTTTTTTAATTTATACGATAAACTTGCCGGAATGACGGGAACGGCTCTTACAGAACAGGCTGAATTCCACGGTATTTATGATTTAAAGGTTTTTGCTATTCCCACCAATAAACCCTTGAAAAGAGAGGAGATGCCGGATTCCATATATCAGACTGAAGAGGAAAAATTTGAAGCAATAATTGAAGCAATAAAAAAATATCACCGGGAAGGGCGTCCGCTGCTGGTAGGGTCGCGCTCTATTGAAGTCAGCGAAAAAATTTCAGCCAGATTAAAAAGAAAGGGGATCAAGCACAATGTATTAAACGCTAAACATCATATGAGAGAAGCCGAAATTGTTGCTCAGGCCGGAAGGAAAGAAGCCGTAACAATATCCACTAATATGGCTGGAAGGGGTACAGATATTGTACTGGGCGGAAATCCGGATTATATGGCCCGACGAGAAATGGAAAGAAATGACTGGGAACACAATATTATTGTAAAAGCTGCCGAAAAAACTGCTCCGAAAACCGACGAGGAAGAAGAGGCGAAAAAAGTTTACAATAAATATTTTAAACAATTTAAAAAAGAGACCGATAGGGAGCATAAAGAAGTAGTGGAACTTGGTGGACTTCACGTAATAGGAACTGAACGCCATGAATCAAGACGTATAGATAATCAGCTCAGGGGAAGAGCGGGAAGACAGGGTGATCCCGGCTCGTCCAGATTTTATGTCTCACTTGAAGATGAATTGATGCGACTTTTCGGATCTGAAAAAATAACAAAAGCTATGGATACTTTAGGAGGACTCGATAGGGGTGAAAAAATTGAACATCCTCTCATATCTCGGGCTATAAGCCGTGCGCAAAAGAGGATTGAGGGGATGAATTTTCAAATGAGAAAAAAGTTGCTCGAGTATGACAATGTTATGGATAAACAGAGAAAGTCAATATACTTCCATAGAAACCGATTATTGCGTGGAGAACACATTGAGGAAGAACTGCTGGGGTTTATAGAAGATTATGTGGATATGATATTAGAGCAGACAAAAGAAGTGAAAAGGGGACGGGAACGAGTACAGAAAAAAATAGTTTCGGAAAAACAACATCCGGAACAGTGGGATACAGATTATATAGAGTCGGAATTGGTAAATACAATCGGATTGAATATAGATATAGATTCAGATGATTTTATAAGTTCTAAGGTATACGGCTTAAGGAAAATGCTTGAAACTAAGATAAAAGAATTTTACAATATTCGCAAAAAAAAGATGGGGGAAGAGGATTTAAAAGATATGGCTAGGGTAATAATGATACAGATAATTGATGCCAGATGGAAAGATCATCTTAGGGTGCTCGATCAGATTAAAGAATCAGTAACTTTTTCAGGATATGCCGGAAAAGATCCGATTATTGAATATAAACAGAAATCTTTTGAAGCTTTTACGAAACTAATGGATACCATTAAAAAAGAAGTTCTTATATATTTGTTCAGAGCTTCCAGCGATGTTATAAATTCCCGTATTTCCGGCTATCAGGGTAAAGAAGTAAAACCTGAAGCAAAAACCCCCGACGCAGCTAATAAAGGCGATACCCCTCAAAATTTAAGCGGCGGTCGAAGCCGGGGACAGAATCAGAATAAAGTAAAACAGCGGGTAGTGGATAAAGATGTGGGACGCAATGATCCATGTCCGTGCGGCAGTGGAAAAAAATATAAACATTGCTGCGGCAGGTAACTAGAAATTGTTTGTTATATTGTCGGGCGTTTTATATGCCCTAATATTTCCTAAATTTAATTTTTCATTTCTATCTTTTTTTTTCCTTGTTCCCTTACTTTTATATATTTTTAAAAACCCATCAGAAAGTATAAAAAATATATTTTTTAAAAGCTGGATAGCCGGGACTATCTGTTATATAATACTTCTTTACTGGGTTTTTTATCCTTTGTGGCTTAGCGGGGCAGGAATTTTAGGAGCTAGTGCGGGTGTTTTTTTTCTGGCTTTGTACTTAGGTTTGTATTGGGCTGTTTTTGGCATATCTATTTACTATATAAAAAAAAATAGATTTCCCCTTCTTATATTTTTAATTCCCGCATTCTGGATTTTTCTGGAATTTGTAAGAGCTCATTTATTATCCGGTTTTCCATGGCTTCTAGCCGGGTATTCATTATGGAAAATACCTTACTTAATACAGTTAGCCGATATAACCGGCGTTTACGGAATAAGTTTTTTAGTGGTCTTAATAAATACGGTAATTTCACTTACGATTTTTCGTAAATCTCTTAAACCAGTTTTACGGGGAGTTCCGGTTTTTATTTTGGTCTCTTTTTATCCTTTTTTAGGGGGAAATGTGAATACTGGTTCCTCCCGCAGAATAAGTATTCTACAGGGTAATATTTCTCAATATGAGAAGTGGAACTCCGATTATGAACAGAATATTTTGGATACATATAGGAATTTACATAAAAAAGCTGTTAAATTTAATCCCGAAATTATAGTATGGCCGGAGACATCTTTACCGGGAGTTTTACTCAGAGATTCCGATTTGGTAAATTATATGAGAGAACTTTCTGAAAATTCCGGAGCAGTTGAGATAGTAGGAAGTATGGAGCAGGACAGAGAAAGAATTTATAATAGTGCTTATTCTATTAAAAAAGGTAAAATATCTTCGCCCTATCGGAAGGTACATCTTACCCCTTTTGGGGAATTTATACCATTCAGATCGTTTTTCTCTCTTTTTATAGGGGTAGTAAACGAAATAGGAGATTTTCATTCCGGGGAAAATATAGATATACTTCCAGCCGGCGATTTTCAGGCGGGTACGGCAATCTGTTTTGAAAGTATATTTCCCTATATAGCAAGAGAATTTTTTAAGCAGGGGGCACAATTATATGTAAATATAACAAATGACGGCTGGTTTTTAGATTCTGCGGGACCAGAACAGCATTTTATTCATTCTGTCTTTCGTTCGGTTGAGAATAGAAAATATACCGTAAGAGCTGCTAATACTGGCATATCCGGTATAATATCTCCATTCGGAAAGATAAAACAGAGGACTGAATTGATGAAAGCGGAGGTTGTAAACGGTACCGTTTATACTTCCAATCAGAAGACATTTTACACAAAATATGGTGATGTTTTTGTCTATTTTTGTATAATAATACTACTAATAATTCCGGTTTTTTATTCTTATAGTTCTGGAAAAATTTTAAAAGATATATGAAATTTTAATATGATTAATAATAAGGTTTATAGTGACTAAATAAAAAGAGGAGATAGTAATGTTTGAAAAGCTTGCAGACAAACTTGGTAAACTCAAAGAAGATGTTGAAAATATAAGGGGGTATCTTTGAAATACCTGAAAAGAAAAAAAAATATAATAATTTAAAGAAAAAAACTACCAGCCCCGGTTTTTGGGATAATAATAAAAAAGCCCGGAAAATAATGAAGGAGTTTGATGAGGTTAAATCTGAGATTAAATTATATGAAAATTTGAAAGAAAATATTAATGAAATCAGTACTCTGATAGAGTTAGCCCGGGAAGAAAATGAAAAAAGTCTTAAAGAAGAGATAGAACAAAATTTACGAAAATTAGAAAAAGAAGTTAACAAAATTTCCTTCCGGTTAAAAATGTCCGGAAAAATGGATAAAAAAAGTGCAATATTATCCATATATGCTGGAGCGGGTGGGACAGAAGCCTGCGACTGGGTGGATATGTTAACCAGGATGTATAAACAATGGGCTTCTCAACATAATTATCCGGTGGATGTTGTGGAAGTTACGCCAGGGGATGAAGCCGGTTTAAAAAGTATAACGATGATAATAGATGGGGAATATGTTTATGGTTATTTAAAGGGAGAAGTGGGAGTGCACAGATTGGTAAGGATTTCGCCGTTTGACTCCGGTGACCGGCGGCATACTTCTTTTGCCGCTTGTGATGTAACCCCTAAGATAGAAGATGATATCCAGGTAAATATAAATGAAAATGATTTGAGAATTGATACTTACAGGGCATCCGGCCACGGAGGTCAGCATGTGAATAAAACTGATTCTGCGGTAAGAATAACTCACAAACCCACCGGTATAGTTGTTCAGTGTCAGGATTCTCCTTCCCAGCATACCAACCGGAAAAAAGCGCGTATGTTATTGAGAGCCAGATTGTATGAATATGAAAAAGATAGACGCCGGGAGGCCACTCAAAAAAAATATGACCAGAAGGGAGAAATAGGCTGGGGAAATCAGATACGTTCTTATGTTTTTATGCCCTATCAAATGGTGAGGGATCACAGAACAGGATTAAAAGTGGGAAATATAGAAGCAGTAATGGACGGGGAGATAGATGAGTTTATAGAATCTTATCTTAACTATAAAGCAGAATAATAAAGTAAAAAATAGATTGAATTTCTCAATAACAAATGCTATTATAATTTAGGAGGATATTATGGAAATAAAAAAAATATTGTTTTGTTTTTTTGTATTATTTCTTGTTATTTTTAACAGTTCATTTAGTTATGCTCAGGAAAAAGAAAAGCCTGTTCCCGAATATATTTCCTGCGAAGAACTTTACGGGAAAATTGAAGAGCTACGGCAAACAGATGATATATTTTCTACTGTTTTAATTGATTTACACCCACAAAAATACAAGATGGAACATATACCTTTTTCAATTCCTATGAATATTGAAGATATCCCTCTTCATATAGATAAATTTAAAAAATTTGAAGAAATAATTCTATATTGCCATTGTTCTAATCCTGAGTATGCTCTGTACGGTGCCGCAGCGATAACCAGTTTTGGAATTGATAATGTTAAAGTTTTAAAAAATTTTGAAAGATGGCAGGCTGACTATTCCATGATAAAAAATCCGAGAAGTACTTTTCCTCCTGCGTATAAATATTTTTTAGAAAAATCAACAGATGATTTTGTAATGTATGACATACGAGACGGAAAAAAATTTAAAAAACAGCATATCAGTGGAGCTGAAAATATTGAGTACGAAGATTTAATTTCATCTGAAACTTATAAAGATATGCCTTCTAACAGAGTTAAAGTAATAGTTTCCAGTGACGGCATTAAAAGCGGTCAGGCTGTGGAATTTTTAAAAAATAAAGGGGTATCACATATTTTTAATTTACCGGGAGGAATTTTAAAATGGATAGAGGATGGGAAGCCGGTGAAAAGCGATTAAATTTAAATACTGGAAAAATTATTCGAGAATATTCATAATTACTTTAAAATTAATATTAAGACAAAATTTTGACATCCCTCCAAATAAAAAAAAGTTTTTCAGTTATGAATATAGCTAAAAACAATATAAATATTGACTACAACTTTCTAAAAGATTTTGATGATTATACATACTTCTGATTTACATATTAAAGAGGCAGGTGATGAGCGCTGGAAAGCCCTTAAAGAAATTTTAAAAATTTCAGAGGAAAGGAAAGCAAAAGTTTTTGTTATAAGTGGTGATCTTTTTGATAAAGATGTTAGTGCCCGAAAATTAAAAGTTAAATTACGGAAACTTTTTTCCGATACCCCGTTTCAAATTATCATACTCCCCGGCAATCACGACTCAAGTTCATTCAAACCGGGGCTAAATTTTGGCAGTCGGGTTACTTTACTTACGGATTTTAAAAACCCGGTTGTATTGGAAAATGAGAAATTAAGGATATGGGGGTTGCCATTTGAGGATATAGATGAAGTTGATATTATCGATCGATTAAAGATCCTAAAAGAGAAAATACCAGATGATAATTTTTGCAATGTTTTACTCTACCACGGTCAGCTTATAGCTGGCGGTTACAGATACAATGATTTTGGTAAAGAGGGCAGAAAAAAATATATGCCCGTTAAACTTTCTGATTTTGAAGGGTTAAAAATTAATTATGTTCTGGGGGGACATTACCATACAAATTTTAGAAAACATGAGTATTCTGAGGGAGAGTATTTTATCTACCCCGGTTCTCCGGTTCCGGTAACCCGCAAAGAAACCGGTAAAAGGTATGTTGATTTTATAAAACCGGGGGACCAACCCAAAAAAATAGAGGTGCCCGGGCATTACTATAAAAATGTAGAAATAACACTTGATCCGGAAGGAGAAAGCCAGGTAAAACAAAAAATAAAAACTACCTTGGAAAAAATTTCCGGGAATGTAAAACTTATTCTAGAAGTAAATGGTTATATAACCGGTGAAAAAATAACAGAAGTGGAACTGGAAGATTTTACCCGTAAACAGGCAAAAAACCAGGTTGATTTAGTGGAATTGAAGTTCAGAGTAGATGACATAGGGGAAGTTCTAACCGATGATTTATACCGTAAATTTATCAAAAAATTAGATGAAAAAAATTTACCTTCTCAAAAGAAAAAAAAGGTCAAAGAATTAGTTATAAAATCGATGAGAGAGGTACTGTAATGGATATAAAGGAATTTGCAATAACTTCTTACGGTCCTCTAAAAGTTCCCCGGCCTGTTAAAACCGGAAAGTTTAATCTAATATTTGGTTCTAACGAGAGCGGTAAGTCACTGCTTTTAGATGCCCTGGTAAAATTGATGCTTGATAAAAAGGTAAATGCTTCTCCGAAGGGAACAAATGCCCGATTTTTCCAAAATATAGATAGGGTGGATGAATTTCCCGAGGGATACGTTAGATTAAAATTAAATGGGAAAGAGTTTAAATTACCAGAGGCAGGGAATTTAAAAGAGTTAACCGGTCTCCAGCCGGGAGATTGTTCAAATATATTTTTCGTAAGAAATAGCGAATTGTCCCTTTTTGAAAAAGGGGATAGGAAATATTTTGAAAATGTTACTGACCGGCTTACCGGGATAAGAATTAACGAGATTGCAAAAATCCTTGAAAAAATAAGAGAAAGAGCTCATGTAACCCCTGGATACAATTTGCAAAATAGAAAAGAAAGTAATCACCTAAAAGATCGCTGGGAAAAAGCAAAAGAGTGTCTGGAGCAAATTGAAGAATTTGAAGAAAAAGCAAAGACCGAGGAACTCTATAATATTGAAGAGAGATTGCAGAAAGTAAGAAAAGATATAAAAATGAAGCACAATAAAATGGATAAACTTTATGCTGCTCGTAAGAGAGAAGATTATAAAACTCTCCACAAAAACCTTAAAAAATACAGGGAGAACATAAAAAAAGAAAAAGAGTATGAAAAAATTAGCCGTCAGGATTTTAGCAGGTGGAAAAAATATAAAGAGCGTATTGAAGAACTCCAAGAGGATAAACGAAAAATTTGGAAAAAAATAGAGAAATTAAAAGAAGAAGTCAAAAAATTAACGGATCCCTTAATAAAAGCAGAGCAAGAAAAAGAAAATTTAAAAAAAGATATAGAATATATTAATGAGAATATCCGTCCGGAAATAAAAAAGTTCGAAGAAATTGGTCGCCGATTCCCCACCAGTAAGACGGTTAAAAGGTTTTTGACCCTGATATCTGTATTTTTTGGGATGACGGTATTGTTTTTTATTGCTTTTCACTGGCCGGTCTCTTATATTATAGTTCCTCTTATAATAATACTGACGGGGATTTTAAAACCAGTTATAAAAGAACACAAGTTGTCACAATGTCTTTACGATGTTAATAATCTTTTATCTCCTATGGGCTTAAGTGGAGATACAATTGATGAAATAAAACAGAATATTAAAATATATAAAGATAAACTGGATAATGTCGTAAAAAAGCACAGGGAGTTAAATAGAGAAAAAAGTAATAGGGAACGGGATATAGAGAGATTTTCTACTGAAGATATCCCCGAAATAGATAAGAAAATTAAAGAAAATAAGAAAAAAGTTAAAAAGATAAAGCAAAAATCTGCTACAGACCGGTTAGAAAACTATCAGAAAAAGTTGAAAAAAAAAGAAGAAATAAGCCGTGAGGCCAGTGAGGCCCGAACAGTTCTTAAATCCCGGCTTTCAGGTCCGCCACCGGAGGACAGGATTGATTGGTGGGAAGAAAAATTAGAAGAGCTTGAACCCTATAAGGATAGCTCTAAAGACTTTGAATACAGCGAAAGACGGGAATCCGAAATTAAGAATGAAATAGATAAATTAAATCAAAAGCTTGAAGATACGGAGTCACAATATAAAGAAATCATTACCGTATTGGATGAGATAGAAGGAGAAATTAGTGATATACTCAGTCCAGAAAATGTAGAAATTCCTCCCTGCCGGAATTTGACAGACCTGCCGGATGTCGAAAAAGTTCTGGAAGATTTTAGAACTGAATATGAAGACAAACGGGAACAGGCAAAGATAGCAGAAGAAATTTTTAAACAGATAGAGAAAGGAGAACGCAGTAAGATAGAAGACCTTTTTGGAGTGGATAGTAGTATCACGGCTAATTTTAAAAATATTACTTCAACGGGATACAAATCCGTAAATTACAGTAAAGAAGATAATACAATAAGATTATTAACAGCAGCTGAAAAAGAACTTGTTCCAGAACAGCTTTCCGGGGGCACTTTTGATCAACTCTATTTTTCTATACGCATCTCTTTAGGAGAAAAACTTTTAGGAGAGAACCCTGGCTTTTTTATTATGGATGATCCTTTTATAAAATCCGATAAACAGCGGCTTGAAAAACAGATAGAGATGTTAAAAAATATCACCAAGAGAGGATGGCAGATATTTTATTTTAGCGCTAAAAATGAGGTAAGAGAAGCAGTGGGTAAAATTTTCGGCCGCAAAAATTATATTGAAATAGCACCACCAGGTATTTAAAGAATTCATATTTTTAAAACGGTATTTTCTTATAAAAGGGTAAATTTTGTAGTAATGGTATTAATTTTTAAAGGAGGTTAAAAAGTTATGTCTAATATTCTAATTATTTATTTTTCAAAATCCGGAAATACAGAAAAGATGGCTCAATATGTTGAAAAAGGCGTAAGGGAAATTACTTCGGAAGTAACTATCCAAAAAGCACAAGATGTATTGAGTGAAAATTTAATAGAATATGATGGAATAATTATTGGGTCACCTACATATTATGGTCTTCCTGCTTCAGAGATTAAAAAATTATTGGATAAAAGTGTGAAATTCCATGGAAAATTGGATGGTAAAATAGGAGGAGCATTCGCGTCCTCTGCCAATACCGGTGGTGGAAACGAAACAACCCTGCTGTCCATACTTGAAGCGTTGCTTATTCACGGGATGATAATTAAGGGGACTTCAAAAGGTGATCACTACGGTCCTGTTTCTATAGGAGCACCGGATGATAGAGTGAAAAGACAGTGTAAATCTTTGGGGAAAAGAGTAGCATTATTAGCTAATAAAATAAAGTAAATACTACTTGTAAAGAACAAGTTGTTTTTTAGCGGTATTTAATTATTATAATATACTGTAGATGTACAAAAAAATAACTATTGTAGAAATAATTTAACTGTTATACTAGGGATAATAAAAATTTAGGAGGCAATCTATGAGGGAATGTAATATAGAAAAAAATAAGTCGATATGTAATTGTTCATATGAACCGTGTTCAAGAAAGGGGGTGTGTTGTGAATGTATAGTGTATCATAAAAAAATGGGTGAATTACCGGCTTGTTTCTTTCCCGATGATGTTGAGAAAACCTATGACCGTTCGGTGGGAAATTTTATATCTACATATCAAAAACGGGGAGAGTTTTAAAAAAAATGGTACTTGACTATAAATACTGTCCCATATGTACATCCCCACTTGAAGAAGATTATATTGATGGGCAAAAAAGATTTCACTGTATCGCCTGTGGTTGGATTGATTATCGTAATCCCGTTCCGGCAGTTGCATGCATAGTAAAGCAGAAAAATAAATTTTTACTGGTAAAAAGAGGCGTTAATCCTCAGAAAGGTAAGTGGTCGTTACCAGCCGGTTTTATGGAACTTTATGAAAAACCCGAAGAAGCGGTACTCAGAGAATTAAAAGAAGAAACCGGTCTGGAGGGGAAAGTAGAAAAGCTTATAGGCGTATATTCACAGCCCAGTAAAAATTACGGCACTGTTCTTACCATAGGATATTTAGTAAAAGAGATTACCGGTGTTCTTTTAGGCGGGGATGATGTGAAGGCGGCTAAATTTTCTAAAATAGAAGATGTCAAAGACATACCCTTTACCAGTCATAGGAAAATGCTTATTGATATAGGGTTTAGAGAGAAACGATAAATTGGATTATAAATATATTTTTGGTCCGGTTCCTTCTAGACGTTTAGGCATTTCGCTGGGAATAGATATTGTTCCCTATAAAACTTGCAGTTATGATTGTATTTACTGTGAGTGTGGTAAAACCACTAACAGAACTATAAATCGTAAATCCTACGTAAATCCAGAAAAAATAGAAAAAGAGTTAAAAAATTTTTTAAAAAATAAAATTAGCACTAAACAACTTGATTATATTACTTTATCCGGGGGTGGTGAACCCACTTTAAATTCTAAGATAGGAGAAATCATAGATGTTATAAAAATAATTGCGCCGGATGTTAATATAGCGCTGTTAACCAATGGCTCACTTTTTTATATGAAAAAGGTAAGAGAAGATGTAAAAAAATGTGATTTAATAGTACCTTCCTTAGATAGTGCATTGCAGAAAACATTTATTAAATTAAATCGTCCGTGTTGCAAGTTAAAAATAGACAAAATAATAAAAGGTTTAAAGAAGCTAAAAACGACTAATACGAAACTTTGGATAGAAGTATTTGTAGTGCCGGGTATTAATGATACTGAACATGAAATTCGTATTTTGAAAAAAGTTCTTACAGAAATAGCTCCCCAGAAGATACAATTAAATACTATGGATCGTCCGGGTACGGAACCGGATATAAAAAAAGCTGGATTAGATAAATTAAAAGAAATAAGAGAATACATGAAGCCATTAAATACAGAAATTATTGGCAAAGTTACTTCTAAAGCTACTACGGAAGAATTAAGCGGTGATATAGAATCGACAATTCTTTCTATATTAAAAAGGAGACCCTGTACAATAGAAGATATATCTATAATATCGGGAAAAAAGAAAAAAATCATAGAAAAATATTTGCGAAAATTGGAAAATTCTGATAGAATTATTAGCCAAAATTGTAGAGATAGTAAGGAGATAAAGAGAGGAGTGTTTTATAAGAGCAATGAATAAAAAGAAAAAAAGAGTTAAAGGTAGAGTAGCAGATATTACAGATTTAGAAAAAGAGGCACTTGCACTTGTTGAAACCAGGGGGAAAACCGGTACTATTGGCTCGTTAGATTTAATGCCCAAAACATCGGAAGTAAATTTTGTGAGAAGAGTTAATATAGGTACCGGAATGGTTACTGTGGTATATATGGGAGAAGTAGCGGCCGCCCGTTCAGCTCACGATGCAGCTAGTAATCTGGCTCGTAAAATAAGTGAGTTTATAACCAGTAATGTAATACCCCGGCCCCATGAAAGGACATACTCCTTACTCCAGCAGGCTTCAGGTGAACAGCTGAATATGGAGGCTGGGAAAGGTAAAAAAATGGCTGTTGGTATGGTGGAAACAGAGGGTTTTGTGGGAATGTTAGAGGCGGCCGATAAGGGAATAAAGGCAGCTGATGTACAGATTCCAGGTTGGGTTACTGTAGGGGGAAGTTTAACCTCTGTATTTTATCGGGGAGAAGTTGCCGCTGTTCATTCAGCAGTAGAAGCTGGAGTAATAGCCGCCTCAGATCTTACCAATGTTGTGGCTACCCATGTTATCCCTCAGCCTGATAAAGGTACTGAGCAGTCGGCCCCAATCGGTAAATTTAGTGGTAAATCAGTTTTTGATGAAGTGGACGATGAAGCCGCATTGGGAATATTGGAGACCAGGGGGATTACAGGTTTAATTGAAGGAATAGATGCCGGACTTAAGGCAGCCAGTGTAATTGTGCAAGGCTGGGAAAAAATTGGTCGGGGAATCACTTCTACTCTTTTCAGGGGTACGGTGGCCGATGTACGTTCGGCTATGGATGCTGCTAAAAGAGGAGCAACTGATGCCGGTGAGGTGGTAGGAACCTATGTAATAGCTCGCCCACATGCGGAATTGGAAAAGGGGAGATAAAAAGAAAGGAAAAATCTAGTATTTCCATAAAGAGAAACGTTAAAAAAATATTATCTGAAATTCCAGAGCATGTGAAGTTGGAAGCAGCCTGTAAAACCCGTACAGCCGCGGAAATTCAAAAAGCCGTGGACGGGGGAATCCGAATACTGGGGGAAAATTATTACCAGGAAGCTGCCGATGTAGTTGATAAAGTAACCGGGAAGCCTCAGTGGCATTTTATAGGACATCTCCAGAGAAATAAAGTTAAAAAAGCCATAAAAATCTTTGATATGATTGAGTCGCTGGATTCTTATCGTTTGGCTAAAGAAATTAATAAAAGATGTAAAAAAATAGATAAAGTTATGGACTGTTTGGTGGAAGTTAACAGCGGTAGAGAAAAAAACAAATACGGTATTTTTCCCGAAGAGATTGAAGATTTTATAGATGAGGTAAAGGACTTTAAATATATAAAGATAAAAGGCCTTATGACAATGGGAGCTTTTGAAGGGACTTCAGAAGATTTTAGGCCCTATTTTAAAATTACTCGAAAAATTTTTAATAGTTTAAAACTACAGGATATACCCGAATGTGATATGGAATATCTTTCTATGGGAATGTCAACATCGTATAAAATTGCTATAGAAGAAGGAGCGAATATAGTTAGAATAGGCACAAAAATATTTGGGCCACGGTCATAAATATAACAGGTAAATTATTTGACCTACTAAATATACTTCCTTGACAAAACTATAACATTTAATTAATATCAATAATTGAACTTATTGTAGCCGATGTAGCTCAATTGGTAGAGCAGCTCACTTGTAATGAGCAGGTTACTGGTTCAAGTCCGGTCATCGGCTCCATTTGGAGTAGCTATATAAGGACAGGTGGCCGAGTTTGGTTAAAGGCAACAGACTGTAAATCTGTCGGTCGATTTGACCTTCGGGGGTTCAAATCCTCCCCTGTCCACCACTTTTATGTCGGCGGGTGTAGCTTAGTGGTAAAGCCCTGGCCTTCCAAGCCAGCTACGTGGGTTCGATCCCCATCACCCGCTCCAGTTAGTTGATAAGTAGTTAGATATATTTTAAAGTATATGAATAAGGTTGAGCAAACTTTAAAATATTTAGCTGGGATAGCTCAGCCGGTAGAGCACATGCATGGTAAGCATGAGGTCACGGGTTCAAATCCCGTTCCCAGCTCCAAAAGTGAAAAACGGTAAAATAAGATAGATTATAAAAATAAGGTTTATAAATAATTAAGGAGGAAAAATAAGATGGCAAAGGCAAAATTTGAGAGAACAAAGCCGCATGTAAACGTGGGTACAATAGGGCACGTGGATCACGGAAAGACGACATTGACGGCGGCCATGTTAAAATACTTACAGGGAAAAGGATTTGCGGAAGTATTAAATGTAAATGATATAGATAATGCCCCGGAAGAGCAGGAGAGGGGAGTAACGATAGCCACTGCTCATGTAGAGTATGAGACAGAGGGGAGGCATTACGCCCATGTGGACTGTCCGGGACATGCCGATTATGTAAAGAACATGATTACCGGAGCAGCGCAGATGGACGGAGCTATTTTAGTGGTATCGGCAGCGGACGGGCCAATGCCCCAGACCCGTGAGCACATACTGCTGGCCAGGCAGGTAGGAGTACCTGCAATGGTAGTATTTATGAATAAGACGGATCAGGTAGATGATGAAGAGTTAATAGAACTGGTAGATTTAGAGATAAGAGAACTTTTAAATAAGTATGAATTTCCCGGTGACGATATGACAATAGTGAAGGGGTCAGCTTTAAAAGCCTTAGAAGATGATGATTTAGAGAGTGAAGATAATAAGGCAATAGGGAAGCTGATAGAAGCGTTGGATGAAGATATACCGGAACCATCCAGAGAAATAGACAAGCCGTTTTTAATGAGTGTGGAAGATGTATTTACGATAACCGGTAGGGGGACGGTAGCCACCGGCAGAATAGAGAGAGGTAAGATAGAGCTTGGAGACGACGTACAGATAGTGGGGCTGGGAAAGAACCAGGAATCGGTAGCTACGGGGATAGAGATGTTCCGTAAAGAGATGGAATCAGCCCAGGCCGGAGACAACGTAGGAATGCTATTAAGAGGAGTGGACAAGGAAGATATACAGAGGGGCCAGGTAATAGCGGAGCCGGGTTCGATAACCCCGCATACAAAATTTAAAGGTCAGTTATATGTATTGAGTAAAGAAGAGGGAGGAAGACATACTCCATTCTTTTCAGGATACCGGCCGCAGTTTTATTTCAGAACTACAGATGTTACGGGAGTGGTGAAATTACCGGAAGGAAGAGAGATGGTAATGCCCGGAGATAATGTAGAGCTGGAAGGAGACTTAATAGAGCCGATAGCTATGGAACAGGGATTGAGGTTTGCAATAAGAGAAGGCGGCCATACTGTAGGAGCCGGTGTAGTTTCGGAGATTATTGAGTAATAATGGCTAAGCATGATAGAATTGTGCAGCATATGGAATGCGGTGAATGTAAAAGGCGTAATTATACATACCGCAGAAATAAGAAGCATAAGCAGGATAAACCTAAGTTAAAGAAATACTGCAGGTTTTGCCGTAAACATACTGTACATAAAACGGTTAAAGGTTGATAACAGGCCTGTGGCGCAATCAGGCTAGCGCACCGGATTCCAAATCCGACGGTTGCAGGTTCGATTCCTGCCAGGCCTGCCACATATTTATTGATGAAAATTTTGAGAATTGATGAAAATATTTGATAAGACAAGAAGATTTATAAGAGAAGTTTTAATAGAAGTCAGGAAGGTAACCTGGCCCGACAAAAAGGAGCTTATCAGTTCTACTTTAGTAGTAATAGTACTGGTATTTTTTGTTGCACTGTATATAGGTTTAGTAGATTTTGTATTATCCCATTTACTGGGGGTTTTATTACAATGACATTAATAGAAGAAGATAGAGCAAACTGGTATGTAATTAATACTTACACCGGGCAGGAATCGCAGGTAAAAGAACGGATTCTCAATAAAGCTGAATATGAAGGCTTTGAGGATAAAATACATGAAATTTTAATACCTACAAGAGATATTGTAGCTTTAAGAAAAGGTAAGAAAAAAGTTCTGAAAAAACAGTTTTACCCAGGTTATATTCTGGCCAAGGTAGAAAAAACAAGCGAAGTATATTTTTATATAAAAAATGTAAAGGGAGTAATCGATTTTTTAGGCGGAAAAGACAGCAGCCCTTTAAAACGTGAAGAATATAAAAAGATACAGGATATGATAAAACAGAAGAAGTCCCAGGACCCTAAACCTGCAGTCTCTTTTAAAAAGGGCGATCAGGTTAGAATTGTTGACGGTCCGTTTGATAATTTTATGGGCATAGTCGATGACGTGGATGAAAGTAAACAAAAAGTTAAAGTTATGGTAACTATTTTTGGTAGAACTACCCCCGTAGAGTTGGACTTTCTTCAGGTTGAGAATGTTTAAATTATTTTTTATATAAACGACGAGGAGTAAATATAATATGGCAAAAAAGAAACCAGAAACGGTAATAAAATTGCAGATTCCGGCCGGCGATGCTACACCGGCGCCCCCGGTTGGTCCGGCACTTGGACAGCATGGCCTTAATATTATGGAATTTTGCAATGCTTTTAATGAAAAAACTAAAAACAGGGAAGCCGGTATTTTAGTACCGGTAGAAATAAATATTTATCCGGACAAGAGTTTTGATTTTAAGACAAAAATCGCACCTGTTTCGTCGCTGTTAAAAAAAGAAGTAGGAATAGCGGTTGCTAGCGGTGAGCCTAATAAAAATAAAATAGGTGAAGTTACAGAGGAGCAGATAAGAAATATAGCCGAAAAAAAATTACCGGATTTAAATACTAAAAATATTGAGGCCGCCATGAATATTGTAAAAGGGACGGCCAACAGTATGGGATTGGTAGTTGTAGAAGAAGCTACCGGAAAGATTTATACTGATGATAGTGCTGATGAAGAAACAGAAGAAGTAGAGGAAGAACTATAATAATGAGTGGTAAAAGATATAAAGAAGCGAAAGAAAAAATAGAGTCAAATTCCTATCCGGTTGAGGACGCTATAGGTAAGTTAAAAGAGCTGGCTACAGCAGATTTTGATGAAACTGTAGAGATAGCAGTTAATTTGGGGGTGGATCCCCGTAAATCCGACCAGATGGTGCGCGGCAGCGTGGTGCTGCCCCATGGTACAGGCCGTAATATTAAAGTTGCTGCCGCTGTGGATAGTAAACTGGCGGATAAAGCCCAAAAAGCGGGAGCTGATATAGCCGGCATTGAAAAAGTTACAGAAGTGACTGAAAAAGGGGATATAGATTTTGATGTGCTGCTGGCTACACCGGATTGTATGAAAAATCTGGGTAAATTAGGGAGAATTCTGGGCCCGAAAGGATTAATGCCTTCACCAAAATCTGGGACTGTTGTGGAAGATATAGAAGAAGCAATTAAAAAAGTAAAAAAAGGACAGGTTGAATTTAAAATTGGGAGAAGTGCTGTGCTACATGGTATTTTGGGGAAAATATCTTTTTCCCAGGAAGATTTACTGGATAATTATAATGCATACATACAGGCTGTAAAAGATAGCCGACCTAATTCAGCAAAAGGTAAATTTATAGAAAAAGTTTTTTTGTCCACAACGATGGGGCCTTCCCTAAAACTTGACATATAGAGTTTGACTTTTCAGATACATTTAATAAAATATAGAGTTGTGAATTTATTAAGGTGATGTGTAACTAATCCGGGAAAAAATAAGAAAAAATATTATGCAAAAAGAAGAAAAAAAACAATTTGTTGAGGAATTTAAAGAGGAAGTAGGAAAGGCCGAAAGTGTAGTCTTAACTAATTATCAAGGTCTGGACGTAAACAGTATAACTGAACTGCGCTGGAAACTTAAAGAGAGCGGCTGCGTTATGAAAGTTGTCAAAAATAGATTGGCCCGCCGGGCTTTTCAGGACATTGATGAGTATAAAGATATGGCGAAATATTTATCGGGGCCTACAGCGGTATTGTTCGGGACAAAAGATCCTTCGGAAAGTATAAAAATTTATAAAAATTTTATTGATGAAGATAATGAAATGGGTTTTAAGTCGGCCGTAATAAATGACAATTTGCTGGATGCAGAAAGTCTGAAAAAATTAGCTGATTTACCATCCCGCAAAGTATTACTGGGCCAGGTGGTCAGAGTAACGAATGCACCGGTTCAGAATTTGTACAGCGGACTTAAAAATATTATTCAGAAATTTCTATATGCCTTGAATGACTATAAGGATAATTTAGAGGAAGAAGGTGGGACTGAAGAAAAGGGAACAGAGGAATCTACAGAAGATATAAATGACAAAGCAGAAGAAAATATAAAAGAACAGGAGGAAGAAAATGGCGGCGAAGAAAAAGAGTAATGTTGATAAGATACTGGAAAATATTGAGGAATTAACAGTTCTGGAACTTTCGGAACTTGTTTCTGCCATGGAGGAAAAATTTGATGTATCGGCCCAGGCGCCTGTAGCTCAGGTAGCAGCAGGGGCAGCCGGGGGACAAGAAGGCGGTGAAGAAGAACAGACAGAATTTGATGTAATGCTTCAGGCAGCCGGAAATAAAAGAATCCAGGTTATAAAGACTGTAAGAGAAATCACAGGTCTGGGCTTAAAAGAAGCAAAAAGTTTAGTGGATGATGCACCGGAAGCTGTAAAAGAAGGAATTGAAAAAGAAAAAGCCGAAGAGATAAAGGAAAAATTAGAAGAACAGGGAGCAACTGTAGAGCTTCAATAATGCTTGTTTCAGATATTCCCGATAAAGAAAAGGATTTTTCAAGGTATAAAATCACTGAGGATCTGGATCCCCGTAAAGATCCGGATAGTGAATTAAATCTTATCCGGGTTCAGCAAAGTTCCTACCGGGATTTCCTGCAGGTGGGTGTTTCCCCGCAGGAACGGGTGGATCAAGGACTTGAAAGTGTTTTCAGGGAAAAATTTCCCATTGAAAATACAGACGGCAGCATTAAGTTAAAATATGTAAGTTATAAAATTGAAGAGTCCAATTATACTTACGACGAAGCTGTTTCCAGAGATGTAACTTATTCTATGCCCATAAAGGTTAAATTCCGTCTCGAAGTTACTGAAGGAGAAAGAGAAAAACCCGAAATAAGAGAAGAGGAAATTTATCTTTTTGATATACCTAAGATGACCGAACGGGGAACTTTTATAATTAATGGTTCGGAGAGAGTTATTGTAAATCAAATTCATAAAGCTCCCGGAGTTTTCTTTGAAGAATTTGAAAAACAGTTAACCAGAAAATCCGGAAAAATAACCCGGGATGTATCTAATATCGGGAAGACTCTTTACGAGGGCAATTTAACACCGTATAGGGGAACTAGGTTTAATCTGGAGTATGATCTGAGAAATGAATTGGCCACCCGGATATATCGGGGCCCTAATGCTAAATCTCCTAAAATTCCAGTTACTTTATTAATAGGCGCTTTAATGGACGAGGAAAAAGATAAAAATAAAATTGAAGAAATATTACGCCTGTTTTATAATTCCAAAACAATAAATCTGAGAAAAACAAAAAGAAAAGAAATACTGGATAAAATTTTAGTAGAGACCCCAAAATTACCTGAAAAGATAAAGAAAAAATATTTAAATGAGATTGTTTCACAGATTCATACTATAAAGGTTAAACAGGAATTAGAAGAAAATGAATTGCAAGAATTTGATAAAATAGAAAAACTGTTAACTGAAAAGAAACAGTCTCTTACAAGAGCGGCGCTTGAAAATCTAAAAGATATAATTTCGGAAAGTTCGCTCCGTCCGCCACTTAAGGCAGAATTGCAAAAAGCCAGTACGGATATGGAAAAAAGGATATACGGCATTATAGGAAAAGCTAATCAGGTGGTTGACGGTCAACTGTATGCAAACTGGAAGAAACACGGTATTAAAGAGGTGGAGCTGGTGGATCCTAATCGTTGGAAAGAGGACAATACGATAAATGATTACACTATTCACTATACTTTAGATAAAGATCCTAAAGAGTCCAGATCAGGTTCTAGGACTTATATATTTAAAAAGTATAATCCCGGACAGCCCCCGACAAAACCGGCAATAGATAAATTTTTCAATGATTTTTTCGAAAGATGTTTTTTAACTGAAGTTGGGCGTTATAAATTGAATAAGAAGTTCAGTATAATAAAAGACCGGGAAAAAATTGAAGAATTTCTGGGAGAAGATTTTGATCCCGAAAAGACAACTTTACAGCCTTCGGATATAATTAATTTTGTAAAATATATTATCGGTTTAAATAATGATGAAGAAGAGTACTATGTGGATGACATAGATCATCTTGAAAACCGGCGCGTAAAAACTGTAGGAGAACAGCTTTTAAAACAGCTGAAAATTGGTATAACCAGAGTTTCCCGCCGGATAACAGATAAGATGAATCGCTCGGATCCTGAAGAATTAACCCCAAATGAACTATTAAATCCGGCGGCTATAACCGCAGTAATAAATAGTTTTTTTGGTACCGGTCAATTATCCCAGTTTATGGCCCAGACCAATCCCCTGGCCGAATTAACTCATAAGAGAAGAACTTCGGCTCTTGGACCCGGTGGATTAACCCGTAGAACTGCAAAAGGCGGCGTCCGCGATGTTCACCACACGCATTACGGAAGAATCTGTCCCATAGAGACGCCGGAAGGTGCCAACATCGGTTTAATTACTTCGCTGGCATTATATGCTAAAATAAATGATATTGGTTTAATAGAGACCCCCTACAGAAAGGTGGAAGACGGCAAGTTAACCGGAAAAGTTGAATATTTAACCGCGGATGATGAAGATAAGTACGTCCTTGCACCCGCGAATTTAGATATTGATGATGAGGGGAATCTGCCTGAAGGAAAAATAGTTGCCCGACATAAAGGTATAATTAAACAGTATAGTAGAGAAGAGATCGATTATATAGATATTACTCCCAAACAGATAGTGGGAGCCTCAGCCGGTTTAATTCCCTTTTTAGAGCATGATGATGCTAACAGAGCCTTAATGGGGTCTAATATGCAGCGCCAGGCGCTTCCGCTGATGGTGACAGAACCTCCCATAGTGGCTACCGGCGTAGAAGAAACTGTAGCTAAAAATTCCGGGGTTATAATTTCCGCCCGCCGGGCCGGAGAAGTTGTCTATGTCGATGGTAACTTAATAGTTGTCTGGACCGGAGATAAAGATAAGAAAAAAATTGATCCCGATGAAATTGATACTTATAAATTAAAAAAGCATCGTCAGAGCAATCAGGAAACTCATTATAATCAAGTTCCCGTGGTTTCAAAAGGAGATAAGGTAGAGCAGGGGGATGTCTTAGCGGATGGCCCGGCTACCGCTAACGGCGAACTTGCTCTGGGAAGAAATTTATTTGTTGCTTTTATGGCCTGGGAAGGGTATAACTTTGAAGATGCAGTACTTATATCCAGCAGGTTAGTTAAAGAAGATGTCCTTACTTCTATTCATATACATGAAGAAGAAGTTCAGGCCAGAGAACTCAAACTGGGAAATGAAGAGATTACCCGGGATATACCTAATGTCGGTGAACACCAGCTCAGAGATCTGGACGAAAACGGAATAATTCGAGAAGGGGCGTATGTAAAACCAAAAGATATTCTGGTGGGAAAAGTTACCCCCAAGGGTGAGAAAAAGTATACCCCCGAAGTAAGATTGCTTAAAACTATTTTTGGAAAGAAAGCTGAAGAAGTCAAAGACACTTCCTTAAAAGTACCTCCGGGTGTTGAAGGGAAAGTCATAAAAGTAGAGACTTTTGAAAGAAAAAAGAGTATAACTAAAAAACGGCGGCGGGAATTGACGGAAGCCATTAATAAAGAATTTGATGAAAAAATAGAAGAATTGAGAAGTGAAAACCGTTCCATAACTCAAAAGATGCTTCACAAAAAGAGAAAGGGAAAAATTACAGAAGACGAATACGAAGATAAAAAATTTAAAAATAAAGTTTTACTTGAGTCCCTGATAGAGGATTTGGAAAAAGAAAGAAACCGGAAGTTAAAAAATATTGACAGAGGTAATGAACTGCCGGTAATGGTATCTAAAAAGGTAAAAGTACATATAGCCAGCCGGCGTCCGATTATGGCCGGTGATAAAATAGCCGGTCGACACGGTAATAAAGGTATTATTTCTATGGTGTTGCCGGAAGAAGATATGCCCTACGATGAGAACGGCACGCCGGTGGATATAGTGATAAATCCGTTAAGTGTTCCCTCGAGAATGAATGTGGGACAGATATTGGAAACTCATTTGGGCTGGGCGGCAAATAAGGCAAACATAAAGACAGTAAACCCGGTTTTTGATGGGGCAAAAGAATCAGAAATAAAAGAGATACTTGCTGAAAATAATTTAGCTCCGGAGGGTACGGCTAAGTTATACGATGGGCGTACGGGAGAAGTGCTGGGCGATAATATAACTATCGGATACATGTATACTATGAAACTTGAGCATATGGCTGAGGATAAAATGCATGCCCGGGCAACCGGTCCGTATTCTCTTATAACCCGGCAGCCTCTCGGTGGAAAAGCTTTATTTGGCGGCCAGCGTTTTGGGGAAATGGAAGTATGGGCCTTAGAAGGTTATGGGGCCGCGTACCTGCTGCAGGAATTTCTTACATACAAAAGTGATGATGTCGAAGGCAGAAATAAATTACATGAATCAATTTTAAAAGGAGAAGAAATTGATGAACCCGGTGTACCCGAATCTTTTAAAGTACTTGTGAAAGAATTACAGGGTTTAGGGTTTAAGGTATTGCTAGAAAATAAAAAGGAACCAAGATAATTATGGCAGATCAGTTAAATTATAATAATTTTAATGCAGTTCAGTTAATGCTTGCGGCGCCGGAAGATGTAAAAAGATGGTCTCACGGGGAAGTGAAAAAGCCGGAAACTATTAATTATCGTACTTTTAAGGCTGAGAAAGATGGTCTGTTTTGCGAGCGTATTTTTGGTCCTATGAAAGACTATGAATGTAACTGTGGAAGATATAAATATCCCCGGCACAAGGGCGTTGTATGCGAACGGTGCGGGGTTGAAGTTACCGAACGGGAGGTAAGAAGAGAGAGAATGGGCCATATCGAACTTGCTGTCCCCGTGGCTCACATATGGTATGTCAGGCAGCCTCCTTCGATGATAGGGCAGGTTCTTAATCTTAAAAGAAAATATGTAGAGCAAGTTAATTATTACGCATCTTATATAATAACCGAGGTAACTAATAATAAGATAAGATGTCAGGGTAAAAGAGTAGCAGCTCATGATGTAACTTTTTTTAATGAGCGGAAAAATATTTCTGTAATAGATGCCGCGGTATATAACAGACTTCAAAACGGCCTTATGCGCCTGGCGGACCTATATGAAGATTTTAAAGAAAGTCTTGAACGCGGAGATATGGATTTTATAAAGGAATTTGTAAGAGAGACTTATGAAGAACCTCTGTATGGCGAACAGGAAAAAGAAAATGCTGTCAGTATTTATAAAGTTGACAAAATCCAGAAAATTGTTAATTCCTATACTCAGAAATTAGTTCAGTTTGACATTGCTCTTAAAGATAATATCGAATTTGAAATTGATAAAATTCGGGAAAATGAGATTGAAAACTCAGATGAAGGAGATGCCCGTCAGATTTATTCTAATTTACTTGACGGGTATGAAAATAGCGAATACGATAATTTCGAAGAATTAATAAAAACCTTAAAACAGGTAAGTTCCAGGGATGCGGATAAGTACAACTGGGAATTAATTCTTGAAGAAGTGGATGATTTTATCCAAAACCGAGAAAAAATTAAGAAAAATGCTATTAAAAAACTAAAGAAAGTCGCTAAAAAAGTAGATAAAGTTATAAAAGAAGAACCGGAATTTAAAGGTAAAATCGGCGGTGAAGCTATCTATGATTTATTAGTTAAAGTGGATATAAAAAAAGTAGCTAAAAAGATCCGCAAAGATATAGAATCTCCAAAGGGCGGTAAAGGAAGAAAAGCCCGCCTGCGTCGCCGGCTCAAAATAATTGAATATTTTATCGATTCTGACAATGAACCGCAGAATATGATGCTTAAAAATGTACCCGTAATTCCTCCGGATTTAAGGCCTCTGGTGCCCCTGAAAGGCGGAAAATTCGCTTCCTCGGATTTAAATGATCTTTACCGGAGAATAATTAATAGAAATAACCGGTTAAAAAATATTATGGAAATGGGAGCTCCGGACGTAATGCTTCACAATGAGAAGAGACTTCTCCAGGAATCAGTTGATACTTTGATACAGAATGGAGCCCGCAATAAAACTGTCCGGGGAGCGGGAAGAAGACCGTTAAAATCATTATCTGAAAATATTAAAGGCAAACAGGGTAGATTTCGCCGTAATCTTTTAGGGAAGAGAGTAGATTATTCCGGACGGTCGGTAATAGTTATCGGTCCCCATTTGAATTTAAATCAGTGCGGTATACCCAAAGAGATGGCCCTGGAGCTTTTTAAACCCTTTATCTTAAGGGATCTTATAAAGAAAGGATTTTCAAGTAACGTTCGATCGGCCCGGCGCCGGTTAGAAAAACAGGGTCCCGAAGTTTTTGATATACTTGAAGAGATAATTCAGGATCACCCTGTTCTTTTAAACCGTGCTCCTACTTTACATAGATTGGGAATTCAGGCTTTTGAACCAGTTTTAGTAGAGGGTAAAGCTATACAGCTCCATCCTTTGGTCTGTCCCGGTTTTAATGCTGATTTTGATGGTGATCAGATGGCTGTTCATGTTCCCATATCTCCGGAAGCATGTATGGAAGCAAAAATGATGCTTTTATCTGTGAATAATATTATATCGCCGGCTCACGGAAATTTGATAGCCAAACCCTCTCAGGATATAGTTATGGGATGTAACTATCTTACACGGAAAAAACGTGGGGTACCCGGTGAAGGATTAATTTTTAACGGGAATCAGGAAGTTGAGCATGCCTATCAATGCGGCAAGGTGGATCTTCACGCCCGGATAAAAGTGAAGGGTATAAATAAGATAAGAGAGGCCGAGGACTGGGATAAAGAAGATTTTGAAGACCCGGATGTTTGGGAAGATTATACAACGGTGGGAAGAGTTATATTTAATTCTTACCTGCCTGAGAGTATGGAATACGTAAATAAAGCGATTACCAAAAAAGGACTGACGGAATTAATAGAAAATAATTTCTGGGAAAATGGCAAGTACAGTACTGTTAGATTACTGGATACGGTAAAAAAACTAGGATACAAGGAGGCAACTTTAGGGGGCGTCTCTTTAAGTATGGAAGATATGCATATACCCAATAAGAAACAGGAAGTGCTTGACAAAGCTCAGAAAAAAGTTGAGAAAATAAAACAGAATTTTCAGATGGGTGTAATAACCGAAGATGAAAGATATAATAATATCGTAGATATATGGAGTCATGTTACGGATGAAGTAGCTGACCAGATGCTTGAGGAGATTAATGAATATGATAAACGCAAATACGATGAGGAAGGTCCTAAATTTAATCCTATTCAGTTAATGGCATCGTCAGGTGCTCGAGGTTCACTGGATCAGATCCGTCAGCTGGCGGGAATGAGGGGGCTTATGAGTAAACCCCAGATCGGTAAAGATGAAGCCGGTGAAGTTATTGAACATCCGATTAAATCTAATTTCAGAGAAGGTTTATCTGTCTTAGAATATTATATTTCTACTCACGGTGGAAGAAAAGGTCTTACGGATACGGCTTTGAAAACTGCCCAGGCCGGCCATCTGACCCGGAGATTAATAGATGTTTCCCACGATGTGACAATAGTAGAAAAAGATTGCGGTACGGCCGGGGGTATTGATGTAAGGCCCAT
The DNA here is from genome assembly GCA_051745145.1 of Elusimicrobiota bacterium. Taxonomy (GTDB): domain Bacteria; phylum CG03; class SLGR01; order SLGR01; family JAGXOG01; genus CAYZAK01. The sequence continues at coordinate 39,606 of JBNJDT010000004.1, forward strand.
CAAAGATGAAGAGACGAACGAAGTAATAGAAAGTTTTTCAGAAAGAGTTCAGGGGAGAGTGAGTCTGGATACTATTGTAGATCCTATAACTGATGAGATTCTCGTTGAAGATGGGAAATTAATTGATAGGGAAGCTGCCAAAAAAATTGAAAAGAGTGCGATAACAGCAATAACAATCAGGTCTCCCTTAACCTGCGAGTCAAAAGACGGAGTATGTAGTAAATGCTACGGAGCGGATTTATCTACCGGAAAAATGGTAAGACCGGGACTGGCAGTGGGAATAATAGCTGCCCAGTCCATTGGAGAACCCGGAACCCAGTTAACTTTAAGAACATTCCATGTCGGGGGTACGGCTTCTGAAGTGGCTCAGGAGAGAGATTTGACATCCCCATATGACGGAGAAGTCAGATACGACAATATAAAAACTATTGAAAATGAAGACGGGGATACATTAAATATTGCCCGCAAGGGAAAAATTGAAATTAAAAAAGAAAAGGGCGAAAGTAATGTCTATGACATTAGATACGGAGCCATACTTCACAAGGATAAAGGCGAAAAAGTCAAAAAGGGTGAAAAGATTGCCGAATGGGATCCGTTCTCATCTCCAATAATTGCTGAACACAGCGGAAAAATTGAGTACAAAGATATAGTACCCGGGATAAATGCAAAAGAAGAGAAAAACCCCAAAACCGGCGAATCAGAATACGTAATTGTGCCTTATATCGGCGGTGGTAAGAAATCCCGCGGAGGAAAGAAAAATTATTATCCCCGTATAGAGCTGAACACCGATGACGGTAAAACAGTCAGGTATCCCCTCCAGGTTGACATGCTGGTTACTTTAAAGGAAGAAAATGATGTCAAAAAAGGTGATATACTGGCCAGAGTTCCTTTAAAAGTTATTAAGACCCGGGATATAACCGGGGGATTGCCCAGAATTGTAGAGCTTTTTGAAGCCCGTCCGCCTAAAAACAGCGCGGTTGTTACAGAAATTTCCGGCCGGGTATCAATAGACCAGAAAAAACAGGGTGGCAAAAAGTCCGAGGCCATGGTAGTTAAAGTGGATCCGGAAGCAGAAAATGTAGCTGCCCGGGAATACAAAATTCCGCCGGGTAAACATCTGGAAGTTTATGACGGCACTATGGTGGATGCTGGAGATACTTTAACCGACGGTGCAGTAGATCCGCATGATATTTTAAGAGTGGGAAGTCACAAAAATATTCAGGAATTTTTAGTTAACGAACTGCAGAGTGTATACAGACTGCAGGGAGTTGCTCTGGATGATAAACATCTGGAAGTTGTAATCAGTCAGATGCTTTCTTTTGTACAGATTACTGATAGTGGAGATACAACATTCCAGGAAAAAGAAGTATTGCCCAGTAAAATAGTGGAGAGAGTTAACAGGAAGATGGAGAAACAGGGTAAAAAACCGGCCGCTAAAAAGCCAAAACTGCTGGGAATTTCTAAGGCTTCTTTAAATAGTGAAAGTTTTATTTCTGCGGCATCTTTTGAAAGAACGACAAGTGTCTTAACTGATGCTGCGGCAGAAGGTAAAGTGGATTACCTTAAAGGTTTAAAAGAAAATGTAATTGTAGGAAAATTAATTCCGGTGGGAACCGGCTTATTTGCAAGAAGGGAGCAGGAAAATGCCAACAACTAATCAACTAGTAAAAAAAGGTAGAAAAAAGGTTAAGAAGAAGAAAACCACTCCCGCGCTCCAGGGGTGTCCTCAAAAAAGGGGAGTCTGTATAAGAGTTTTTACCTCTACGCCTAAAAAACCAAATTCCGCACTGCGGAAAGTGGCCAGGGTAAAGCTTACAAATGGTATGGATGTAGCAGCGTACATCCCCGGAGAAGGCCATAATTTACAGGAACATTCTATAGTATTAATCAGAGGCGGTAAAGTGAAAGATCTTCCGGGAGTCCGGTACCACGTGGTGAGAGGAACTCTGGATTGCGCCGGTGTAGAGGGAAGAAAACAGGGAAGGTCAAAATACGGGGAAAAGAAAACATGAATACCTATCAAAACGATGAAAATAAGGAAATTTCTATAGAAGAAGTAAGGGAAAGATTAATAAAAAAATTAATGTGGGACGGCAAGAAAAGTCTGGCTATAGATATATGTGATGAAGCTTTGGAAATTGCCGGCAAAGAACTCGATTGCGAACCCCTAGAGGCCCTGGAAAAAGCTATAGAAAAAGTAAAACCTCTTTTGGAAGTTAAATCCCGCAGGGTAGGGGGAGCTACTTATCAGGTGCCGGTAAAGGTTACCCAGCTTAGGGGAGTTCAGCTTTCTATAAGATGGTTGGTAGGTTTTGCCAGAAGCTCTAAAGGCATTTCGATGGCTCAAAGTTTGGCAAATGAGTTAATTAATGCCGCCAAAGGGCAGGGAGCTGCAATAAATAAAAGAGAGACGATACACAAAATGGCCAAGGCGAATAAAGCCTTTGCCCATTATAGCTGGTAAATGGATTTTAATGGTAACAGAGACTAAGAGACGTAATAATATAATTGGAAAAGAGAAGGGAATGGATTTAAATAGACTAAGAGATATAGGAATAATTGCCCATATTGACGCCGGGAAGACAACTGTAACCGAGAGGATTTTGTTTTACAGTGGTAAAACGTATAAGATGGGGGAAGTACATGACGGTACTGCGGTGATGGACTGGATGAAACAGGAACAGGACAGGGGTATAACTATTACTTCCGCTGCTACTACATGTAAGTGGAAAGACGGTATTATTAATATAATAGATACGCCAGGACATGTGGATTTTACTGTTGAAGTTGAGCGGTCCCTCAGAGTATTAGATGGGTGTGTGGTTGTTTTTTGTGGTGTAGGGGGAGTAGAAGCTCAATCCGAAACGGTCTGGAGACAGGCTGACAGATATTCCGTTCCCCGGATAACTTTTATAAATAAACTGGACCGGGTGGGGGCTGATTTTGAAAGAGTACTGGGGGAGATAGAGGAAAAATTAAAAACTGACATAGCCATACCCATACAGTTGCCCATAGGCACCGAGGATAATTTTAAGGGAATAGTAGACCTTATTGAAATGAAGGCTTATTATTACAAGGATGAATCGGGGAAAAAAGTGGAAAAGGAAGAGATCCCCGGTGATTTGAAGGAAAAAGCTGTAAAAATAAGAGGAGAACTTCTCGAAAAAGTAGCTGATCTTAACGATGAAATTATGGAAAAGTACCTGGAAGAAAAGCAGGTACCCACCAAACTTTTAAAGAAAGTAATAAGAGAGGGGACGGTAAATCACAGGATAGTACCTGTTTTGTGCGGATCTGCTCTTAAGAATAAGGGGGTACAGTTATTGATGGATGCAATAGTAGATTATCTGCCTTCGCCTCTGGAAGTTAAGCCGGTAAAAGGGACAAATCCCGAAACCGGGGAAAAAGAGATAAGAAAAGCCGATGCAGACGGGCCGTTTTCCGCGCTTGTATTTAAAATAATGGCCGATACTTATGTGGGGCGGTTAGTATTTGTGAGGGTTTACTCGGGTACCCTGGAAAAAGGGGATTACGTCTATAATTTGACCCAGGATAAAAAGGAGAGGATTTCCCGGATACTGGAAATGCATGCTGAAACCCGGAAGGATAAGGATAAACTGGAGGCCGGTCAGATAGCTGCCATCATAGGCCCTAAAGATACGGCTACGGGTGATACACTGTGTTCTGAAGAAGATCCTGTATTGCTGGAATCTATGCAGTTTCCCGATCCTGTTGTTTCCATGGCCATTGAAGCAAATAATAAAGAAGCCGAAGAAAAACTTCTTGTGGCTTTAAATAAAGTTATTACTGAGGATCCTTCATTGCAGTTAAGTGTAGACCAGGATAGCGGACAGAGTATTATTCAGGGTATGGGGGAATTGCATCTGGAAGTGGTTATAAACAGGTTAAAAGAGGAATTTAATATAGATTGCCGGGCTTCGGAACCGGTAGTTACCTATAAGGAAACTATTACTAAAAAAACGGAAGTAGAGGAAAAGTATGTAAAACAGTCCGGTGGACGGGGCCAGTACGGGCATGTTGTAATAGATATAGAACCCGAAAAATATAATGAGGGTTTTGAATTTATAAATGAAATCCGTGAAGGTCGAATTCCCAAGGAGTTTATACCCGGCGTTGAAGAGGGGATAAAGGACACTTTGACTCACGGAAGTTTGGGCGGGTTTGAAGTTACAGGTATAAAAGCGACTTTAAAAGACGGTTCTTTTCACGAAGTTGATTCATCTAAAATGGCTTTTAGGATTGCCGCCTCCCGGGCTATGCGGCGAGGTCTTAGTCGAGCAAAGCCTATATTACTTGAACCTATTATGAAAATTAATATAATAGTGCCTAATGAACATCTCGGGGAGGTCCTTGAAGATTTTAATTCCCGCCGGGGGGAGATCAAAGAATTATTGAGTGAAGAAGACAACAATATAATTAACGGCGAAGCGCCGCTGGCAGAGATGTTTGGATATGCATCAGCTCTTAGATCGGCGAGTCAGGGAAGAGCTACATATTCCATGGAACCATCTAAGTTTGCGAAGGTTCCAAAACAGATTTCAGAGAAGATTTTAGATTAATTACATATGTATTTTACGATGAAGGAGGAAAAATAAGATGGCAAAGGCAAAATTTGAGAGAACAAAGCCGCATGTAAACGTGGGTACAATAGGGCACGTGGATCACGGAAAGACGACATTGACGGCGGCCATGTTAAAATACTTACAGGGAAAAGGATTTGCGGAAGTATTAAATGTAAATGATATAGATAATGCCCCGGAAGAGCAGGAGAGGGGAGTAACGATAGCCACTGCTCATGTAGAGTATGAGACAGAGGGGAGGCATTACGCCCATGTGGACTGTCCGGGACATGCCGATTATGTAAAGAACATGATTACCGGAGCAGCGCAGATGGACGGAGCTATTTTAGTGGTATCGGCAGCGGACGGGCCAATGCCCCAGACCCGTGAGCACATACTGCTGGCCAGGCAGGTAGGAGTACCTGCAATGGTAGTATTTATGAATAAGACGGATCAGGTAGATGATGAAGAGTTAATAGAACTGGTAGATTTAGAGATAAGAGAACTTTTAAATAAGTATGAATTTCCCGGTGACGATATGACAATAGTGAAGGGGTCAGCTTTAAAAGCCTTAGAAGATGATGATTTAGAGAGTGAAGATAATAAGGCAATAGGGAAGCTGATAGAAGCGTTGGATGAAGATATACCGGAACCATCCAGAGAAATAGACAAGCCGTTTTTAATGAGTGTGGAAGATGTATTTACGATAACCGGTAGGGGGACGGTAGCCACCGGCAGAATAGAGAGAGGTAAGATAGAGCTTGGAGACGACGTACAGATAGTGGGGCTGGGAAAGAACCAGGAATCGGTAGCTACGGGGATAGAGATGTTCCGTAAAGAGATGGAATCAGCCCAGGCCGGAGACAACGTAGGAATGCTATTAAGAGGAGTGGACAAGGAAGATATACAGAGGGGCCAGGTAATAGCGGAGCCGGGTTCGATAACCCCGCATACAAAATTTAAAGGTCAGTTATATGTATTGAGTAAAGAAGAGGGAGGAAGACATACTCCATTCTTTTCAGGATACCGGCCGCAGTTTTATTTCAGAACTACAGATGTTACGGGAGTGGTGAAATTACCGGAAGGAAGAGAGATGGTAATGCCCGGAGATAATGTAGAGCTGGAAGGAGACTTAATAGAGCCGATAGCTATGGAACAGGGATTGAGGTTTGCAATAAGAGAAGGCGGCCATACTGTAGGAGCCGGTGTAGTTTCGGAGATTATTGAGTAGGTAAATAGGAAAAATGGCAGAAGAACAAAAAATTAAAATAAAGTTAAAAGGGTATGATCACAGAATGTTGGACAGGTCGGTTAAAGAAATAGTTGACACTATAAAACGGACCGGAGCTAGAATATCCGGACCGATACTTCTGCCTACCAAAACGAAAAAATACACGGTGTTAAAATCACCCCATGTGGATAAAAGAGGAATGGAGCAGTTTGAAATGAGAATACATAAGAGATTAATATATATTATTTCCCCAACTCCCCATACAGTGGATGAACTTGGAAAACTTGAGTTACCGGCTGGAATTAAAGTAGAGATAAAAGCGTGATGATTCAGGGTTTACTTGGAAAAAAATTGAAGATGAGCCGATGGTTTGATGAAGACGGCAATTCGGTTCCGGTGACGTTAATTGAGTTAGGCCCCTGTTATGTAACCGGGTTTAAAGATAATAAAGTACAGATTGGTTACAGGGAAGTAAAGAAAAAGTCGTTAAAAAAACCTCAGATAGGTTTTTTTAAGAAAAACAATCTACCGTTTTTGAAATATTTAAAGAGCGTAGAGTGGCTGGGGGATAAAAAAGAAATACCCGCAGTTGGAGAGAAACTCAGTGTTAATGAGTTTGAAGTAGGAGAAAAGATTGATGTCCAGGGGGAATCTAAAGGCCGGGGATTTACCGGAACAGTTAAAAGGTGGGGGTTTAGCTCCGGACCTCACGGACACGGATCTAGAAGACATCGTATTCCGGGTTCGATCGGTGGGTCCAGTGACCCCAGCCGGGTTTGGCCGGGTCTGAAAATGGCCGGAAGAGACGGCGGTAAAATGATTACCGAAGAAAATCTCAAAATAGTTTATATAAGTAAAGAGGAAAACGTCATTGCTGTAAAGGGAGCTGTTCCGGGCCCAAAAAAGAATGTAGTTTTTGTCAGAAGAAGAAAAAAGAGTAATTAAAATGAAAGTTGAAATACCAAAAATACCCGAAGAGTTAAAAGATATAAATATAAATGTTAATTTGCTGCATGAAGTAGTGGAGACCTATCTTTCTAACGAAAGAGCAGGTAATGCTAAAACAAAAGACCGTTCGGAAGTGGCCGGCGGCGGTAAAAAACCCTGGCGGCAAAAGGGCACCGGCCGTGCGCGTCACGGAAGCAATAATTCACCGATATGGTCCGGTGGCGGTAATACTTTCGGCCCTGTAAAGGAACAGCACTATAAAAAAGATATCCCCCGCTTAAAAAAACAGATAGCTCTTGTACAGGCTATTGTTCAGAGAATCAGAGAAGACCGGGTGAAAATAGTAGAAAAGATTGAACTTGATGATTATAAAACCCGTCTGGCAGCTGATTTTCTCGAGAATATTTTTGAAGATACAGAGGGAAAGAAACTTATAGTTTTAGATGAGATGATTCCCGACATAGTAAGGGCATTCAGAAATATTAAGGGGTTGACAATTATGGATTGGAAAAATATAAATACTTATACGGTTTTGGGAAATAATAATATAATGTTTACGGCAAAAGCATGGAAAAGTTTTTTAGATAAAAGAGGTTGGGAATGACTACTGACAATACACTTTACAATGTTTTAAAATCTCCGGTAGTAACTGAAAAATCTACCCGGGAGAGAATGAATTTTAATAAATATACTTTTTTTGTTGATTTAAATGCAAATAAAAGAAAGATTAAGAAAGCTGTTGAAGAAATTTTTGAGGTAACAGTTAAATCCGTAAATACCCAGCACGTGAGGGGGAAAGAAAAAAGGATGGGTCGCTATGAAGGAAAATCTTCAAAACGAAAAAAAGCGGTGGTTACCTTAGAAGAAGGTGATAGAATTCAGCTTATGGAAGGACCTTAAATTTTGTTTTTAATAAAAAAGAAATTTAAAAATATAGAGGAATATAAAAATGGGAATTAAAAAAGACAGACCGCTTTCTCCGGCGCGCCGGTTCCGGACTATAGTAACCAAAGATGAGATTACTAAAAGAAAACCGGAAAAATCTCTTACCAGAGTAAAAAAACGGTCCGGGGGAAGAAATAATCACGGCCGGATGACGGTAAGACACCGCGGGGGAGGAAGTAAACGTAAGTTAAGGCTGGTAGATTTTAAACGGGAAAGAGAAGAACCGGCCCGGGTATTGGCGATTGAATATGATCCTAACCGGTCTGCCAATCTGGCTTTAATTGAGTATCCGGACGGCAAAAAATCTTATATAATTCATCCGGAAGGCTTAAAAGTAGGGGATACGGTAACCAGCGGTAAGTGGGCCCCTATTAAACCGGGGAATGTCCGGCCGCTTGAAAATCTACCGGAAAGTACTGTTATTCACAATATAGAGCTTAAACCCGGAAGGGGCGGTACTATGGTAAGAAGCGCCGGTTCCCAGGCAGTTTTGATGGCTAAAGAGGGGAAATATGCCCAGATACAACTGACTTCCGGTGAGGTCAGGTTGGTAGAGAAAAAATGTAAAGCAACTATAGGTAAAGTTGGGAATTCCGATCATTATAAAGCTAAGCTCGGTTCGGCCGGAGCAAACCGTCACCGGGGTATAAGGCCGACAGTCCGGGGGATGGCTATGAATTCTAATGACCATCCGCACGGCGGGGGTAGGGGAAAGAGTAAAGGAAATCATTTACCGACCAATCCGTGGGGTAAAAAGTGTAAAGGCGTAAAAACCAGAAAAAAGAAAAAGGCATCTGAAAAACTGATTGTGAGAAGGAGGAAATAGTTAATGGGGCGTTCAACTAAAAAAGGACCTTACGTAGAAAAAAGTCTGCTGAAAAAAGTAGATAGAGCCAAAAAGGCCGGGAGTAAAAAAGTGGCACCTACATATTCCAGGGATTCAATGATAACTCCCGATTTTGTGGGTCTTACTATTCCTGTTCACAATGGCAAAAAATTTACTGAAGTATTAATAACTGAAGATATGGTGGGACACAGACTGGGGGAATTTTCGGCCACCAGATTTTTTAAGGGTCATGGCGCTGCCCATTCTAAAGAACTTGAAGAGGAAGAGATGGAATCATGAAGGGCAAAGTTAAAGCAAAATACATAAGAATGAGTCCCCGGAAGATTAATCTTGTTTTAGATTGCATCAGAGGCAAAAAAGTAGCCGAGGCCTATAACAAACTTGCTGTAATAAATAAAAGAGCGGTGAAACCGGTAAAAAAAGCACTTGATTCAGCGGTTGCAAATGCCGATGCTCAGGATATAACGGATAGAATTAAAGTTATGAAAGCATGGGTTGGACAGGGACCGTCTTTAAAAAGACTTCGTCCGCGGGCAATGGGTAGAGCAGATGTTTATAAAAAGAGATCAGCACATATAGAAATAGTAGTGGGAGACGAACAAGAATAATGGGACAAAAAGTAAATCCGGTAAGTTTAAGATTAGGAGTAAATAAAACCTGGAAATCGCAGTGGTTTGATTTAGATAATATGCCCAAGTTGATAGAAGAAGATTATAAAATCCGAAATTTTATACGGGACAGAGTAGAAGAATCTGCCGGAATATCCAGAATAGATATTAAAAGGGCCGGCAATGAAAACATAAAAATTGTGGTACACACTGATAAACCGGGGGTGATAATCGGTAAGGGGGGCTCGGAAGTGGAAAACATAAAAAATGAAATTGAAGATATAACAGGAAAAACAACCGATATAAATATTGAACATATAAAAAATCCCCAGGCTGATGCGGCTATAATTGGCCGGAGTATAGCTACGGCCCTGGAAAAGAAAATGCGGTTTCGTCCGGTTATGAAAAGAGCTTTATACCGGGCCTATAATGAAAAAGACGTCGAGGGGGTTAAAGTAGCTGTAAGCGGTAGACTCAACGGATCGGAAATAGCTCGTACGGAATGGCTAAAAGAAGGTAAGGTTCCTCTTCAGACTATAAGAGCGGATATTGATTACAATTTTTGCGAGGCCAATACTACCTACGGTAATATCGGTATTAAAGTTTGGGTCTGTAAAGGGGAAATAATCGGTGCAGAGAAGGAATAGATTATGTTACGACCTAAAAAAGTAAAATATAGGAAAAAACACAGAGGTAGAAATAGAGGGAAAGCCATAAGGGGAAGCAAAGTTAATTTCGGGCAGTACGGATTAAAGGCCGTAGAACCGGCCCACATTGACGAGAGGCAGATTGAAGCCGCAAGAGTTGCGATAACCAGATTTATGAAAGAAGGGGGAAAAGTATGGCTCAGAATTTTTCCCGATCATCCGGTGACAGAACAGCCGGCTGAAACCCGGATGGGTAAAGGTAAGGGGGACGTTGCCTATTATGCCGCAAAGGTAAAACCGGGGAGAATAATATTTGAATTAGTTGGTTTATCCAGAGAAAAGGCAAAATTAGCTATGAAAAGAGCTGCAGCTAAAATGCCCATGAAATGCAAATTTGTGGTTAGAGGAGAATACCAGTGACTTTAACAGCAGACGAACTTAGAAATAAGACAGTAGAAGAATTAAAAAGCGAACTCAGTGATATAAAAAAGAAGTATATGGAAGAAAGATTTCAACACGCTTCCGGGACTTTAAAAAATCCGGTTGAATTGAAATATTTAAGAAGAGATATTGCCAGAATTAATACAGTGATAAAAGAGAAGAACAATGAATAAAAAATTATACAAGACAACGTCCAGAAAAAAATTAGAAGGTATAGTAGTGGGAACTAAAATGGATAAGACCTGCGTAGTTGAAACAGAAAATTTATCTAGGCACCCACTTTATGAAAAGGTTTTAAAAAAGCACAAAAAATTTTATGTACATGATGAGGAAAACCGGGCCAGTACCGGTGATAAAGTAATAATAGAGGAAATGCGTCCGAAAAGTAAATTGAAAAGATGGCGTTTATGTAAAATAGAAGAAAAGAAATAAAATGATTCAGAGTGAAAGTTTATTAAATGTTGTAGATAATTCAGGTGCCCGCCAGTTACTATGTATTAATATACTAGGGGGCGAGAAGCAGTACGGCCGTGTAGGGGATATTATAGTGGGAACAGTAAAAACCGCCATTCCTTCGGGAGAAGTTAAAAAGGGCGAGGTTGTAAAAGCGGTTATAGTTCGCACAAAATATCCTATAAAAAGAAACGATGGTACTGTTTTGAGATTTGACAGTAACGGGGTAGTAATTGTTGATGATGACGGGATGCCAAAAGCTACCCGGGTCTTTGGACCCATAGCTATGGAATTAAGAAATAAAGAGTTTACCCGGATAATATCTCTTGCACCGGAGGTACTTTAATATGCGCAAAATAAAGACCGGTGATGAAGTAGTAGTTAAAAAAGGGGTGGAAAAAGGGAAGACCGGGGAAGTAATTAAAATTTACCCAGAAAAGAACAGGGCTATTGTTTCCAAGCTTAATGTGGCAAAAAAGCATACAATGCCTTCTCAGAAAAGTCCCGGAGGTGTTATAGAACAGGAAGCTCCGATAGCTATGCCTAATTTACAGTTGATTTGTCCTAAATGTTCGAAACCCACAAAAGTAAATTTTGATTTTTTAGAAGATGGAGAAAAAGTGAGAATATGTAAAAAATGCGGGGAGATTGTAGTATAAATGCCTGTTAACAAAAAAATAAAAAGTTCATTATATAAAAGATATGTAAAAGATGTTGTCCCAAAATTACAAAAAGAATCGGAAGTGGAGAATATTCACGAAATACCCGGAATAGAAAAAGTAATTGTTAATATGGGACTTAAAAAAGCTGTGGAGGAGAAAGCGGTACTCGAAGAAGGGTTAGAGGATATGACCGCAATAACCGGGCAGAAACCCGTTGTTACAAAAGCAAAAAAATCTATTTCCAACTTTGATATCCGGAAAGGCGATGTGATTGGCTGCAAAGTAACGCTCAGGGGAGAGAGAATGTATGATTTTTTAAATAAAACCCTTAGAATAGCCCTTCCCCGGATAAGAGATTTTAGTGGAATAAAGAGAAGTATAGACGACAATGGTAATTTAACTATTGGTATAAAAGATGAAACTATATATCCTGAAATAAATTCTGATAAGATTAAGTTTATAAAAGGACTTTCTATCGGAATTGTAACCAGTAAACAGGATAAACAGAAATCCGAGCGGATGTACGAGTTGTTAAATTTCCCTTTTAAGGAGCAATAAGGAGAGATTATGGCGAGAAAAGCACTTGTAGAAAAACAGAAAAAAGACCCTAAATATGAAGTTAGAAAATATAATAGGTGTAATCTGTGTGGCAGATCACGCGGGTATATGAGAGATTTTGGAATATGCAGAATTTGTTTTAGAGAATTAGCATCGGACGGAAAAATACCGGGGGTTGTTAAATCATCATGGTAGTAACAGATACAGTAGCAGATATGATATCCAGGATAAAGAATGCCCTGAATGTTAAAAAACGGGAAGTTGACATACCCGCTTCAAAGTTAAAACTAGAAATAGCCAGATTATTACAGGAAGAAGGCTATATAGCAAATTATGAAAAAATTGAAGATAATAAACAGGGGATTTTAAGAATATACTTAAAATATGTAGATGGCGAGCGTTCAGTTATAAGAGATATTAAGAGAATATCGCGTCCCGGAAAAAGACAGTACGTGAATAAAGAAGAGATTCCCAGAGTCTTAGAAGGATTGGGAAGAGCTTTTATATCCACTTCCCGGGGACTGCTTACGGATAAAGAATGTCGTAAGAATGAGCTGGGCGGAGAAGTATTATTATATGTATGGTAATTTAAAATGAGCAGAGTAGGAAAAAAACCGGTAGATATACCAGATAAGGTAGAAGTTAAGATTGAAGGAAAAAAAATTACCGTTGAATCCTCCGGAGAAAAGAATACAGTTGATTTACCGGAGCTGATCAGCGGCAAGGTAGAAGACGGGCAGATTATCTTAGTAAGGGAAAATGAGTCTAAAAAAGCAAGATCACTGCACGGACTTTTTAGAACTCTGGTAGCTAATGCTATACAGGGATTAACTGAGGGGTTTATAAAACGCCTGGAATTAGTCGGGCGCGGTAAGCGGGCTAAGGTACAGAAAAAAAATATTGTTCTGGAACTTGGTTTTTCACATCCCGTTAAATTTGACATTCCCGAAAATATAGAAGTAAAACTGGATGAAGAAGATAAAAATATTATAATAATATCGGGAAAGGATAAACAGCAGGTCGGGCAGGTGGCCGCAGATATTAGAGATATTCAACCGCCGGAACCTTACAAGGGAGCCGGTATTAGATATGAGGATGAGTATGTCCGCAAGAAAGCCGGTAAGACGGCTATTGGCGGAGGATTTACTGGTGCAGGACAATGATGAAAAAAATTTTTGGAAAAGACAGCAGGTTAAGATTGGCAGTACATAAATCAAATAAGAATATTTATGCCCAATTAATTAACGACGTTAGAGATAAGGTTGAAATAGGTGTTTCATCCTTGGATAAAGAAATAAGAGAACAGGAATTTGATTCTCCAAAACAGAGAGCCAGAGAAGTAGGTAAAAAATTAGCCCAACAGGCTCTTGAAAAAGATATTAAAGCTGTTGTATTAGATCGCAAGAACTTTAAGTATCACGGGTTAATAAAAGAGTTAGCTGATGGTGCAAGAGAAGGGGGACTGGATTTCTAATGAGTAATAACAGGGATAAAAATACAATAGAGAAAGTAGTAAACATAAACAGAGTTGCTAAAGTGGTAAAAGGTGGAAAGAGATTTGGCTTTGCCTCTTTAGTGGTAGTAGGGGACGGAAACGGTGCAGTGGGGTGCGCTATTGGAAAAGCAAAAGACGTTCGCGCTTCAATAGAAAAAGGGATGTCAAAAGCAAAAGACGATCTTGAAAAAATGGATATTACGGATGAAGGTACAATTCCCCACACAATACTCGGGAAAAACGGCGCCGGGGAGATACTCCTGAAACCGGCCGGTCCGGGAACAGGTATTATTGCCGGTGGTCCGGCCCGGGCAGTTCTTGAAGCGGTAGGAGTTAAGAATATTCTTACAAAGTGTCTGCGCTCTACCAATCCTATAAATGTAGTGTATGCGACTATAGACGGACTGAGAAATTTACGTTCTAAAGAATATATAGCAAAAATACGTGGGAAGAAGGTAGAAGAATTATGAGTAATAATAATAAAGACTTATTAACGATAGCAGATTTAAAGCCTGCCCCGGGATCAAATAAAAAGAAGATTCGCAAAGGCAGGGGAGCATCCTCGAGAAAGGGTCGCAGCAGCGGCCGCGGCCGGGGAGGAAGCGGTCACAGATCCGGGAATTCCCATTTACCGGGTTTTGAAGGGGGGCAGATGCCTTTTATCCGGCGGATTCCAAAAAGAGGATTTAATAATACTAAATTCGAACGCAAAGTGGAAATCGTTAATATATGGCAGTTACAGGAAAAATTTAAAAGCGGCGAAAAGGTTTCTCCGGAAAAACTTAAACAAAAAGGTCTTGTAAAAGGTAAACATACGGTTAAAATATTAGGCAAAGGAGAAATAAAGAAAAAATTAAAAGTATCCAACTGCGAGCTTTCTAAAGGAGCAAAAGAAAAAATAACCGAAGCAGGCGGAGAAATAAGTCAATGATTAATGGCTTCGGTGATATATTCAAAGTATCCGAACTCAAGAAAAAATTATTATTTACTCTTGGTATCCTTGCCGTTTACCGCCTGGGTACAACAATTCCGGTTCCCGGCGTGGATGTTAATGCCCTGAGAGCTTTTTTTGAAGCGCAGGCAGATACCCTCCTGGGTTTTTTAGATATGTTTTCCGGGGGCGCTCTGGGACGGCTTTCCATAATGGCTTTGGGAGTAATGCCTTTTATTAACGCCTCAATAATAATGAGTTTATTGAGAACCACTATACCTTACCTTGAAAAATTACAAAAAGAGGGTGAGGCCGGTAGAAAAAAGATAAAACAGGTAACCAGGTATATGACTGTGGGAATTGCCGCTGTTCAGGCTCTGGGTTTGTCATTCTGGATGCAGACTATGGAAACCGGTGGTATTGAAGTGGTGAAAAATCCCGGAATATCTTTTCAAATAATAACAGTTATAACTTTAACTACGGGAACAGTATTTTTAATGTGGCTGGGGGAACAGATTTCCGAAAACGGTATTGGAAACGGTATTTCGCTGCTTATATTTACCGGTATAGTGGCCCGTCTTCCGTCGGGACTGAATAATGTATTCCGGTTGATAAGAGTTAATGAACTATCGTTGTTCGGAGGTATATTTTTGCTTGTCCTTGTTATTTTAATAACAGCGGCAGTTGTTTTTGTCGAGCAGGGGCAAAGAAAAATCCCTGTTCAATACGCTAAAAGAGTAGTGGGCCGAAAAATGTATGGCGGGCAAAATACCTTTTTGCCCTTAAAAGTTAATCAGTCCGGTGTCATAGCAGTTATATTTTCAATGGCTGTGCTGCTTTTGCCGGTGCAATTAAGCCAGTTTTTCCCGGATTCCACTTTTTTTGCTACGCTCTCTGAATATTTATCTCCGGGCCACTGGGTGAGAACAGTTATATATTCGGCTTTAATAATATTCTTTTGTTATTTTTATACGGCCATAACCTTTAATCCCAGAGATATTGCCGAAAATATGAAAAAATGGGGCGGGTTTATACCGGGAATAAGACCGGGAAAGCCTTCTGCGGATTATATAGACAAAGTTTTAACCAGAATTACTCTGGTGGGAGCTCTGTTTGTGGTAGTAATTGCCATAATGCCCACTTATTTTCAGGAGATATTTAACGCCCCTTTTCATTTTGGCGGAACTGCTCTTTTAATTGTTGTAGGAGTGGCCCTCGATACTATGGCTAAGATGGAATCTCATCTTATAATGAGACATTACGACGGGTTTATGGAAAAAGGGCGGTTGAAAGGGAGAGGATCCCGGATGGGATAATATGATAAGTAAGATTGTTATGCTCGGTATAGTTGGGGCGGGTAAAGGAACCCAGGCAAAAAGATTGTCTAGATATTTGGATATACCCCATATTTCCACGGGGGAGATATTCAGAGAGGCGGTTAAGAAAAAGACGCCTCTGGGCTTAAAAGCTAAATCTATTATGGAAGCCGGGGATCTGGTCCCCGATGATATTGTCATAGGTATAGTCGAGGAACGTCTGAAAGAAGATGATGCTCAAGACGGGTATATTTTAGACGGTTTTCCCAGAACTATAACACAGGCCAAGGAATTTGATAAGCTGGAAGATCTGGATAGAGTTTTTTATATAACGATCCCCGAAGAGGAATCAGTAAAAAGACTTAAAGGCCGGAGAATTTGTAGTAAATGCAAAAAAGAATATAACATATATCTTGCGGATGACGATACAGAAGAATGTCCGTGCGGGGGAAAATTAATTCAACGCGAAGACGATAAAGAAGAGACAGTAAAGATAAGAATAGATAATTATATTGAGCAGACCGAGCCTCTTATTGAATATTACAGAAAAAATAATCTTTTGGTTGAAATTGACGGTGACCAGGAAATCGACGAAGTTTTTTCTAATATAAAGGAAACTCTCTAGCAGGTTTGATATACTACAAAAGTAAAGAAGAAATTTCCAAAATTAAAGAAAGTGGAAGGCTATTGACAGAAATAGCCAGGGCTCTTAAAGAAATGATAGCTCCGGGTATCAGCACATTGGATCTGGAAGAAGAAGCTCATAAGCTTTTTAAGAATAGGGAATTGGAACCCGCATTTTTAAATTATGGGGAGCCGCCGTATCCGGCATATCTTTGTACTTCTGTAAATGAAGAAGTAGTTCACGGAATTCCTTCTCGGGATAAAATTTTGAATGAAGGAGATATAATAAGTATTGATCTGGGGGGGATAAAAGATAATTTTTATTCCGACATGGCATTTACTGTAAATGTAGGTAAACCGGATAGTTCTTTAAAAAAATTATTGGATGTTACACAGAAGGCCCTTGAAAACGGTATTTCAAAAATGTATACTAACATGAAGTTATATGATATTTCCTGGGCTATTCAGAAAACTGCACAGGCTGCCGGATTTTCAGTAGTAAAAGATTTAGTGGGGCACGGCATAGGCAGGGAATTACACGAGCCCCCCCAGGTACCTAATTTTGGTACCCCGGATACAGGAATGAAACTCAAGGAAGGTCTGGTTATAGCTTTAGAGCCTATGGTTAATATGGGACAGGAGAATGTATATACAAAAGAAGATGATTGGACGGTAGCGACATCCGACGGACAGCCATCGTGTCATTTTGAAAAGACGGTGGCCGTAACGGAAAACGGTCCGGACGTACTGGCAGGATTATAAATTTTATGGGAAAAGAGAAGAAAGATAAAATAGAAGTTGAAGGAAGAGTTGTAAAAGCTTTGCCCAATACTATGTTTAAGGTAAAGCTGGATAATGGCGTTGAGATTTTGGCCCATATCTCCGGTAAAATGAGAATGTATTATATAAGAATATTACCGGGAGACAGAGTTAAAGTGGAGATTTCAAAGTACGATCCTACAAGGGGTATAATAACCTATAGGATGGATAAAAAAAATAATAACAGGATGGGAGGAAAACAATGAAGGTAAAAGCATCTGTAAAACCGATTTGCTCTGATTGTAAAGTAATTAGGCGCAAAGGCGTCGTGCGGGTAATATGTTCTGATCCCCGTCACAAGCAGAGACAGGGTTAAAATATTAAGGAGTAATTATGGCACGTATTGCGGGAATAAATTTACCGAAAGGAAAAAAAGTAAAAATTGGATTAACCTATATCTACGGTATAGGAAATACTACAGCTAAAGAAATTTTAGAGGAGAGCGGCGTGGACGGCGAAAAAAGAGTTTACCAGCTTTCCGACGAGGAAATAAATGCTCTTCAGGCTGAGGTAAAAAATCATAAGATAGAGGGGGAGCTGAAAAGAGAAAAAAGACAGGATATTCAGCGGTTAAAGAAAATTGAGAGTTATAGAGGTTACAGGCATAGAAAAGGTCTGCCGGTTAGGGGGCAAAGGACCCGGACAAATGCCCGTACGCGAAAAGGTAAGAATAGATAAAATAAATTTATAATAGAGGAAGTATTATGGCAAAGAGAAAGAAAAAGCGAAAAGTTGAATCCGGTATAGTATATATAAAAAGTACTTTTAATAATACTATTATATCTATAACGGATAATAACGGCAATGTGTTGACCTGGGCATCCGCAGGAACCGAGGGTATGAAAGGGTCCCGTAAGGGAACTTCATATGCCGGTGGACTGGCGGCTCAGGAAGCGGCGAAAAAAGTAATAAGGAATAACGGTATGCGAAGAGTTAAAGTAAAAGTTAAAGGACCGGGTTCTTCTCGAGAAACTGCTATCCGAAGCTTAGAATCCGAAGGTTTGGAAATAATTTCCCTGCAGGACATTACTCCCATACCTCACAATGGTTGCCGGCCGCCGAAACCAAGGAGGGTATGACCTATGGCAGTATATAACGGACCGGTTTGTAAATTGTGTAGAAGAGAAGGGGAAAAACTGTTTTTAAAGGGAAAGCGGTGTCATACTGCTAAGTGTTCACTTGAAAAAAGAGAATACGCTCCCGGCCAGCACGGTCAGTACAGGTTCAGACAATCTGAATACGGCCGTCAGTTAAGGGAAAAACAGAAGGTAAGAAGAAGCACATTTATGACGGAAAAACAGTTTAAAAAGTTTTTTGAACAAGCCGATAATGAAGAGGGGGCAACCGGCTCGAACTTACTGGTAAAATTAGAATCCCGCCTGGATAATGTAGTTAGATTGCTGGGGTTTGCAGTTTCTATTTTGCAGGCAAGGCAGTTAGTTAATCACCGCCATATAACCGTTAACGGCAGGGTGTGCAGTATTTCTTCTTATGTAGTTCAGGAAGATGATAAAATTGCTGTAAAAAAATCCGACCGGGATTTAGAGGTAATAAAAAATTCTCTCGAAGAATCAGAGGAAGTAGAATTACCCGAATGGCTGGAAAGGGATTCATCGTCAATGACAGGTAAAGTTAAGAGGCTTCCCAATAGAGAAGAAGTTTCTCTGGTCGGCGGGGACATAGAAGAAAACCTTATTGTTGAGTTATACAGTAAATAATATAAGATAAAACAGTATCTGGTATAGAAGAAAAAAATATAGTATTTTGAATAGAAGGAGGATTTAGATGAAGTTTAGGGATTTTCAACTACCCCGGGATATAGATTGGCTAGAAAAAGATGAGGGTTATGGTAAGTTTTCCTGCCAACCTTTTGAAAGGGGATACGGACATACAGTAGGTAATTCATTAAGAAGGATCCTTCTGGCTTCTTTAGAAGGGGCGGCTATAACTTCCGTTAAAGTAGATGGAGTATTACATGAATATTCTACTATAGATGGAGTTAAGGAAGATGTGCTGGAAATAATATTTAATTTAAAGGATTTGAACTTTAAAGTTTATACCGAACACGAACAGACTGTAACTTTAGAAGTTCAGGGTGAAAAAGTGGTAACCGGCGATGATTTTAAATTAAATCAGTCAGTTGATCTTTTAAACCCGGACAAGAAGATTGCTACTCTGGATGACAAAGCAGAACTTAAAATAGAAGCCGAAGTATCCAGGGGAAGAGGGTATTCACCCGGAGAGGAACGTAAGGATGATATTAATTCACCGGGAGTGATACCGGTAGATGCCTCGTTCTCACCGATAAAAAAAGTGAACTACGATGTGGAAAATGCACGTGTTGGTCAGACCACCGATTATGATAAGTTAATAATGGAAATCTGGACCGATGGCGGAGTTTCCCCTGAAGAGGCAGTTGCCTATGCGGCGGAAATTATGATTGATACTATGACAATATTTCGCATTGATCAGGTAGAGGAGGTTGAGCTCGGAGAAGATGTGGATAGAGTACAGGATAAGATTAATAAACTTAAAAGATTACCTGTAAATGAACTAAAATTGTCCACCAGGGTGGTAAATGCTCTTAAAGCTTCCGAAATAAATACTATTGGCGATATTCTGGCTTATACCCGAAGCGCACTATCTGAAGTCGATAAAATAGGGAAAAAGGCGATGGAAGAGATAGGCAGTAAATTGAGTGAAATAGAAAAAGAAAATGAAGTCCCATTGGAATTTAGCGAAGAGGAATAACCAGTGAATAAAGCAAAGCAGAAAAAAAGGTTAAAAAGGCTTACATACCATCTAATTATGAATGGTAGGATAACTACTTCACCACAGGCAGCGAAAAAAGTTAAGAGTTATGCTGAAAAATTAATTACTCGATCAAAAAATTCTAATCATAAAAATAGAAAATATGTGACCGGTAAATTACCAAAACCAGCGGTAAAAAAACTCTTTGACGAGATAGGACCTGCCAATAGTGAAAGGGAAGGGGGATATACCCGGATTATGCGGTTAGGTCCCCGGCAGGGTGACGGAAGCCAGCGTTGTATTTTAGAAATAATAGATGTTTAATTTTCTATTAGGACTTTTTTCCAATGACATGGGCATGGATCTGGGGACTGCCAATGTATTGGTATACGTAAAAGGCCGGGGCATAGTTTTACGGGAACCTTCTGTAGTGGCTATGAATAAAGATACCAAGGAGATTATGGCAGTTGGTATAAATGCCAAGAGAATGCTTGGAAGAACACCATCTAACATATCGGCTGTACGGCCTTTAAAAAACGGCGTAATAGCGGATTTTGACACTACAGAACGCATGATAAGATATTTTATACGTAAAGTACATGCCCGGAAAAGTCTTTTACATCCCCGGATTGTTATAAGCATACCGTCCTCGTGTACGGAAGTGGAAAGACGGGCGGTAAGAGAATCAGCAGAGAGGGCGGGGGCCAGGGAAGTTTATGTTATTGAAGAACCCATGGCCGCGGCCATAGGGGCGGAATTACCGGTACATGAGCCGGCTGGGAATATGGTAGTAGATATAGGAGGCGGAACTACAGAAGTTGCGGTTATTTCCCTGGGGGGAATGGTTTTAACAAATTCCATACGGATAGCCGGCGATGATTTTGACCAGTCGATCATAAATTATTTTAAAGAAAAAGAGAATTTAATTATTGGCGAGAGAACGGCTGAGGAAGCTAAAATTAAAATTGGTTCTGTGTATTCGGACTCAGAATCAAAAGAGATGGAAATAAAGGGAAGAGATTTAGTTAATGGATTACCCAAAACGGTTATGATTTCTACCGATGATATAAGAGAGTCACTTGCAGAACCTATGAAAGAACTGTTAAAAGTTATTAAAAACACTCTCAACCAGACGCCGGCTGAACTTTCGGCGGATTTAGTGGACAGAGGTATTGTCCTGGTAGGCGGAGGAGCTCTTATAGGGGGGATAGCAAATTTATTAAGAGATGCTACGGAGCTGCCGGTTCATATTGCCGATGAGCCCATGAATTGTGTAGTAATGGGAACGGGTAAGTACTTAGAACAGATGGAAACCCTGAAAAAAGCTCAACGCCGCTTGCTTGACACCGAATATTAAATTTTCATAACCAGTTTCTTATACTAGATTTTGATGCGGAAACTGGCATAATTATAAAATTCCAAATAGTTCCCCTCCTGACTATAAATAATTAATAAAATGAACAAAGATACAGATACATATACCTTTATAGCACTCACATTGGTGGGGATTGTATTCCTATTTTTGAATCTCATTCCCGGGGCAAAATTTGCTAAAAATTTAGGACTTAACATAATATTTCCCGCTGTCAAACTTGCCGAGTATCCGTTAAAAAGTTCTGAAGAGATATACCAGAGAACCAGGGCCTTTAGCAATTTGTTCGATGAAAATAAGGAATTAAAAAAAAGTGTAGAAAAATTTAACCGCCTATATAAAGACTTCAATTATATAAAAAAAGAGAATAAAAGATTAAACAATTTACTTGATTTTAAAAGTGAGCAGGAAGGAGAATTAATTCCGGCACGTAGAATTGCGCAGAATACAGAGAATTATTTTACGGATTTTAATTTAAATGTAGGAAAAAGATCAGGGATTGAAAAGGACAGTCCCGTGGTACTGCCCCAGAATAATAGATGGGTTCTTTTGGGGAGGATTTCAAAAGTATTTAAAGATTACAGTAAAGCTACTTTAATTACTTCTCCCGCTTTTAAATGCGGTGTTGAAATCGGAAATGGTTATGGAGGGGTACTTGAAGGGAAAAATAGTTGGATTTATAAAATTAAATATATATCTCCCATGGCTGAAATAGAGAAAGGGGATAAAGTTTATACTTCCGGGGGCGGCGGTATATTTCCCGGTGGATTATATATAGGAAAAGTTTGGCAAGTTGATACCCTCAGTTTTTCAAAAGGGAAAGAGGCGCTGGTAAAGGGGGAAATATATCCCCAGGATGTTAAATATATGTTTATCCAGAAAAAAGAATGAGAATATTTTTTATTTTTATAGCAGGTTTTCTGCTACATACTTTATTCACCGGTTATACCTCCGGTGGGGTGGGAATTAATTTAATGCTTCTTTTGACAGTAGAAATATCTTTGATAAGAGGAAAGCAGCAGGGACAGGTATTTGGTTTTTTCTCCGGGTTGGTCGAAGATATATTGTCCATGGGTCTTTTAGGAGAAAAAGTATTAATTAGAACAGTTATCGGTAATTTATTGGGAAGATTTAAGAACCATATTACTGTCGGTCATTTTATATTCCAGATATTTATAACGTTTATAATATTTTTTGTTCATTCTTATGCAATATATTTTGTGAGGCTCATATTTAGTTATCCTTCTTCTATATCCGTAAGTAAGGTAATAGTGTATTCTATAGTTAATTCTTTACTGGCGCCGGTAGTATATGTAGTGGTGAAAAAAACCATTGCCAGATAAAAAATACTATTTTTGGTATACCAGTCACAGGGGAACTATGGTTTGGGGGAAAGTTATACTATTACTCTGCATTGGGGTGTTTATATTCCGGTTATTCCAACTTCAAATTTTACAGGGCAATTATTATTATAAAATAGCTGAGTTAAATCGCACTCAGTATTTTCACATACCAGCACCGCGGGGCCGTATCTTTGACCGGCACGGAAATAAACTAACCGGGAATCAGCCCCAGTATACTTTATTTGTTTCAGTCAATAATATTTCTAAAGATGAAAAAGAAAAAATTTCCCGGGGTTTGGGAAACATAACAGATTATAAACGGGAGTATATTTTTAAGAGATTCGTAAACGGGGAAAAAATGCCTTTCGGGAATATCAGGCTGCTGCCAAATCTTACCCGGGAGGATGTTCAGATTATAGAAGAAAATATTCACAATTATCCCCGGTTATCAGTTCAGATTGAACCCCGCCGTGAATATCCCTACCGCCAAAACGGTTCCCATCTTTTAGGTCATATAGGGGAAATAAGCCCCCGGGAATTAGACGTTAAAAGTGAATTGGGATACAGTTTAGGTGATAGGATAGGTAAAACGGGATTAGAAAAAAAGTATGACAGAATTTTAAGGGGGAAATCGGGGTTACAAAAATTAGAAGTAGGTGTAAGAGGTGAGCACAAAGAAATTCTTAAAACTGTAGATCCCAAAATTGGAAATGACCTTTTATTAACTGTTGACTGGGATCTTCAGCAGAGAGCGTGGAAGGCAATGGAAGATAAACAGGGGGGAGTTGTGGCTATGAATCCCCAGACCGGGGAAATATTGATCTGGTTTTCAAAGCCCGGTTTTAATCCGGAAGATTTTACTGTCAGTCTTTCTGACAATAGGGCCAGAAAAATATTTATTGATCCCGGTTATCCACTATTTAACAGGATTTTACAGGGACAATATGAACCCGGGTCCATCTTTAAACTGGTGACGACTTTAGCTGCTCTAGATACGGGGAAGGCGACCGTTGATAAAGAGTTTACCTGCCGGGGATCTATAAGGATAGGCCATGACCGGCAGAAATTCAGGTGCTGGAAAGAACACGGAACTTTGAAATTAAGGGAAGCTATTGCCAGATCTTGTAATGTCTATTTTTATCGGTTGGGTTTGGAAACGAAAATAAATTCTATTAAAAATACAGCCGGTCAACTCGGTTTTGGAAAACCGGTTCAGGATATATTTGAGCGTGAAGCGACCGGAAATATTCCCGGACCCCGGTGGAAAAAAGATAAATATTCGCGGGGCTGGTACCCCGGCGATACTGCTAATACCAGTGTCGGGCAGGGCTATGTTCTTGTAACTCCGATGCAAATTTTAAATTTAACTTCCGTAATAGCTAATCGGGGCCAGATTCCCGATCCCCATATACTGAAGATGGAAATATCCTCCCAGGGCCAGGTTGTCAACAGAAATTTACCTGAAGATAAGGGGAGAGTTAAAATAGACAAAAGGTATTTTAAAATAGTAGAAGAAGCTATGGCCCAGGTAACAGAGTACGGTACGGCTTCCTATTTAAATATGCCTTTTCCCGTAGCTGGTAAAACCGGAACTGCTCAGAATCCCAGTGGTGAGGATCATGCCTGGTTTACCTGTTATGCGCCGGTTAATGACCCTCAAATAGCCATAACTGTTTTTGTAGAAAGAGGGGGTCATGGTTCTGTGGGGGCGTTGCCCGTGGCCAGAGAAGTTTTAAAAGAAAAATTTTTGTCAAAGGAATTTTCCGAAGTAGAGAGGAATAATGAAGCAACAGACTGAATTATTAATATGGGGGGCGGTTATGGTATTGGGAGTAATCGGGATAGTTATGGTTTATTCGGTAACTTCTCATACGCCGGGAATGGAAAATTTATATATCAAACAGCTTCTGGCGTTTTGTCTGGGTATTATTGTGATATTACTGGTGAAAAATATTTCCTATAAAATAGTAATTGAGTTAAGTCCTGTTTTTTACGGGATTTGTGTGTTATTATTGATTGCTGTATTAGTATTTGGAGCTAGAATACACGGCAGTAAAAGATGGCTGGATTTGGGGGCGTTTCATTTTCAACCCGTTGAATTTGCAAAACTGGCGGTAATATTTTTCAGTACGTATTTATTGAGTAAAAATAGGAGTATAATGTCAGTTCTGGTAGGTGCGGGAATTGTAGGGGGCCTGGTAGTTGTACAGCCTGACGCCGGCTCTGCTCTTATATTAATTCCCGTACTGATAGGAATGTTTTTAGCCTCCAATAAAAATACAAAGTGGTTGGTTTTGGGGCTTCCCTTTATCGCTGTTACCGGGGGAATTATTTTTTTAGAAAGTTATATGTCCATAAAAGGAGAGACGCTTTTTGATATCAAATATGTCTTAATTTTAGCAGGTCTGTCCGGCCTGGGCTATATTCTGTACAGAGAGTTTAAAAAAGTTAACAAAACTTTTACGGTTTTTCATTACCTTATTCTGGTATTGCTTTTATGGCTTTCCGTGGGAGGCGGTTTGGGAATAACAAGAATTTTACGGGAATATCATAAAAAACGCATAGTTTCCTTTATACAGCCGGATATTGATCCGTTGGGAACCGGTTATAATACCCGTCAGGCTCTTTTAGCTGTAGGTTCGGGAAAACTTACCGGGAAGGGAATTAAAGAGGGAACCCAGACCCAGCTGGGGTTTTTACCGGTGAGACATACGGACTTTATATTTGCCTCCATAGCGGAAGAGTTGGGGTTTATAGGTTGTCTGATTGTACTTACCGGCCTTGGAATTTTACTGTGGCAGATTTTGAATATAATAGAAAGAACGGATGACTATGCGGCCCGGCTGATAGGGGCGGGAATATTTTTTCTGTTACTTACTCAGATGGTGGTAAATATAGGAGTGACTCTGGGACTTTTACCGGTGGTGGGGATGCAGCTTCCTTTTGTATCCTACGGTGGCTCGGGATTGATAAGTTTTATGGTGGGTATCGGAGTTTTACTCAATATAAATAAACGCACTGAAATGATAGGAATTTAAATGAAAGACTTTATACCAGAAAATATATTAAAAGATATAGAAAGTCCCGGTAAATATCTGGGTATAGAATACAATAGATATAAACCAGGGGAAGGTAAATACAAATTCTTACTCTGTTTTCCCGACGATTACACTATCGGTATGTGTTCGCTGGGGTATCATACCATAGGTAAGATAGTAAGAGAAAATAAAAATTTCAGCTGTGAAAGGGCATTTACTCCGGGTGTGGATATGGAAAAATATTTAAGAGAAAAAAATAAAAAACTTTTTTCTCTGGAGAGCAAGAGCCCGGCCGGCGAGTTTGACATACTGGGCTTTTCGTTTCAGTATGAACTGGCCTATACGAATTACATTAATATGATGGAACTTGCCGGCTTGGAGCCTCTGAGAAAGCAAAGAACACAGGACAGTCCGGTAATTATGGGCGGCGGACCTACCTGCGTGAATCCGGCTATACTGTCTGAATTTATGGACGTTGTAGTGGTGGGAGAGGCAGAACCAGTCCTTCCGGATATTTTAGACAGTTACAATAGAAATTCCAAAGAGAAATTTTTAAAAACCGTATCCAAATTGCCGGGCGTATTTGTTCCGGGAATTAACAGCACGGTTAAGCGGGTATTTTACAAGGAATTTAAAAATGACTATTACCCGCAGGATCAACCAGTACCCACAATAAGAGTTCCTCACGGAAGAATAAGTATGGAAATAAACCGGGGCTGCAAAGGAAGCTGCCGGTTTTGTCAGGCTACCAATATATATGGGCCGTACAGAGAAAAATCCGTATCCGATATAGTATCTTTGTGCTCTAAAACTGTTTCTCAAACCGGTTACGATGAAATAACCCTTACTTCTCTTTCGGGGACAGACCATGAAGACTTAGAATTAATTATGGACGAACTACATTTTAGCTTTAAGGACCTGGGAGTTTCAACAGTAATGTCAAGTATGAAACCCCACATACTGGTGGATAATCCCGGTTTTGTAAGTAAACTTCAGCGACGAAAACAGGGAGGGTTGACATTTGCCCCGGAAGCGGCGTCGGAAAAACTGAAGAGAGTAATAAATAAGAGAATAGACAATGAAAAAATAGTAGAGGCGGTGGTTTTGGCCTCCCGGAGTGGCTGGAAAAATATAAAGTTGTATTTTATTCTGGGGCTTCCCGGGGAGAAAAAAGAAGACTTAAAGCAGGTAATAAATCTGGTTAAGAAAATAAAAAATAAATCAGGGTTGAATATAAATATCACCCTTGCCCCCCTGACCCCCCAGAGCCATACCCCTTTTCAGTGGGTGGAAAACCGTTCTCCGGAAGAATTAAAGAGGAAAATTAAGTTCGTAAAAAGCAAAATACCGGCAAAAGTCAATACTGTTAATTTTCAGCAGTATATTATTGAAAATATTTTAGCCAGAGGAGGGAAAAATTTGGCCCAGACGGTAGTAAATGCCCACAAATACGGAGCCCGTCTCGATCAGTGGGGCGAACATTTTGATTTTGAGGCATGGCAAAAAGCTTTTCGGGATGAAAATAAGAGCTGGGAGGACTATTATTACAGGGATTACAGTCTGGATACAGACCTGCCCTGGGACTGTGTGGATATAGGCGTGAAAAAATCATATTTTAAAAGGGCTTACAAGCGGGCTTTAAAGGTAATTAAAGAATATGAAAAAAATTAAAGCCAGGATAAAATTTGCTAAACGCAGTCCCGTTAATCTGGTAGGGCACCTGGATACCATGGAGTTTATTAAACGGGCTCTTAGAAGAGCGGGCTGGCCCCTGAAATTTACTTCCGGTTATAATCCAAGGATAAAACTTACTTCGATGTTCCCGTTGAGCCTGGGGTTTTACAGTGAGGCAGAGTATATAGATATATACTTGAATTTTTATCCGGGAGATTACCAGATTCAAAAATTTAAGGTAAGTACTGTTAAAGGTCTGAAGATAAAAAAAATTGCAATCTTACCCGCTGATGAAAAAGGTATAAATAAAGAGATTGAAGGAGTCCGGTACCGTTTGGAAGTTAAAAATAATTTACCGGAAAAATTCATACAAAAAGATGAAGTAAGAAAACTTTCCGCCGGTATCTTAAAGCTGGACATTCCCAAGATAAGCGGAGGTATAAAGAATCCCCGGAAATATATTCCGGAAAAATATTTAAAGAAGGTAGTGCGAACAGAGTGTATATGGAAAAAAGTTAATATAGGAGGAAAAAATGACTAAAAAGATATTTGCAGATATAAATGAAGACGAGAAGAGAGTTGCAATTATGGAAAGTGGCAGACTTGTTGATCTTCATATAGAAAGAGAAGACGATAGAAAAACCATAGGAAATGTATATATGGGGGTTATCCAGAATGTAGTGGGGGGGATAAATTCCTGCTTTGTGGATATAGGCACCGGAAAAAATGCTTTTTTGCCCATTTCTGATTACAAGGGGGATATTAAAAAAGGTAAAAAAGTATTAGTCCAGGTAAGTAAGGAAGCAGTTCAGGATAAAGGCGCTAAAATTACCGGGAAGATATCTTTGCCCGGAAGATATGTAGTCTTTATGCCCACTGAATCCAAAATAGGAGTATCCAGGAATATAAATAATAAGAAAAAGAGAAAATGGCTTCGCAGGATTCTATCCAAAGTTACCCCTAAAAAAGGCGGTTTTGTAGTTAGAACCCATGCTAAAAATAAAACCAAAAAAGAGATTTTAAGAGAAGCAAAATTTCTTAAGAATCTGTGGAAAAAGATAAAATCCAGAAAACGAAAATCTTTAAAAAACAATAAGCCGGAATTAATATTTAAGTCTTTTGACATAGTTAATTATGCGGCCAGGGAGTTTTTAGATAAGAAGACCCAGGTTTTTATGGTAAATAATAAAAGGGGTTATAAAAAATTAAGAAAATTCGTGAAAAAGATTTTCCCCTCGTTTAAAAATAAAATTAAATACTACAAGTCCGATATTCCCTTATTCGAGAGATATAAGATAGAGCATCAAATTGAGAATATAAAGAAGAGAACTCTTCAGCTGGATTGTGGAGGGTATATAATAATAGAACAGACCGAGGCTTTGACAGCCATAGATGTAAATACGGGAAGCTATACCAGTGGATCCAGCAGGGAAAAAACGGCTATAAAAGTTAATAAAGAAGCTGCCCGCCTGGCGGCATCTCAAGTTATTCTTAGAGATATAGGAGGTATAATTATAATAGACTTTATTGATCAGAAAAAACGGAGCAACAGGGACAGTTTGCTGGGAATTTTAAAGCATGAGATGAGATTTGATAAGGCAAAATCCAAAATATTCCCAATGACCCGGCTGGGACTGATTGAAATAACCCGGCAAAGGCGAAAAGAGACCATTTTAAATATACTGGGAAAAGATTGTCCGTATTGTAAGGGAAGCGGAATAATATTTTCCGAGATGACCATGTATATAAAAATCAAAAAAGAGGTTTTGAAAAAAGGACCTTCGGTAAATGCCAAGGTTATAAATCTCTTTTTACATCCCAGGGTTGCCGAAGTGTTTGACCAAAAAGGGCTGGGCAGTTTAGAAAAAAAGATCAATAAAAAAATTAAACTGAGAAGAGATTATAAAATGCATCATGAAGAATATAGAATAAGCAGTTAGGAGGAAAAAATGAAAGATTTAACTGAAATAGTTTTAAAAGCGGTGAAGTTTGACCGGACTTTATTCAGCCGGGTGGATAAGGATAAAAAGGTGCTCTCCGGAGTTCCGATAATATATCTTTTATTTGCCCTGGCCGCCGGAATAGGCTCCGTGGGTAAGTTAGGGGTATTCGGAATTGTAGCCGGAACAATAGGGGCGGCCATAAGATGGGCGGTCCTGTTTTATATTGTCTATCTTATAAGTAAAAAGTACGGTACTTTAGGCCGGGAAGACGATTTTTTAGATACTGTTAAATATTTTGGACTGGCGGTTTCTCCGGGGATATTAAGAATAGTTGGCTTTTTACCGGGTTTTTATAAACCGGTATTTATTATCGCAACTTTATGGATGCTGGGCATCACCGCTTTTATTCTCAATGAATTATTTGATTTAAATGATATGTTAAAAGCGGGGGGGATATGCGCCCTCAGCTGGTTAATTACTTACCTGGGAGCAAAGTTAATAGGTTTCTCCATATTTTCGTTTTAATCTTTTTTAACCGGTAAGAAAGACCGAGAGAATACCGCATAAAAATATGCCGTCAAAGGTACCGGCGCCTCCGATACTTACCATCACCGGGCCGTCCAAACCGGTAATATCTTTTAAGTGCAGCAGGTCAGCTCCGATTATAACTCCCAGAACACCGGCGGGGAAAGCTATTATGGGAGCGATTTCCTGAGCAAAAAGAAGACTGGGAATAGAAACTACCAGCGGGGGAATAAAAAGAGGAACGGCTATACCTTTTCCGGGAACGGGTTTTGAGATTTTGTAGCTTACTGCGATATTTAAAATAAGGACCATGATAAAAAGAGGGAAATAAGCCGGGTATTTATTTATAATTCTTAAAATTAACCATAAACTTATTAAACCGGGGAGTATAGCTCCCCCTAAATTTATGGCCAGTACTTTTTTATCGGGCACCAGGATAGAGTTGAGATTGGAAAACGGACTGCTGTCTGTATCTTTTTTGTTTTTGTACACTGCCGGCCACTTTTTTAAAGGTATATTTATCGCGGCTCCTAAAAGAGAGAGAATGAGTAACGAAAAAGCCTGCTGGGGGGTAAATCCCAGAATGTTAAACGCTCCCGTTACCATGTTGGCAAAAAGTAACGGCAGAAGAAACAGTAAAATCATAAATATATAAATTGTAAGACAGCCAAAACTTAACATAGCGATTAATTATAACAAAAATAATCTTAATCGTCTATTATCCTGTTTAAATATTTAAGCTTTCTCTATTTTAAATTAAATTTCTATTTTTAATTAACGGCCGTAAATCTGTTATTTTATTTATTGCAAAAAAATAATATTTTTTATATAATCCCCTGCTTTAATTTTAGATGAAGAGAAGAATGCGAAAAGCCAGAAATTTGAAATATAAAGTTCAATCTGTTAATTGTATAATTTGCAGTAAGTTTTTTTTAAGATATAAAAGGAAAAATAAACAAAGGAGAAATTATAATGGCAGTTACAGCATCATTAAAAGAGTTAAAAAGAGTTAATAACAAACTCAAAAGTTTAAAAATGAAGTACCCGGAAGCTTATGAGGATTTTGCAAAATTTTTTAAAGATAACCGCTCGGTAGGATATAAAAATATATGTAAAATGCTTATGGGAGAGACTACTCCCCAAAAGTTAAAAGATAAGTAATAGAATTTTTGTTAAATATTTAAAAATTTTATCACTGTACAAGGAGAAAAATGGAAAAAGTTATAGTAGTTGAATCAGCGGCTAAAACTAAAACGATTCGCCGTTTTTTAAGGGGGAAATATACAGTAATAGCCTGCGGCGGACATATAGTTGACCTCCCGGATGCAGAGCTGGGAATTGATATTGAAAATAATTTTAAATACAGAACAGAATCAAAATATTTCCGGGGAAAAAATAAAGTAGAGTCTTTAAGGAAAAAACTTTCCGGAGCCGATGAAATATACCTGGCAACAGATCCGGACAGGGAGGGTGAGGCGATAGCAGCTGATATTTTTGAGAACTGCATTTCAGATTCTGCCAGAGTCCGTCGCATAGAGTTTAATGCTATTGTCTATCATAAAATAAAAGAAGCTCTGGAATCCCCCAGGGATATTGATAAAAACAGGGTGGAATCTCAACGGGCCCGGAGAACTCTTGACCGTTTAATCGGCTTTATCTTAAGCTCGATAACCAAATTTGACCCGGAAGGTCCCGGCGTCCCGGCGGTTGGCCGGGTAATGACCCCGGCCGTATCCTTAGTTGTGGACAGAGAAAAAGAAAGAGAATCTTTTCAGCCCCGGGAGTACTGGAACCTGCAGGCTCTTTTAAAAGTCAGCGGCGAGGAGTTAAAAACAGAATTTGAAGATGAAATAGAAAACTTTGAACAGGTAGAGGAAATTGTCAATAATATACGTAAAGCGGGTAGCATGAAAGTTTCTCAGCGCTTGGAAAATCCGGAAAATAAACAGAATCCTTTACCGTCATATACAACTGATTCTCTGCAGGACGATGCTGATAATTTACTGGGATTTACTCCTGAAAAAACCATGAGACTTGCCCAAAAACTTTACCAGGGTATTGAGATAGAAGGCGCGGCCAAGGCCTTAATAACGTATATGCGTACGGACTCCACCCGGCTTTCCCCTTCAGCGCTTAATCTTGCTAAAAAGACATTTAAAAATAGAAAGGATACTGATATAAAGTTATATAAAGGACGTACCTGGACGCCCAGCGGCGGTGAGCAGGACGCCCACGAGGCAATACGGCCGACTTTACCGCATAAAAAGGACTATTTTCCCGAAAATTTAAAAGGCAAATTAAAAAATGATTATTTACAACTATATAAACTTATATACTACCGATTTTTAGCATCGCAGGCCCGACCGGCGGTTTACTATACCACTAGGTTGAAATTAAAGGTTAATAAATATAAAGCAAGGGCCAGGGGAGATAAACTTATAAAACCCGGATTTTTAAAGTTATACAAAAAAATATACGAAAACTTCGGGCGAAAAGAGATTGAATTGCCTTCCGTATCAGAGGGCACGGTTTTGAAATTAAAACGGATATGGCCCGAACCTGAAAAAACTTACCCCCCGCCCCGCTACAGAGAGGGTTCTTTGATTAGCGAACTTAAAAATAGAGGCATAGGAAGGCCGTCCACCTACGGTACAACTTTACAAAAAATTAAACGCTCCCGGGGTGGTTATGGGTACGTGCGTAAAGTAGGCGGAAAATTAAAACCCACTTCCCGCGGAAAAGATTTGTGTGAATATATGCATTCCAATTTCAGTAATGTTATCTCATACGATTATACGGCAAAGATGGAAGATAGACTGACAAAGATAGAAGAAGGGAAATTGAGCTATGAAAAATTTCTCAAAAAAGAGTTTAATTGGCTTGAAGAACCGTATAAAATAGCCAGTAAAAAGGGGTGGATGGATAATAAACATCCCACTCCGGCTCAGATAGATTATCTGAAGAACCTTGTAAAGGAGACCGGTCATCAGGTTCCCGAAGAAGTGTATAATTCCAAGGAGGAAGTCAGCGATTGGATCGGGAAATTAAAAAAAGAAGTTCCCGACATACTAAAATTTTCAAAAATTAAAAAAGTGGATGTAAGCGGGGTGGAGTGTTACCGTTTCAAACTGTATTTTAATTTTAAATTGCCCGATGAGGAGATAAAATTTTTAAAAAACAATAAACTGAAATACAAACCCGGCCGCAAGGGGACAATGCCCAGCTATCAATTTCAGCGCCGGGACAAAGAGAAAGTGAAAAAACTAAAGCAAAAACTCTACAGACGGTATTCTGAAAATAAGAGTACGATAAAAATAGATTATGATCTATTTTAAAGTGCTGAGTATTTTAATTTTTTAATTAGGAGATAATTATGATAAAAAAAATATTAAAAATTACCTTAACCTGTTTAATAGTACTTACAATCGGGGCAATTGTGTTTATAAAATTAAAAAACACTTTTTTGCCTGAAACTAAAATTGAGTCCGGGGCAGTAGAGGAGGCAGAGTACTGGGTCCGGGAGCATTCTCCAACCTATAATTTTGACGGCATGGAACTTGAGCTTAAAAAGTCCAGTAAAGTGGAGCCCGGAATTTATAAAGTAATTTTTAACTTTAAATCCCGTCAGGCCGGCTACGGAGACAGGACCGGGGAAATTCTGGCTCAAGCCGTTACCCCTCATGAGATTGCCGTAACGGTAAAAAAATCATCCCAAGAAGAAGGCTGGAAAGTTACCCGGGCTGTTACTGATAACAGTTTTGACGAATTAAACGAAAAAGTTATAGATAAAAAATCCGAAAAAGAAAACAGGGAAATTGACATATTTTTCATTCGGGTAAAAGATGGACAGGAAGAACTGGCGTCTGTATCCCGGGATGTTGCCCCGGGCGACAATATTGAAAAATCTGCCCTTAAAGCATTGCTTGCAGGGCCCACGGAGGAAGAAAAAGAGGAGGGGTATCTAACTGCCATAAATGACGGGGTGAAAATTTTAAGTTTTACAATAGAAGACAAGAAGGCCCGGGTCTCTTTTGATAAAAGTATAGAGAAAAACGTGGCCGGTTCGGCAACGGTAACGGCTATCCGGAACCAGATAGAAAGTACTCTCACTCAGTTTGACAGTATAAATTACGTTGAGATTCAGGTGGAGGGTAAAACGGACGATATCCTTCAGCCGTAGATTTAAGAAATGATTTTATCAAAAATATCAAGAGGCCGCCCGTGAAGAAACCGGATATAGAATATCCATGTACCTGGACGTATAAAATTTTCGGCACCAATAAAAGTGCTCTGCAGCAGGGTGTTCGGAAAATAATGGATGGGGGGAAATACGAATATGATTTAAAATTTTCCAGAAAGAGCCGGACCGGAAAATATGTTTCAATGTCTCTTAAAATTGATGTGCCCAGCGAAAAGGTCAGAAATAAGATCTATTCCTCTCTAAAAAATTCCCAAGCAGTAACTACTTTATTTTAACAGCTTACCTTGTAGCTTTGTATCTCATAATTATTGTTTACGGGGTGGACTGTAATTTTTATCAATTTCTAAAAAGTGGCAGTATTTACTTTTCCAGGCGGTTTTAAAATATCGCGAAAAATCGTTTACTTTTTCTTTGTTGTTAGTTATAAATCCCACATTTCTTGACTGGTTAAAATATCCCGGTTGCCAGTTGGAAGAGCCGGTCCAGGCAACTTTATTATCTGCAATCATGAGTTTGGAATGGTCTACCCGGGCAAAGGGTATATGTCCTTCTTTTGCTTTGGGAATCTGGATATAACGGATCTCTATTTGGGGTATGACCTGTAAGCTTTTTAAATATATCTGCTGTTTTTCGGTAAGGGCCCAGTCGGATACCATAAATTCTATATCTACCTCTCTGTTTGCCGCCCGGCGCAGTGCTCTGTCAATATGATCGTAATAACCTGTAGAGTAACTGCTGGTCAGGCTGTACTGGTGCATATCAATGAGAAGTTTCTCCTGTGCTGTATTAATTGTCTTAATAATAGCTTCTTCGGTTAATGTTATCTCTTCCGGTGTTATAGAAGGCGGGGTTGCCGTAATTTGGTTATCGAAAGATTTTGGTTCTATTTTGGAATTATGTAATTTTTTATAATCGGGGATTGAATCATTATGAAAATTGATATCCATACTCGACGGATTTTTGCCGCCTGCTATTTTATAGTCTATTTTAAATATTTCAGCTAAATCTGAAGAAATATCCGGGTCGGTTCCCCCGATTCCTATTTCACAGATATGTTCTAATGATCTCCAGTCAAAGTTTGCGCTGCCTAAGTAAAAATGGGTCCGGTCAATTATAAGATACTTAGCGTGCATTACTCCGCCGGTTAAAGAGTTAAGATCAATTATTTTTATGCTGGAGTTGTCCATTTCATCTAACTTATCGGGTATCTCAGGATAGTTTTCGTAAAATGTCTTATCGGTTACAATTTCAATTTTAACCCCCTCTTTTGCTTTCTCTTTTATTATTTTGATAATATTTTCAAGACGGCTTTGTTCTTTTGAGATCATGTAAAACATCCCAATTTGAATTTTCTCCCGGGCCGAAGCAAATAAATTTTCCCACATTTTATGGGTTTTAGATAAACCGGGAGTATTAAGCTGGGTTTCTAAAGGGTAAGTTTCAATGACGGTTAGGGGAATATCATTACCGTTAGCCGTATTTTTGCTGTTCTTATTTTGAGAACAGGCCGTCGTGGTCAGTAGCATTAAAACGGTTAAAGTTAAAATTGCTGTCTTAAATTTTATAAGTTTACACATAAATTCAAGTTTAAAATCAAACTAAATAAATTATAGTATAAAATAACCCTGCAGGCAAATTTATTAATAAATTTAAAATTTTAAAATTGGGAAAATATTTATTAAATTAAACAAATAAAATATTTGCATTTTTACAATTTATATGAGAGTATTTTATAGGATGGGATAAGACACAAGGATAAACAATGAGTAAAAAAGCGTTATTAATAGGAAATTCAGACGGAATAGGCCTGGCCACCACTAAAAGATTATTAAAAAAAGGCTGGGAGGTAACCGGTATATCCAGGAGCAGGCCGGATATTGATTCAAGAAATTACAGTCATACGGTAAAACAAGTCCAGGAGAAAGATTATGGTAAGGTCCTTAAAAGGGTGGTTTCAGATTTTAAACCGGTGGATCTTTGTATATATTTTGTGGGAATAGGTCGCCTGGTTAGTTTTGATAAAATAGAACAGCAGGTTGAATTGCTGGAAATTAATTTAATGGGTATGGTCAAAACAACTTCCGTAATTATACCTCACATGATGGAGAATGGTGCGGGCCATTTTATAGGCATATCAAGTATGGCCGATGTCCTGCTGGACCCCAATTCTTCAGGATATCATGCCTCTAAGGCCGGTTTTTCCACTTTTTTAGAAGGACTGGGTCTGGCTATAAAACCTAAAAATATAGATGTTACCAATATACGTTTTGGATTTGTGGATACTAAAATGGCCAGGGGTTCTGTAAAACCTTTTATGATGAGCCCGGATAAAGCGGTAGACCATATAATGAAGTGTCTGGAAAAAAAACCGGTAAGTTACAGTGCTCCCCGGCTGGTAATGCCCCTGGTAAAGCTGCGGGCTCTGTGGATAAAGCTGTTACTGAAATTTAAGTAAAATTCAAGAATAACTTAGATTTAAATTTATTTTAAAGTAATGTACTAATTTATTCAGCTTTTTCTTCTTTCTCTTCGTCTTTTTCTTTCTCTTCTTCTTGCTCTTTTTCTTTAGCTTTTTCTTTTTCTTTTTCTTGAATTTCTTCTTTTTCTTTAAGGTCCCTGCGGGCCTGGGCAATTTCGGTGTGCAACTTTTTCAGTTCCTTTAAAAATTTTGTCATATTAAGAGGGTCGCCTTTTTCTTCTGTTTCCGATATTGCTTTTTCCAATTCCTTATTGAACTCTTTTTGCATTTTTTCTATATTTTCAATATTGTCTTCGTCTATATCTAAATTTTCAAATACTCCTGTCTGGTCTTTTAAAAGGTCTTGTTTCATTTTCTGGAAATTTTGAATAAGTTCTGAAAAAGTTATGTCTTCTTTTTCTTTTAATTCCGAAAGGGATTGGCCAAAATTATTTTCAAACGAAGAGTTCATGTTTTCCATAAATTCTATTAGGGCCTTAGTATCTACGTCTTCTTCATCGTATTCCGGGATTTCCTGGGCTAACTTTTCTGCAATAAGCCCCATTTTTTGCATATTTTGCATAAGATTAAAAATATCAACTTCTTCTCCGTTTATATTGTCGAAAGACTGATTTAAAGATTTTTGCATCATATCATTTATATCGTCCATAGAAAGTTCTACGGATCCGGCCATAATATCTGTTTTTTCAGAATCGGACAACTTTGAATCTACTTCAGATACAATTTCTCTGGAATCACCTCCCGACTGAAAATATATAACATTTACTTGTGACCCGTCAGCTTCGGAAGCACTTTTTTTAGTTGAGGAAGACTTTTTTGATTGTATTATCTCTTTTAGTTCCTGGAATTCTTCATTTGTCAAAGGAGTAATTAAATAATTGTTTTTTGTACTCTCCGGGAAAGCTGTTGAGGGGCCTATAATAAAAAAGATAAATAAAAGAAATGACAAGATAGCTTTAAAGTTAATTTTATAAAAATACATTTTTACCTCCGTAAAAAATAGTAGTATTTTAATATAGTTACTCTTACTACTAATACTTACATATAGTTTAAAAAAAATCAAAGGGAAAAAGGATTTTATATAACTCAGCTATAGGATTCTCTTTTTTTAAATGTTAAAAGTACCGGGTATGCAAATTCTTATTTTATCGGTAGCAAGATGATTGATATTGGATAGAGAAAAGGTTAAATTTATTAGCATTAAGGTTAAAATACTATGGTGCCGAAGGTGGGATTCCTCTTTTGACTCCTGCCGGAGTCATTAGAGCCGGCTTCATTCGCTGACGTTCTTCGAACTTTTCTCCCCTGAGGGAGCGCTCATTCGCTTCGAATCCCGTATATGTTACACATTTTTGTATTGGAGGATTTCAAGTTATTTAAGCTTTTTTTTAATATGGTGGTGCCGAAGGTGGGATTCCTCTTTTGACTCCTGCCGGAGTCATTAGAGCCGGCTTCATTCGCTGACGTTCTTCGAACTTTTCTCCCTTGTGGGAGCGCTCATTCGCTTCGAATCCCGTATATGTTACACATTTTTGTATTGGGGGATTTCAAGTTATTTAAGGTTTTTTTAATATGGTGGTGCCGAAGGTGGGATTCGAACCCACACAGGCGATAACCTACACGGACCTGAACCGTGCGCGTCTGCCAGTTCCGCCACTTCG
>JBNJDT010000005.1:0-69077 GCA_051745145.1 Elusimicrobiota bacterium
AATTTTAAATATGTTCAGGCTTTGCCTGTAAGAGCAGGTATTAAAGAATTGGAAGAGATCTATAATATTGAAAATGTTTATGTGCAGAAGGTTACCGGACAGCCTCCATTTCTTGCAGTACTGTTTTTTAATAAATCTTTTAAAAAAGAGGTTTTTGAAAAGTTAAGTCACATAGAATACGAAAAAGTTTCTTTACCCCTTAAAAATTCTCCTTCCTCAAGGATAAAAGAGATAAAAAAGATTACCGGCAAGATAAAAAAGAAAGAGAAAGATTTAAAAAATAAGGTAGAAAAGACTTTTGCTTCCAGAAAAGATGACTATGAAATTTTAGGGGATATATATGATAACAGAAGTAATTTGAACGATGAACATGAAAAAGCTATTCATACCCGGTACACTACTGCAATAACCGGGTGGATTCCCCGTTCTCAAAAAGAGAAGTTAAAAAAGCTTATAGATAATAAATTCGGGACCTGTTACCTTAAATTTAAAAAACCGAATAAAGACGAAAACCCGCCGGTAATTTTAAAAAATAAAAAGTTATCCGCTCCTTTTGAAATAGTTACGGACCTATACGGAACCCCTGATTATAACTGGGTGGATCCTACGCCTCATCTGTCGTTGTTTTTTATCCTATTTTTTGGAATTTGCCTGGGAGACGCCGGCTACGGTCTAATTATGGTCGGGGCAACTTTATGGGCCATGTTAAAATTGAAATTATCCGGGGGAGCTAGAAAGTTTATTACTATGCTGTTTTACAGCGGAATTGCTTCTGTAATAATTGGTATCTTGGCCGGCAGCTGGTTCGGGAATGCTTTAGACGGGGTTCCCCTGATTGAAAATTTAAGAGTGATTAATGCTCTCGAGAAACCCGAGTATTTTCTCTATTTTTCTGTGGTTTTGGGGTATATTCAGGTAACTTATGGGGTAATAATTTCCATGGTAAAAAATTTACAGATTTCTGATTATAAAGAGGCGGTGTATAAAGATATGGGGTGGGTTATAGCTTTACTGACCCTTCCTTTTATAACCATGGGATTAACCGGAGTTATTAGCTGGCATTCCTATCTTCTGTATATAGCGGCCGGGGCAGTAATCTGGGTTTTAATTTTTTCCGGTTATCAGAATGAAAATGTATTTATAAGATTTTTATCCGGTTTTTACGAAGTTTATGATACGGGTATAGGGGCCCTTAAAGATATGATATCCTATTCCAGACTATTCGCTCTGGGAATGGGTACTACAATACTGGGAATGGCGATAAACGAAATATCTAAGTTTACCTTTGAGTTGGCCGGGTGGGCTAGCTATATCATTGTACCCGTAATTTTACTGGCCGGACATCTGGTTATGAACTTATTTATGAGTTCCCTCAGCGCTTATGTTCATACTTCCAGATTAATGTATGTGGAATTTTTTACAAAATTTTTTAAGGGAGGGGGCACAACTTTCAATCCCCTCAGGTGGAAGAATAAAAGAGTTAAGATAGAAAAGACTCAAGAGACATAATTAGATTAGTATTTAAAGGAGGAATGTAAGATGGAAGGAATTGTACTGGCAATATTTGGAGCGGCGGCGGCAATGTTTTTGGCGGGGAGCGGATCGGCTATGGGGATAGGGTATGCCGGCCGGGCAGCCAATGGAGTTTTGTCTGAAGATCCGGATAAATTCGGTATTATGTTGATACTGGTAGCCCTTCCGGGGACCCAGGGTTTTTACGGTTTTTTAACCTCGTTTCTGGTGATTTTAGAAGTAGGGTTGCTGGGAGATCCTAAAGTTCTCACTATAAGTCAGGGGTGGCAGGTTTTAGGGGCGTGCATGCCCATTGCCATAACCGGGCTTTTCAGCGGCATACATCAGGGTAAAGTTTGTGCGGCAGGTATTGGAGTTGCCGAAAAACAACCCGATCATTCCATGAAAGCTGTTATATACGGAGCTTTAGTGGAGACTTATGCTGTTTTGGGTCTGGTAATAACTATATTTTTACTTCAGGGCATTAATCTGTAAAAATGAAAAATAAAGAGAGATTAGAAAAACTTTTCCAAGAAATATCTAAAGAAGCCCGGAAGGAAGTTGAAAAAATTCGGGAGAAGGCCAGCTCCCGGATTGATGAATTGGAAAAGCAGTTTAAAGAAGAGAAGAATAAATATTTTAAAGAACAAAAAGCTAAAATAGATCGCCGGGAAGCTCTGCACAAGCAGCAGCAAATAACTAAAGAGCGACTTGAGGAAAAGAAAAAAATACTTAACCGCAAGAGGGAGCTAATAGAAAAAGTTTTCGATATTGCCGTTGAGAAATTGAAAAATACTGCTGAAAAGAAGAAACAAAAGTTCTTTAAAACAATGCTTGATGAGACAGTTAATTCCGGCGCGGAAGTTGTAAGACCTGCCGGCAAAAGTTCTGTCATTACGGAAAGCTTCATAAAAAAGGTAAATAAAGAGAAAAACTGGGAGCTGAAACTGGGTTCGGCAATAAAGTCCCAGTCCGGAGGATTTCTTCTGGAGGGCGAAAACTCTGAGACAGTAGTGGATTGGAAAAATATAAAAGAGTATTTAAAAGAGAAAGAAGAGGATAATATCATCCGTGAACTGTTCGGGAGCAATGATGATTGAGGACCGGTCGGGTTATCTTTTTCTTATAGGGAAAGTAAGATTTTTGGAAACTCAGATTTTAACTGACGCGGATTTAAATAGACTTATTGAGAATAATACGGAGAAAAAACTTGTCAACGACCTTCAGGATACAAAATACGGCAAATATTTGGCTGATTATGATTTCAATGAAGCCCTTGAAAAATATATATATAGCTGCTGGCGGGAATTTACCAATAAAATGGAAAATACCTGTATACTAGATTTATTTATGCTGAAAAGAGATGTTTTAAATTTTATAAATTTTAAAAAAGATTTTAAAGAAGATAAATTTTTCGCCGGGGGGGTGTATAATTTACAAAGAGAAGAGGATACTGTTTTACCGGGTATATTGAAAAAAGTTGATCAAAAACTTAAGAAAAAGTCTCAGGAAAAAGATGAAACTATTCCCGACGGCCTGGTGGAAAAAATTTTTATGGATTTCATAGCAAAAGACTATATTGAGCCCCTTGAAGGAGGGTTGCTCAAAAACTACTGGAAGGATATGGTGGATATAAATAATTTATTGAAAAATGTTAATCATGAAACACCCCAGGATTACTGGGCCGGGGGCAATATTGAACAAAGTTTTTGGGAAAAAGTTAAAATAGAGTCTGAAATTCCCCGGAAGTTATCTTCTAAAAAATATATGAAAGCTATTGAAAGTCAAAAAGATCCCGTAGAATGGGAGTTAAAACTGGAAGAATTTTTGTTAAAATATATTAATTCCATGAGAAAAATAACTTTTGGACCCGAAGCTGCGGTCGCTCTGCTTTTAAGTCTGTTTACAGAGGCTAAAAATCTTAATATGATAAAAGCGGGCATAAATTTGGAACTGGATAAGAAAGAGATAAGAGATAATCTTATTTTAGGTTATGCCTGAAGATAAATTTAATATAACAGCACTGGGAAGAAGAGAATTTGTATTACCTTTCGGGGCGGTGGGTTTTAATTATCAAGCCGAAGAAAAACTGGAAAACGCCATTGAATATATTTTCAAACAGGACTATAAAAGAACACTTTTCATATTAGATGAAGATTTAATTGAAAATATTCAGAAAATTGAAGAGGCTGAAGAAAGAGGAGCTAATATTCTTATTTTAAAAGCCTGGGGGAAATCTA
This sequence comes from Elusimicrobiota bacterium, assembly GCA_051745145.1. Classification (GTDB taxonomy): domain Bacteria; phylum CG03; class SLGR01; order SLGR01; family JAGXOG01; genus CAYZAK01. Next base: position 3,753 of record JBNJDT010000005.1, read on the forward strand.
AATTAGCAAAAAATAAAATAAGACGAGCATCGATAAAGGCAATAGGAGCAGATATATTAAAGGAATAATTATATGAGTAAGGAAAACAAAAAAAGAACTGGGACTATAAAGAGAATCGCCGGCCCCCTTATTGTAGCAGAAGGTTTAAAAGGGGTAAAGATGAATGAAGTTGTGAGGGTCGGAAAAGAGAAGCTGATCGGAGAGGTTGTGGAATTGAGCAGCGACGGAGTAGCTATACAGGTTTACGAAGAAACTGCCGGAATAAAGCCCGGCGAACCGGTAACACCTACGGGGGCTCCTCTTTCTGTTGAGCTTGGACCTGGACTAATAAGTTCTATATACGATGGAATTCAACGTCCTTTGGATGTGGTTAAAGAAAAAACCGGTGATTTCATAGAACGGGGAGTAGAAATTTACGGCCTGGATCAGAAGAAAAAATGGGAGTTTTCTCCAAAAGTTAAAAAGGGAGATAAGGTTTCCGCCGGGGATATTATCGGGGAAGTCGAAGAGACTCCTATAATTAATCACCGGATTATGGTACCCCCGGATGTAGAAGGAGAAGTCAAAAAAATAGAAGACGGAAAGTTTACAGTTAGCGATACTGTAGCGGTTATTAAAGGAGAGAGCAAAGATTACGAGATATCTATGAATCAGAACTGGCCTGTCCGTCAAAGAAGACCGTATAAGAATAAAATCCCCCCCAACGAACCGTTAGTCTCCGGGCAGAGAGTTATTGATACATTTTTCCCCATAGTAAAAGGAGGCGTGGCCTGCATACCGGGTCCCTTCGGAAGCGGCAAGACAGTAATTCAGCAGCAGCTGGCCAAATGGGCGGATGCCGACATAATAGTTTATATCGGCTGCGGTGAAAGGGGAAATGAAATGACTGACGTCTTGCGGGAATTTCCCGAACTTGAGGATCCGTATTCCGGAGAACCTCTGATAAAAAGGACTGTTCTTATTGCCAACACTTCTAATATGCCGGTGGCCGCCAGAGAGGCTTCTATATATACCGGTACAACTATAGCGGAATATTACCGGGATATGGGTTATAAGGTAGCTCTTATGGCCGATTCGACTTCCCGTTGGGCCGAGGCATTAAGAGAAATGTCTGGTCGTCTGGAAGAAATGCCCGGCGAAGAAGGGTACCCTGCTTATCTGGCTTCCCGGATTGCCGCGTTTTATGAACGGGGCGGAAGAATGAACTGCCTGGGTGACAGAGAGGGATCACTTTCAATAATAGGGGCGGTTTCGCCCCCCGGAGGAGATCTTTCGGATCCCGTGGTAAAAAACACTTTAAGAGTGGTTAAAGTGTTCTGGGGGTTAGATGATGATTTGGCTTCCCAGCGCCACTTTCCGGCAATTCACTGGCTTAATTCTTATTCTCTCTATGTAAATAATATTGAAGAATATCTTACTGAAAATGTGGGAGAAAATTTTTCTGAATTGAGAGATAAAGCTATATCTATACTTCAGGAAGAAGAGTCTCTTCAGGAAATAGTTAGGTTAGTCGGTGAGGAATCTCTTTCCGACAGGGACCGGCAGGTTCTGGATACTGCCAAGATGTTGAGAGAGGATTTTCTCCAGCAGCATGCTTTTGACGATGAGGAGACATTCACTGATATTAAAAATCAGTATAGGATGTTAAAAGCTATTATGGTTTATCATGAGGCCGCCCTGAAAGTATTAGAGCAGGAGAAAGAGTTTGAAGATATAGTAAACTTAGATGTTAAAAAAGAAATAGCTAAGATGAAATATATTCAGAAAGAAGATATAGAAAAATTTGACCAGCTTGAAAAAAATATACGGGAACAGTTAGAAAGCGGCGGAGTAGCCGAAGAAGACGAATTTTCCGAAAAAGAAAGTGAGCAAGAAGCATACGAAGAAAATGACGAAGAAACTCAAGAAAAGAAGGAAGAGTAAAAAATATGAAACAGGAATATAAGACAGTTAAGAGTATATCCGGCCCTCTTTTTTATGTGGAGAAAGTAGAAGATGTGGCCTATAATGAGATTGCCACGGTAAAGTTGCCTTCGGGTGAGGAAAGATTGGGGCAGGTTTTGGAAGTTAATGAAAATACGGTATTATTGCAGCTTTTCGCCGGTACTTCGGGAGCTAATTTAAATAATTCCAGAGTAAAATTCTTAGGTAAAGAGTTGACCCAGCCGGTTTCAGAGGATATTCAGGGCCGGGTATTTGACGGGATGGGCCGGCCTCAGGACGGCGCCGGAAAAGTTATTGCCGATGAATATAGAGATATAAACGGGTTGGCTATAAATCCTTCTTCCAGAAGCTATCCCAATGAATTTATTGAAACCGGAATTTCTTCTATAGATGCTATGAATACTCTCGTCCGGGGTCAAAAATTACCTATTTTTTCGGGAAGCGGACTCCCTCACAACGAACTTTCCGCTCAGATTGCCCGGCAGGCTAAAGTCAAAGGTGAGCAGGAGGATTTTTGTGTAGTATTTGCAGCTATGGGTATTACTTATGAGGAAGCCCAGTATTTTAGGGAAGAACTGGAAAAAACCGGTGCTATAGAAAGATCAGTTATGTTTTTGAATCTTGCCGATGATCCGGCAATTGAACGGTTAGCCACCCCCCGTATGGCTTTAACCGCAGCTGAGTACCTGGCTTTTGAAAAAGATTATCAAGTTCTGGTATTAATGACGAATATGACTAATTACGCAGAAGCTCTGCGGGAGGTATCGGCGGCCAGAAAAGAGATACCCGGCCGTAGAGGTTATCCGGGCTATATGTACACTGATCTGGCCAGTATTTATGAAAGAGCAGGTAGGATTCAGGGTAGAAAGGGCTCAATAACCCAGATTCCCATACTTACTATGCCTAATGACGATAAAACCCATCCCATCCCTGATTTAACCGGATATATCACAGAAGGACAGATAATATTATCCAGAGAACTTGAGCATAATAATATATATCCCCCTATAGATGTGTTGCCTTCTCTTTCCCGTTTAAAGGAGAAGGGTATAGGAGAGGGAAAGACAAGAGACGACCACTCCGCGGTATCCAGCCAGCTGTTTGCCGCTTATGCCCGGGGAAAACAGGCCAAAGAGTTAGCTGTAATTTTGGGAGAAGCAGCACTTTCTGAAACAGATAAAAAATTCTCTAATTTTGCTGATATATATGAGAACAAATATGTAGCCCAGGAAGAATACGAAGACAGGGATATTGAGGAAAGTCTGGATCTGGCCTGGGATCTTCTTAAAAATCTGCCCAAAGAAGAATTAAAGAGAGTAAAAGAAGAACAAATTAAAAAATATATGGAAGGTTCTTCAAAAAAAGAGACCAAAGAGAAAAAAGAAGATAAAGTGGAAAAAGAAAAGCCTGAACAAAAAAGAAAAAATGGCCCAGAAGAAAAAGGGGATACCAAAAAAGATAAAGAATAAATATGGCTAACGTATTAAATGTAAATCCCAACAGGATGGAGCTGATGAAGCTCCGAGATCGCCTGTCGCTTGCCCGCCGCGGTCACCGGCTTTTAAAAGATAAACAGGATGACTTGATGAAACGGTTTACTGAAACAACTGAAAAGGTGCGGGAATTGCGGTCAAAAATAGAAGATCAGTACGATTCCTTAAAAATACCGTATTTAATAATAAGGTCGGTCAGTGAAGATCGTGGTTTTATCTCTTATTGTAAAAAAGCTTTAATAAAAGCGGATATATGGGGCGTTAGAAAGCATCTTATGAATTTGGTGGTCCCGAAAATTAAAGTTGAATTTGAAGATAATACCCAGAATGCAGGAAATCTCAATGTATCTTCACTTTTACCGGGGTTTATTAAAAAATTTTTAAATCTTACCCGGGATGTAGTTAAATTGGGCAATGAAGAAAAAAAGATGTATTTGCTTGCTGAAGAGTTAGAAAAAGTACGAAGAAGGGTGAATGCGCTGGAATATATATTTATTCCCAAGTTAGAGGAAACCGTAGATTACATATCCATGCAGTTAGAAGAATTAGAAAGAGAAAATATTACCAGGTTGATGAAAATAAAAGATATTGTTCGAGACCGTTAATGGGCTTGATTTACGAAAATATTTTTCTTTTTATTTATATATTTACTTTTTCTTTACTCATAACCAGTTTAATATTATATATTGAAGAAAGAAGCAGACGGTCAGAACTAAAATCCCGTCTTAAACAGGTTCGAAAGAAAAGTGACGGTTATATTAAAGATCTAAATAACCTCATCACAATGCTTACCAATCTCCAGGAAATAGAAATGTCATATACCAAAATGGATGATTTGGAAAAGCTGTGCAATCTCATTGTAGAATATGCTACGAATATCCTGCAGACAGAAACAGGCTCTCTTATGTTAGTCGATAAAACTACCAATAAATTAAAAATTGTCGCATCCAGGGGTTTAAGCCGGGAAATTGTAGAAAGCACAGAGATGGATATAGGAGAGGGAATTGCCGGGAGAGTAGCCGAAAAAGGGAATCCTATATACTGTTCGGATATCGAAAAAGATGTTAGATTTATGCGTAGCTCTAAAGTCCACTATGTATCCAAATCTTTCATTGCCGTTCCCTTAAAAGTAAAAGATAAGGTCATAGGGGTATTGAACGTTAATAGCAAAGAAAAAAATAATCATTTCGGAGAAAAGGATAAGAGGTTAATTAATATTCTGGCCGACCAGGCGGCCGCCGCAATTGAAAATATTAATCTATACCGGGATATGAAAGATATGTATATAGGTACTATTAAAACTTTGGCCGAAGCCATAGATGCCAAAGACCCGTATACCAGGGGCCATGCGGAGAGAGTAACGAAATATTCAGTAGCCATAGCCAAAGAGATGGATTTAGATAAAAAGTTATTGAGAAATATTGAATTTGCGGCTCTTATTCACGATATAGGTAAGATAGGTATAAAAGACAATATCTTATTTAAACCCGGGAAACTTACTGATTCAGAGTACGAAAAAATCCAACAACATCCTAAAATAGGGGAGCAGATAATATCCCCTGTAGAATTTCTTATTAATGTAGCTCCCCTTGTTTTATACCATCACGAATATTATAACGGCCAGGGCTATCCGGAGGGGCTTAAAGGAAAAGAGATCCCCATAGGGGCCCGGATATTAACAGTCGCCGACTCTTTTGAGGCAATGATTTCTGACAGACCCTATAAAAAAGGTTTTTCTATAGAGGAAGCTGTGGAGGAATTAAAGTCGTGTAAAGGCGAACAATTCGACCCTGAGGTGGTAGAGGCGTTTTTAAAAGTACTTGAAAGAGATGGAGAAAATATATCTAACGAGATTAGAGAATTCAATGAAAAAAACAGAACCAAACTGGGTAATTTATTATAAAGATTTTATAAAAAACGAGATTGCCTCATCCGGGCGAACCGGAGGAGTTGTAGGGGTATCCGGAGGTATCGATTCTGCTGTGTGTCTCTATTTAACTAATAAAGCTGTGGGAAAAGATAATACTCATCCGGTTTTTTTGCCCCACCGGAAAAACTCGGAAGATATCAAAAAAAAGGCAGTTAAAATTGTCGAAAAATTAAATTTAAAGTTAAAAATATATGATTTGAGGAAAATAATAGAAAATTTTAAAAATGAGACAGGTTGTGCAGATAAAATGCAGATAGGTAATTTTGCGGCTAGAGTTAGAACTGCTTTTCTTTATCAGGAAGCAGCTAGGACGGACTCTCTTGTTATAAATACAAGTAACCGCACTGAATCAATGACCGGATATTTTACTAAATGGGGAGATGAGGGAGGGGATGTGAGTCCCCTGGGAAATCTATATAAGAAAGATGTTTACGATTTGGCAACACAGGTCGGAGTACCGGAGGATATAATTAAATCGCCGCCTTCCGCCGGGTTTTACTCGAGTCAAAATGACGAAGATGAACTGGGTCTAGATTATAAAACTTTAGACAGGGTGTTAATGAAAATAGATGGGGGCAAAGAGGAAGAGATTGCCTCCGGACTGTTGAATAAAGTTAAAAAACTTATAGATAACTCGGCTCATAAAAGAGATAAACCGGTTACGGCTCCAAGGATAAATTAATAAAAGATGGGAACGGGAACTCTATATCTTTTAGCAACTCCCATAGGGCATCTGGAAGATATAACTCTCCGGGCCTTAAAAGTTTTAAAGTCCGTAAACTTAATTTTATGCGAGGATACCCGTACTACTAAAAAATTACTGGACAGATATAATATTAAAAAGAAGCAGCGGTCCTATTATTCTCCCCGGGAGTATGAGCAGGCTGAAAGATATTTGAATTTACTGGAAAAAGGAAAGGATATTGCCCTTGTTTCGGAAAGCGGAACTCCGTGTGTTTCGGACCCGGGTTTAGAAATAGTTGACCGGGCCCTTTCAAAAAATATGGATGTTAAACCTGTACCCGGTCCCTCGGCTTTAACTGCGGCAGTTAGTGTTTCGGGGATAAAAGCTGATGAATTATTATTTACGGGCTTTATTTCCCGTCAAAAGGGAAAAAGAAAGAGATATCTGGAAAAACATATGTCGAAAAGTTATGCAATGCTTATTTATGAATCTAAACATCGCATTAAAGATACCCTTAAATTTATAAAAGAAATTGATCCGGATCGGACAGTATTTATAGGCCGGGAAATGACCAAGAAATTTGAAGAGTATTTAAGAGGACCGGCATTGAAAATATATGATAATATAAATAATAGAGAAAATTTAAGAGGGGAATTTGTAATTCTATGCTCCGGTGCGAAAATGTAAAATATACTACATCCCCGCCCCGGCAAGTAGAGGTATTTAAAAATTTAGATTTTAAGATAGAAAAAGGCGAAAACACGGTTATTTACGGTGATAATGGGTCGGGCAAGTCAACTCTGCTTAAACTACTTCTGGGTATTGAAAAACCGGATAGAGGAGAAATCGCTGACGAACAATCCGCCGTTGCGGTTTTTGAAGATATAGAGGAACAGATACTGTTTTCAACAGTTAGAGAGGAATTGAAATCATCCGATACCTTTGATAATAATCAGATTATGAGTATATTAAAATTAAGACCGCTTAGAACCCGAAGCACACTTGAGCTTTCTTTTACCGAAAAGTCGCGTTTAGTTTTTTTTACGGCCTGGCAGACGGGCAAACATTTTATGCTTGTTGATACACCGGTAGATGATGATTTAATAAATAAATGTATAAAATATTTAACCAGGAATAAAAAGAGAACTGTGGTCCTTTTTTTACCGGTAGAAGAAAAAAGAAGTTTTACAAATTCCTGGCAAAAATTTTATATTGATAATAAGAGGATAAATATTGCAAATTAATAATTTAAAAGTTAAACGTGAAACGTACCGGGGCAGTAGGATAATATTTGATAACTTAAATTTGAAAACCAAGGCCCGGATAAATGTTATATTTGGGCCGCCGGGAACGGGTAAATCAACCTTGCTGGAAGTTATTGCCGGAGTACTGGAACCGGTGCAGGGTAAGGCGGAAGGTTTTAATTCAAAGAACCACCAGTTTCTTATGCAGGTTCCCGAAAGACAGTTTATATACGGAAGCTGCAGGGCGGAATTGGAAAAAAAGTGTAAGAATCCCAGGGAAGCACTTACCCGTTTTGGACTTCCTGAAGATATAATGGAGCTATCCCCGTGGAGTTTGAGCAAGGGACAGAGAAAAAAACTTTTGCTGGCCGGATTTATAACAGGAAAATCCGGGAATGAGAATTTTATTCTGGATGATCCTTTTAAAGATCTTGATAAAAAAGGTATTAATTTAGTGGTAGAAGAATTTTTTAGACCCCGGGCCAACAAAGTAATTATGGCCACCGCCAGCAGAAGAGAATTGCAATACTTGAAGACAAAAGGTATAAAATCTGATATAATAAATATAAAAGCAATAAAGAACCGAAAATATAAAAATGAGCTGGCTTAAAAAAGTAATAAACATTAAGTTATTTTATAAATTTCTCATTATTCTGCTGCTCCTTTCCGTAGTGCCAGTAGTTATAGTGGGGTTGAGATTAATAGAAATTAATAGAAGAGGACTGCAGGATGTAATCCTTGAGCTTCACACCGAACAGGCTACTTCAATTTCTGATAATGTAGATTCCTATGTAAAAAATTTACAGGAAAGGATAAGATTTATCATAGCCTCACACGGGGAACCGCCTATAAATTGGACCCTTACCCGTAGAATGCTGAGATCTATGATATCCTCCAGCGAGGAAATTCTGACCGTGAGTACGGTGAATTCTGATGGAAGAGAATTAACTAAAGTTTTTCATCCCGATCTTGAAGGAAAAGTAAAACTTGTAAATAGAGCCCAGGATTCCACTTTTAACTCTGCCAAGGAAAGCGGGGAATTCGAAGTCAGTAAAGTTTATTATAAAGATGGGACCCCCCGAATAAATTCCGTATATCCGTTTACCGACAATATGTATCTGTATATTGAGTCTTCTCTTATGGAGTTACTTGAAGAAGTCAAAAATACAACGATAGGGCAGACCGGGTATGCTTATATTGTAGATAAAAACGGAAAAATAGTTATGCATCCGGATTCGAATATGCTGGAAAAGTCCATTTCCGACAGACCCATTGTTCAGGAAGTTCTTTCGAGAAAATTAATCGGAAGTAAAGAGTATACAACTGAAGATAATAAGGAAATGGTGGGATCTTATGCTCCTATTCCTGCTTTTGAATGGGGGGTTATTGTCGAGCAGGATAAAGAAGAGGCTTATCTGTCAGTTTCAAGAATGCGCAACAATGCTTTAGTTTTATTGATTATTGTAATATTTATAGCTGGCGTTGCCGGTTATTTTTTGGCTCAGAATTTATCAAAACCGATTTTAAAACTTACAGAAGCATCCCGAAGTATAGCGTCTGGCAATTTTGAAGTCACATCTTTATCCAAGTGGCTTAAAAAAGTAAAAGTTAAAGATGAATTAGTTGAGCTGGCATCTACTTTTATAGTTATGACCCAGCAGTTAAAAAGATATAATGATATGCAGGCTGAAAAGTTAGATGCTATTCTTTTTTCCATAATGGATGGAATAATAATGACAGATTCTTCAGGTGAAATTCAGCTTACCAACCCCCGGACAAAAAAATTGCTTGATATCGATTTAGAACAGAATTTAGAAGGAATGGATATTAAAAATGTAATAGAACGTCCGGAAATTGCAGAAAGTTTAGAGGAAGTGGAAGACGAGGAGAAAGAACATATAGTTAAAGAAATGGATTTATCTGAAGGAGAAGATTTGAAATTTTTACGGACTGACACTTCAATTGTGGTTCACTCGGATTCCGGTACCCGTATGGGTCTGGTTATGGTAATAAGGGATATAACTTTAGAGAAAGAATTAGAACAGTTAAAAGACGACTTCATACATTCTATAACTCATGATTTAAGGAGCCCTATGACTTCCATCAGGGGATTTTTGGAATTTTTACTTGATGAAACTGCCGGTGAAATAAACGATCAGCAGAGAGAATTTTTAGAAATTATAGATAATTCTTCCCAGCGACTTTTAAATATGATAAATAATATTTTGGATATTGCCAAAATGGAAACGGGAACTATGCCCATGGATGTCAGTTCAGTAAATGTTAGTGAGATAGTGGATGATGTAATAAAATCATTATCTTCACAGTCAAAAAAAGACAAGGTAGAGTTAAAAAAGAAAGAATTAAATGAAATTCCGAAGCAGCTAATTGCGGATGAGGGACTGCTTCAAAGAGCTATAATTAATCTGGTCAGCAATTCCCTAAAATTTACTCCTGAAGGCGGGTCAGTTACAGTAAAACTGGAAGATATGGAAGAATATTTAAAAGTATCTGTCGAAGATACAGGCGAAGGAATGCCCGAAGAGTACGTGGATAAGATATTTGATCGTTTTGAACAGGTAAAAGGCAGCGAAGGCAAACGCAAAGGAACCGGATTGGGACTTACCATAACAAAATATATTATTGAAGCTCACGAAGGAGAAATTTGGGCAGAGTCGGAACTGGGCGTGGGCTCGGAATTTATATTTAAGATATCTAAAAATCTGGAAGAAGAAAGTGAGGAAGAAGAATCAACCGGTGATGAGGAAGAAACTCAGGGGAAATTACCGGAAGATTCTGGATCCGGCAGCAAGGAAAAAAGCGAAAAAGATAGTTCCGGAGAAATTGAAGAAAAACCTCAAGAAGAACATTCCGAAAATAATAGTAAAACAGATTCTCCCGATAACAAAGAAGAAAATAAAAACTCAGATTAAAAATTTTTAAAGATTTTAGATATGCTGATTAATTCCTGCCTGTATCTATTTTTGAAGTATCTTTTTAAAGTAAGCGATAGTATTTTTTAATCCCTCATCAAGAGGAGTAGTTGGATGCCAGTCCAGGATCTCTTGGGCTATAGTTATATCCGGCTGTCGGACCTGGGGATCGTTTTTAGGCAGTTTTTCATTAGTGATAGAACTGTTTGAACCGGTTATCCGGAGAACTATTTGGGCAAATTTATTTATAGTCATCTCTTTCGGATTCCCGATATTTACCGGTTTGTTATAGTCTGCCTGCATAAGTTTATAGATCCCCCGGACAGTATCTTTTACGTAGCAGAAGCTTCTGGTCTGAGTTCCGTCTCCGTATACGGTAAGGGCATCTCCCTGCAGGGCCTGGCTTAAAAAATTAGGTACCACCCGTCCGTCACCGATTTTCATTCTGGGGCCGTAAGAATTGAATATCCGGGCTATCCGGGTATCCAGCCCGTGAGATCGGTGATAAGCCATGGTTATTGCTTCCCCAAATCTTTTGGCCTCATCATATACCCCCCTGGGTCCTACGGTATTTACGTGCCCCCAATAATCTTCTTTCTGGGGATGTTCCTGAGGATCCCCGTAAACTTCAGAAGATGAAGCTAAAAGGTATCTGGCTCCTTTTTCTTTAGCCAGTCCCAGGGTCTTGTGAGCTCCTAGAGATCCCACTTTTAAGGTTTTAATGGGAAGTTTTAAGTAGTCAACCGGTGATGCCGGACATGCAAAATGCAGTACCCAGTCAATATCTCCAGGCAGGTAGATATAATTAGTGACATCGTGTTCGATGAACTTAAATTTTTTTTCCATGGCCAGATGGGAAATATTATCAGTATTACCGGTTATTAGGTTATCCATACCTATAACCCGGTGACCTTTTTCAAGCAGGTAATCGGCCAGATGGGAACCTAAGAACCCGGATACGCCGGTTACTACTATGTTCATCTTCCCACCCCTGAATACCGGATACCTTTTTTATGCATTAGATCCGGATCAAAAATATTTCTACCGTCAACAATAGTCGGCGGGTCAATAAGTTTGTCTTTTATCTTTTCTATATTCATATTTTTTATTTCATCCCACCCGGTGAGAATAAGCAAAAGTTCACAGTCCTGTGCCGTTTCGTAAATATTATCACAGTAGTTAACTGCTCCGGGCAGTATTCTCTGGGCATTCTTCACTGCCTGTGGGTCATAAGCATTTACAGATGCATTTTCTCTGACGAGTTGCTTTATAATATCAATTGAGGGCGCATTGCGCATATCGTCTGTTTCAGGTTTAAAAGCTAGCCCCAGAACTCCTACTTTTTTGTTACTTAAATTCCAGAGATTTTCTCTGATTTTTTCCATAATAAGTGCTTTCTGGTTTTCATTTATTTTTTGTACTTCCTTTAGCATATTAAAATCATAACCCAGATTTTCAGATATTCTTATGAAAGCGGATAGATCTTTTGGGAAGCAGCTTCCCCCAAACCCTACACCGGCTTCCAAAAACTGATTTCCAATTCTCTTATCTAGTCCCATTCCCCGGGCGACTTCTTTGACATCGGCGTTTGTTTTTTCGCAGATATTGGCTACAGCGTTAATGTATGATATTTTCATTGCCAGAAATGAGTTAGAAGCATGTTTTATAAGTTCAGCGCTTGCAATATTGGTAGTTAAAATATCTGTTTTTTCAGCTAACGGTTCATAGAGTTTAAGCATTTTTTCTTTTGCCTTTTGACTTTCAATTCCGATTACTATCCTATCCGGGTTTAAGAAATCGTCTACCGCTTTACCTTCTCTTAGGAATTCCGGATTGGAGGCTACATCGTATTCCACTCCTTCGCCGGCATATTTTTCTATAGTTCTTTTTATCCATTTCCCTGTTTCTACCGGCACAGTACTTTTAGATACAATAATCCGGTAATCGGTCATATATTCGGCAATTTCTCGAGAAACGTCTTCCACATAACACAGATTTGCCGAGCCGTCCGGCAACGGTGGAGTGTGAACGGCCACAAAAATTATTTCACTTGTATCAATGCCTTCTTCTATACTTGTACTAAAAGAAAGCTTGTTTTTCTCTACATTTTTGCGAACCAGTTCTTCTAAACCCGGCTCGTATATCGGAATCTGATTGTTTTTTAAAGTTTTTATTTTTTTTGCATTATTGTCGATACATATTACCTGATGTCCCAATTCCGCCAGACAAGTTCCGGTAACTAATCCTACATACCCAGTTCCTACTATTGCTACTTTCATTTATTTTCACCTTTCTCTTTAATATATACGGTATCTACATTTATTGTAATCCCCCCCCGGGCTTTAAAATTTCCGGTTACTTCTACTTTTCGGGGATCACAGACCTCAGCTACATCTTCTTTTATCTTATTAATAATTTCTTCCGCAAATCCCTTATAATTTCTATATGAAAACAGATATAATTTTAGAGATTTGCTTTCTATACATTTTTTTTCAGGAATATATTTAATAGTAATCGCGGCAAAATCAGGCTGTTCGGTTACCGGACACAGGGAAGTGAATTCCTCAGTTTTAAATTCTATAGTATACGAGTTTTTGGGAGAAGGATTTTTAAATGTCTCCAGCTGGGCCTCGGCAGGGTTTGCGGGATATTTAGTTTCTCCCCGGTTTAAAATATTTAAGTTCTCTTTATTTTTATTGTTCATTGATTTTTTCTTCTCTAAAGCCTTTTTCTCTTATCTTACAACTGGGACATTTACCGCATGCAGATCCGTCTGGAAGCGGATTGTAGCAAGATGAAGTTAAATCCAGATTAATTCCCAGTTGTTTGCCTTTAGATATAATCTTAGATTTTTTCATATTAAGAAGCGGAGCTTTTATTTTTATATTCGTAGAATCTCGTGTAGCTAAGTTAGCAGTTTGCTCGAAATTTTGTAAGAAATCTCTGCGACAATCCGGATAGCCGGAAAAATCTCTTACGTTGGCGCCTATAAAAATAGAATAGGCCTCTTCAATTTCTGCCAGACTGACGGCTACGGATAAAAAAATGAGATTTCTTCCGGGCACGTAAGTAGAGGGAATCCCCGTAGTCTCTTCCTCTGGTATTTTCCAGTCAGTAGTTAAAGCGGAACCGCCGAATTTACTTAGATTTATTTTAAGTATTTTGTGTTTTTTGACATTTTGAGACCGGACTATTTGTTTAGCTGCTTTTATCTCGTAACTACTGCGTTGACCGTAATCTATGGTTAAGGCCATAACAGAGAAGCCATTTTTTTGAGCTATACCAAGACATACGGCAGAATCCAGCCCGCCGCTTAAAAGTACTATGCATTTTTTAGTATTATTCATTTTAACTTGTAAATTCTGTGTATATTCGGTTGTATCCGACCTTGCTGAAAGTATTTTTTTAAAAGCCGGAGTAACTTCCGAAATCCTATGCCTTCTTTTACCGGAGAAAATAGAAATTCACCGACTTGAATATCTTTTATGTTTTTTATAAAGTCAACAGCCCAGAAAAAATCTTCTTTATTCTTAATTACAAATTTAATTTCATCTTTCTGTTTCAAAAAATTTAAATTTAATAAATTGTTTTTATCAGTCTCTTTAGAAGAAGGAGTTTTTAAATCCATCACTATTTTAACTTTTTCCGGGATATATTTTATTAACTTAGAACCGTTAGTTTCAAGAACTACGCGGTATTTTGCTTGTATTAAATCTTTTAGTAATTCCAGACAGTTTTCCTGCAAAAGAGGTTCACCACCGGTTATTACTACCAGCGAGCAATTAAACTCATTAATTTTTTTTAAAATTTTACTGCGGGACATATTTTTTCCACCAGATCGGGCATAAGAAGTATCACACCACGTACAATTTAAATTACACCCACTTAACCTTACAAATACAGCGGGCTTACCCACTAATGAAGTTTCTCCCTGGACAGAGTAAAATATTTCACTTATATTTAGCACAGTTAATTATCAGAAATTTCTTTGCTATATGTTGCACAGTAATTATCAGTTTCAAATACTTTTACGCTGGTAACAGGTACATTTTCAGCAGAAACTTTTTCAAAAATATATTTAGCAATATTTTCGGAACTGGGGTTATTCTCCCTGAAATATTCCAGCTTATTTAAATTTTTGTGATCCAGTTTTTCAAGAATGGCTTCAGTCATCTTTTTAAGTTTCCTGAAATCGAATGCCATACCATTTTTATTTAAACTTTTAAACCCAGCGGTTACTTTGACTTTCCAGTTATGCCCGTGATTATTTTCGCAATTTCCGTTATAATTTCTCAGCCGGTGAGCGGCGGAGAAAAAAGTTTTTACAGTAATATAATACATTACCACATTCTATCAAATTACGGTTATTTTTCAACTTTGGATATTAAGGGTCTAATTAAGTGTTTAATACGGTATTTAGTTGACACTCCTTTTGAAGTTTGTTATTTTAAAAATCTATTGACAGAACTCTATAAAAAGGAGACAAATGAAAATTGTAAGGTTAATAGTTTTATTTTTGCTTTTTACTGTAAGCGGGTTAATTAATCCGGTCTATTCTTCCATTAAAAGTATGGGAAGGGGCTATTTTATTTCCGGTTTTAATACAATTGATATGGATGTTTTAAATAACGCTTTGGAATCTAATAATAAAGATTACCCTCAATTTTCAGATAATTTTGTTACAATTGGCGGTGCCGGATACGGGATGGAGAAAAGATTGATCCTGGGGGGAGAAGGTTTTGCCTTGACCGGCGAAGAAAAACAAAAAGTCCTAAATGGTAAAAGTTATACTACTTCTTTATCCGGTGGGTACGGTTTTTTTGATATAGGTTTTTTATTATATCCGTCAAAAAAGGTTAACATATATCCGATGATTGGAGTTGGAGGCGGAGGATTGAGTTTTAAAATTACCGGAGAGGAAACTGAATCTTTTAATAGTATTTTAAATGAACCTGGAAAGAGTGTGAACATGAAAACCGGTGGGTTTTTACTTAATATTTCGATAGCGGCTGATTATTTAATTATTTTAGGAGAAGATAAACCGGGTGATTCAAAGCACAGCGGTCTGGCTTTGGGAGTACGTGGAGGATATATATATGATCCTTATCCTGGTGATTGGACGGCTGATGATATTGCCGGGATAAAAGAAGGTCCAAATCTGGAAATAACAGGACCGTATATTCAGTTAATGTTGGGTGGAGGAACGGTTACAGATACTAAAGATAATTATAATTAAATAGTATATAATTTGAAAGTATATACTATTTTTAGTATTATTAAAAAGCTAACGTAAATTTTTGATTTTGTATTGACAAGTATAAAAAAATAATTAAAACTATATTTAGTGATTTGAGTGACCCCATAGTCTAGCTTGGTCCAGGACACTAGGTTTTCATCCTAGCAACAGGGGTTCAAATCCCCTTGGGGTCACCAAATTTATTTTTTACAATAGAATCTTTCCTTAATTTTTATTACATAGATCAAATTATTTATTTAAATTGTTTTTGTAGACACAAGAAGGGATTATTATGGGTAAAATAAGAGCGCTGACTTTACTTTCAGGGGGCCTGGATTCACTGCTGGCCACGGTTCTAATAAAAAACCAGGGCGCAGATTTAACCTGCCTCCATTTTTCCAATCCTTTTGAAAATAAAAATGCTTACCCCCTAAAACAGGCCAATAAGTTAAATATTCCTTACAGGGAAGTAGTTCTAGGAACTGAATTTCTGGATATGTTAAAAAACCCCCGTTTTGGGTACGGAAAGAATTTGAATCCCTGTATAGATTGTCGTATTCTGATGTTAAAAAAGGCAAAGAATATTCTTAGAATCGAGGACTACGATTGTATAGTAACCGGGGAAGTTAGTGGCCAAAGGCCTATGTCTCAGAAAAATAATACTATACAACTCATAGAAAGGGAGGCAGGATTAAAAGGTAAGATTTTAAGACCCCTTTCCGCTAAAAATTTTAAATCTACAATTGTTGAAAAGAAAGGAGATATTGATAGAGCAAAGTTGCTTAAAATATCCGGTCGATCTCGAAAAAGACAGTTAAGTTTGATTCAGGAATTTGGGTTTTCTGCCGATGATTATTCAACCCCTGCGGGTGGATGTAAACTTACTAATATTGGATATTCCAGGAAGGTAAGAGATTTAATGGAAAAAGAAAATAAGTTCACTTTAAGGAATATAGCTTTACTTAATTTGGGGCGCCATTTTAGGACCTCTGAAAAATTTAAAATAATTGTTGGAAAAGATCAAGGTGAAAATTTGAAATTAGAGAAATTTTACCGATCTTCAGAAATTAAGATGGTGGCTAAAAATTATAAAGGACCGCTTTGTCTGGGTATGGGAAAGTTTTGTACCCATGATATAAAAATTATGGCTAAAATATGTGGAAGGTATTCAAATTACCCGGGGGCTGGAAAAATAAAATTTAATTATTATAATGGTAATATTAAAAGGGAAATTAAAACAGCTCCGTTTAGTAATGAAAAAATTGAAAACTATAGAATTTAATTAGGGCTTCGGGCGGATAGCTCAGCTGGCTAGAGCGCTGCCCTTACAAGGCAGAGGTCACAGGTTCAATCCCTGTTCCGCCCACCATCCTACCGGAGGGCAAAAATTTTAATCCACTGTTATAATTATTACATATAATTATAATATAAATATCTTTATGAATATACTAAGTAAATACAAATACAGGATTTTATTTCTGTTATTAACCGTGATAACCGTAACTTTCTCGCCCGTTTTTTCTGCCAATATAATAGAAAAAATTGAGATTAGGGGTAATAAAAATGTACCTACCGAAGATATCTATAGTAATTTAACTATTCAAGAGGGGGATGAGTACCAGCAGGAAAAGGTAAGTGAAGATTTAACGAATTTATACGGCATGAAAGAGTTGGAAGATGTATCCATTTTACAAGAGACAGTTTCTACCGGAAGTATAAAAATTATTTATGAAGTAACCGAAAGACCTTTAGTTAACGAAATAATATTTAAGGGAAACGAAAAGTTATCAACTGGGGATTTAAAGAAAAAGATTGAAATCAGTAAGAAAGATTTTTTTGATAATCTTGTTATGGAAGAAGATGTACAAAAACTGGTAAGTTATTATAAATCTAAAGGATTTGCCGATGTTGAGGTAGAAGCGTATACCACCACTAAAGAAGCTGAAAACAAGGTTGCGGTTACTTACTTTATTAATGAGGGCAAAAAAATAGAGATTAAAGAGCTTAACTTTATCGGGGTTATAGAAGGGGATTATAAAAAGGTAAGTAAGGAAGTAGACCTTGACGAAGGCGATATATTCAAGTCAGATGTCCTTGAAGAGGGATTACAGAAGATAGAAGCTTATTATAAAGATAACGGTTATTTTAATGTTAATGTACACCAGCCTTTAATAACCTATAGCCCGGAAAGAAAATTTATGCATATAACGATATTTATTGATGAAAACAAGAAATTTTATATGTCTGATATAAATTTTATAGGTAATATACAATTAACGGATGAAGAGTTGTCTGAAATTATAGAGATAGAAAAAGGGGATATCTATTCAGAGAAAAAGCTGGAAAGAAGTATCCAAAAGATACAGCAGAGTTACGGAGAAAAGGGGTATATTAAGGCTGCCGTAAAACCGGAATTTTCATTTTCCAGAAAAGAAAATAAGATTTCGGTTGATATAGAGATAAGAGAAGGGCCAAAAGTATTTGTTAGAAATATTTATTTAGAAGGTAATCTCAAAACCAGGGATTATGTAATAGAGAGAGAATTAAAAATTCACGAGGGTGAGCCATTTGAACTAAGTAAAGTTAGAAAAACTCAGGCGGAAATATATAAACTCGGTTTTTTTAAAGATATTCAGATTGATATGTTGCCTGCCAATAGCCCCGATCAGACAGACATAGTCTTTAAAATGGAAGAACAGAAAACGGGAACGGCCAGTATAGGGGCCGGGTATTCCACTCAGGATTCACTGGTGGGAAATTTACAGATATCTCAGGATAATTTGATGGGCCGGGGTCAAAAATTATCAGCTATGTGGGAATTTGGCTCTGAAAAACAGGATTACAGGATAAGATTTAGTGAGCCTTATCTTTTTAATACCCGCACGCCTTTTAGCGTAAGCGTGTATAATACACAGACAAGAAAATATTATTCTATTGATGATAACCGGCAAAGTTATAATGAGCGCCGCCGCGGGGGGGATTTAAGTTTTGGTCGGCATTTTACAGATGATTTCAGTTCGTCTTTAAAGTATTCTCTTGAACAGGTGGAAAATTATGACCTTGATGGTCTGGAAGATATAATTTCGGATAAAGCTGAAACCGTATCCAGTATTACCCCGGGTTTAACTTATGATACCCGGGATTATCCTTTTAATCCCCGTAAGGGAAGTTATCTTTCGTTTACCAATCAGATAGCGGGAGGAATTTTAGGAGGTTCAGCAAATTTCAATAAATTTGAGTCTAAAACTACATATTTTCAGTCTATTTTTTGGAAATTCACCGGCGTTATAAATTTTAATACGGGAGCCTTATCCAGGTATTCAAATACTTCTGTTCCGGATTATGAAAGATTTTATATAGGGGGAGCGGAGTCGGTAAGGGGGTATGAATACTGGGATGATATAGGCCCTCCAGGCGGCGGAAAATACAAACTGGTTGGGAATGCAGAAATTAAATTTCCTATAATTTCTGAAAGGGGTCAGACCGTTTTGCAGGGAGCGATTTTTTACGATATAGGGGGAGTGTGGAATTCTGTAGAAGGCATAAATTTAACTCACGGAGTTGGAAAAGATGATATAAAGCGGGGTATTGGAGCTGGTATACGTTTTAAAACCCGCGCCTTTCCCATAAGGCTGGACTGGGGATACGGATTGGATAAAAAGCCCAGAGAAGGGCAGTGGTATTTCACACTGGGCGACATATTTTAAAATAATATAATTCATATTATCACGGTATTATTCACTGCGACGAAGCTTAAGATGAAAACAAAGAAAAAATAATGAAAAGCAACAAAACATTAATAAAATTTATTCTGGGAATTTCACTGGTATTAGGGGGGTATTCAACGGCTGAGGCAATGAAGTTAACCCCCAGTCGCGTGGCTTATGTGAAGGTGGAAAAAGTTTTTAATGAATTAAAGAGAGTTCACAAGGCGAAAGATTCCCTGCAAAACCTTATTGATGATAAAAAAGATAAAATAGAAGAAACTGAAGATGCAATTGAAGATGTAACTAAAAAATTAGATAATCAGAACGATGAACTTTCCGAGGAGGAAATTGAGAATTTCGAAAAATCATTAGACGAAAAACGGGAAGATTTGAAAAAATTAAAGCTGGACAGCAAAAAAATTATAGAAGAGGAAGAGGAAAAATTAAGACACAATATAATGGGGGAGATATACGACACTATAAAAAGAGTGGCCGAAGAAAGTGATTATACCGTAATATTAAATAAAGATATGGTTCTTTTTTCTGTGGATAAACAGGTTGATATAACCGATAAAATTATAAGAGAGATGGATAAAAATTATGAATAGTATAACCCTAGATAAAATAGCTGAATTAATTGGCGGTGAATTAAACGGCGATAAAAAAGAAAGGATTTCCAGTGCTAATACTATCCAGGAAGCCACCGCCGGAGAGATAACGTTTTTAGCGAATCACAAATATAAAAAATGGTTAAAGAAGACCACCGCTTCATGTGTTATTGTAGACCGGAATATAGATATTAATGATTTGGATAGTTATATAAGAGTTGACAATCCGGTTAAAGCATTTCGCCAGGTAATTGAAAAAATTTATGAAGAAGAAAAAAAGTTACCGTTTTCGGGAATAAGTGAGCAGGCTGGTATAGGTTCTGATGTAAAGTTGGCGGACGATGTCCATATTGATAGATTTACAGTTATAGAAGATAGTGCGAAGATAGGAAAGGGCAGTGCTGTATATGCTAACTGTTATATAGGTAAAGGTGTGCATATAGGGGAAAATTGCATTATATATCCGGGGGTAAAAATTATGGAAGGCGTTAATTTGGGGGATAATGTAATAATCCATTCCGGATCGGTTATAGGGGATGACGGATTCGGGTATTCTACTGAAAACGGAAAACATATAAAAGTTCCTCAGGTGGGGGGGGTAAAGATAGGTGACCGGGTAGAGATAGGCTCCAATGTCTCTATTGACAGTGGTTCACCCGGAGATACAGTTATAGATGAGGGGACAAAGATTGATAATTTAGTTCAAATTGCCCATAATGTCAAAATAGGTAAAAACTGTTTAATTATTGCCCAGGTGGGTATAGCCGGCTCTACAGTTATAGGCGACAGTGCAGTACTTGCCGGTCAGGCGGGTGTTGTCGGACATATAAAAGTGGGAAAAGGTGCCCAGGTGGGTGCTCAGGCTGGTGTTACTCGCGATATTGAACCCGGTCAGGCAGTTTCCGGTTATCCGGCAACTGACCACAAAGAAGCTAGAAAAAAATATGTATTAATGAAAAAACTTCCTCAGCTTTATAATAAAGTTGAAAAAATAGCTAAAAAAATAGAAAATGCCGAATAATAAACCTCAGTGTACTATAGCTGAGGAAATTAATCTTTCCGGAATCGGAATACATACCGGGAAAGAGGCGAATGTAACTTTAAAACCGGCGGATGTCAATTGTGGGGTTAAATTTGTAAGAGTTGATCTTAAGGACAGTCCACCGATACCTGCTCAGATTGAATATGTTACCGGAGTTATGCGGGGTACAACTTTGGAGAACGGCAAGGCGAAAGTTCAAACTGTTGAGCATTTATTAGCTTCTCTTTATGGCCTGGGGATAGATAATTTGACTGTGGAAATAGATAAGAGTGAGATGCCCGTAGGGGACGGGAGCGCAAAGATTTTTGTTGAAAGTATCCAAAAAGCCGGAATAAAAAAACAGGAAGCTTCAAAAAAATATTTTCAGCCGGAAGAACCGGTATCAATTTCTGCCGGGTCGGCGGATATAATAGCTTTTCCCTCCGATAATTTAACAATAAGTTCGGTGATCTATTACGGTGATAATGTGCTGGGAAGTCAATATAAAAAGCTGGATATAACAGAAGAAAATTTTATAAATGAAATAGCCTCTGCCCGGACTTATTGTTTTGAAGAAGAAATTGAATTAATAAAAGAGAAGGGGCTGGGAAAAGGGGGAAATGAAAATAACACTATAGTAATAGGTAACGAAGAGATAAAAAATACAAAATTGCGGTTTAAAGATGAATTTGTCCGCCATAAGCTTTTAGATTTTTTAGGAGATCTTTATTTGTTGGGTTGTAATTTAAAAGCCAGGGTTATAGCAATTCGATGCGGACACAATTCTAATATACAGTTTACCAGAAAATTAAAAGAAAAGATGGATAAAAGTTCGCGGTCGACCGGCAAGGTTTTGAATGTAGATCAACTTAAAGAAATTTTACCCCATAGATATCCGTTTTTACTGGTGGATAAAATAGAAGTGGGAGATTCTATGAAAACCGCAATAGGTTATAAAAATATTACTATTGACGAACCGGTTTTTAAAGGCCATTATCCGGAAGAGGCGGTTTTCCCTCCGGCTTTAATAATTGAATTTATGGCTCAGTCGTCTGCGGTAATGCTTCTTACCAAGCCGGAAGTGAAAAATAAGCTGGCTTATTTTATAATAATTGATAAAGTTAAATTTTACGGGGATGTAAAACCTATGGATGTTTTAAAATCTGAGGTAGAGTTAATAAGAGCCCGTTCAAAAGGCGGAAAAGTGAGAGGAGAAACTTTTGTGGGAGATCGTAAAGTTGCTCAAGCGGAATTTATGTTTACTTTAGTGGAAAAATAAAATGTCTGAAAATTTAATTCATTCTACAGCAGTATTGGAAGGGGATATAGACCTGGGGAATAATGTCCAGATTGGCCCTTTTTGCCTGATAAGGGGGAATATCAGTATCGGGGATAATACAACTATTGACGCCCGGACCGTAGTTGAGGGAAATACGGTTATAGGTAAAAATAATAATATAGGGATTGGAGCAGTAATCGGAAATCCTCCTCAGGATTTAAAGTATGACGGAGAGCCTACCAGAGTGGTAATAGGGGACAGTAATAATATCCGGGAATATGTCACAATAAACCGGGGAACTGAGGCGACCGGAACCACTAGATTGGGAGATGAGAACTTATTAATGTCCTATGTCCATATAGCGCATGATTGCCATATAGAAGATGAAGTAATTTTTGCCAATTGTGCAACTTTAGGAGGACATATAAATATTGAAAGTAAAGTGGTTATAGGGGGAATGACGGCGATTCATCAGTTTACAAAGATAGGAAAGATAGCTATGATTGGCGGGGCCTCCCGGGTAACTAAAGATATTCCGCCGTTTTGTAGAGTTGCAGGCAATCCCCTTAAATTATTTGGTTTAAACAGTATAGGTTTAAAGCGCAGAGATTTTTCGTCAAATGAGAGATCTAACCTCAAGTCGGCCTATAAAATACTTTTTAATGAAGGATTGAATACCACCCAGGCTCTGGAAAAATTAAAGAATACTCCTAATCTGGATTCAGAACACGTAGAGCATCTGATAGAATTTATAGAAAAGTCCGATCGGGGAATAATTAAAGAATAAGTTGAAAAATAAAAAGATAATAAAAAGACTGTATAGATATGTAAAACCGTATCGCAGCCGGTTTATCATAGCGTTTATAAGTTTAGTTATTGTAGGGGGGTTAACTCCTTCATTGATTGCTATTGTGAAACCGGTTATGGACGGTATATTTACTGCCCAGGAGAAAGTTCTAATTCCGGTTATAAATTACCAGCTTCCCCGGGAAAATGTCCTTTATTATCTGGCTGTAATAATAATAATTCTGACAGTTTTAAAGGGGATATTTACTTTTCTTTCCAAGTATTATATGGCTTATATAGGACAGAATATTACCAAGGATTTCAGAAATAGAATATTCCGCCATTTAATGTTTTTGAGTTTAAGTTATTATTCTACAAACCCCACCGGACAGTTATTATCCCGGGTGACCAATGACGTAAAATATCTGGAGACTTCTATTGTAAAGATCCCGGCCCGACTTATCCGGGACGGTTTTCAGTTAATTTTTCTTATATTTTTAATTTTTTATACAAACTGGCAGTGGGCTATTCTTTCTATGATAGGTTTTGGGATAATAATATTTCCGGTCTCTAAATTTTCGGATATAATGAGAAAAATAGGCCGGACAGGACACCAGAGGATGGCCGATATATATGATTTTCTCTCAGAGAAAATTGCCGGCATAAGGTTAATAAAAGCCTTTTCCATGGAGAAGGAAGAACACAGGACCATGAGAAAGGTCAACAAAAAATTTGTGGATATTGTTTTAAAATCGGAAAAAATAAATGCCTTCCAGAGGGCGTTTATTGAGTTTTTAAGTAATGCCGGAGTAGTGGCAATAATTATTCTGGGGGGAAAGTCGGTTATGGCCGGGGAGATAACTCCCGGGGACTTTTTTATGTTTTTAGGGTTTCTTGTGGGAATGTATCAGCCGGCTAAACATTTTTCGAGTATAAACCAGAAACTCCAGAGGTCCTTTGCCGCTGCGGAAAGAATATTTAAAATACTGGACCACAGAGAACACATCTTACAGGTAGAAAACCCCAAAATGCTGATCCGTTTCCGGGATAAGATAGAATTTAAAAATGTCAGTTTTGCCTATAAGGATGAGGATTATGTTCTGGAAGACCTTAATTTTGAGATAGGAAACGAAGATATAGTGGCTTTTGTCGGGCCATCGGGTGCGGGAAAGAGCACGGCTATTAATTTGCTGCCCCGGTTTTTTGATCCTCAGAAAGGGCAAATAACAATTGACGGTATAGATTTAAAGGAATACAATATAAAATCTTTAAGAGGCAAGATGTCTATGGTAATGCAGGATATAATTTTGTTTAATATGTCGGTGAGGGAAAATATTTGCTACGGTCTGGGAGATTTTTCCCAGGAAGAAGTAGAAAAATATGCCCGGGCAGCCCATGCCCATGAATTTATACAGGAATTACCTGATGGATATGATACTATAGTGGGAGAAAGAGGGGTAATGCTGTCCGGTGGACAAAAACAGCGTATTTCAATAGCCCGGTCTTTAATAAAAGATCCCGAGATATTACTGCTGGACGAGGCCACTTCTCATCTTGATACGGAATCGGAACAGTTGGTACAAAAAGCCCTGGATAAACTTATGGAGAATAGGACCACAGTAGTTATTGCCCACCGTCTCTCTACAGTAAGAAAGGCAGATTTAATTATAGTTATAGAAGACGGCAAGATTGTAGAACGAGGCAGACACGAAGAGTTACTGAATATCCCGGGTATTTACAGAAAAATGTTTGAGATGCAGTCTCTTTAATACATTTTTAAAAAGCAGCTATAAATTTTATTTTGATTATAGTAATTGTAAATTTTTAGGTGGCGGCATCGTCTAGCCAGGGCCAGGACACAGCCCTCTCAAGGCTGCGACACGGGTTCAAATCCCGTTGCCGCTACCAATTTTAAAATACAATTATATGATAAAATCAATATTTTTACTGTCCGAGAAATTATTCCGGGTGAAATAAATGAAAAAAAGAAATTCTATATATTTAAATATTATGGTTAGAAAAGATTAAAAAAATGTTTGCCCATTTACATTGTCATACAGTAGCTTCTTTTTCGGATTCCACTTTATATATAAAAGACGCTGTAAAAAAAGCAGCTCTTGACGGTCAAAAAGGAATGGCTATAACCGATCACGGAGTACTTTCCCTGCCTTTTAAATTAATAGAAGAATGTAAGAAATACGATATTATTCCGGCCGTAGGCTGCGAGTTTTATTTTGTAAACGATGCCCTTAAAACTATAAAAAATTCGGATAACCGGCGTTATCATCTTGTGCTGATGGCTAAAAATAAAGAGGGGATGTCTAATCTAATAAATTTAATAAATGTATCCTGGAAGAAGTATAATTTTAAGGACAGAAGAGGATTAATAGACTGGCGACTGCTGAAAAAATATAATAAAGGTCTTGTTGCCCTTTCCGGCTGTTACTGGAATATTATAGCCCGCACGGCAGTCAATGAAGGTTATGATGAGGCCGATAAAGTATTTGGAAAATTTAAAGATATATTCGGATCTGACTTTTACTGCGAAGTGGGCCGTCACGGAGTAAAAACTGAAGAAAAGGCCAATAAATTACTGGAAAAACTTGCATCCCGGCACAAGGTGAAAATAATTCTTACCAACGACTCTCATTATTTGGACAGTGATGATAGCCTGGCCCATGACTGTTATATAAAAAGTAGATTTTATCAGTTATCCGATTTTTCCTATGACGGGCGCGGATTTCACTTTCGCACGGAAGAGGAGATGAAAAACCTGGGCTTTCCCGACCGCTACTTAAATAATACAGTGGAAGTTCTGGAAAAGTGCCGGGCTTCCCGGGATATGTTACCCGTAGGCGGCGTGGTTCCGAAAAATTTGACCAGGGAAAATTTTAAAAAATTCATTGACCGGGGCCAGGCGGCATATGTACCAAAGATTGTTAAAGTAGAGAAAAAAAGAGCAAGGTGGATCTGTCAGAAAATGAATTGTTCTGGCCAGGTAAGTAAAAAATTAACCGGTTTATGGAGAGAGATAACTCCCAATACCCGTAAAATAGCCATAAGCTCTAAACCGGATCTTGAAAAGATCACCCCCCTTATGTACAACAATAGAAAAAGATTTTGTCAGTTTCCCGAGAGGGAATTACTTAAACAGAATGTAACAGTATTGGGTTTATCCGCAAACGGATGAAGAGTGTAAAGGGACTGGTATATACAGCTTTATTTGCCGTACTTACCGGTATCGGAGCACTGGTTATTATCCCGGCAGGACCGGTTCCCATAACTTTACAGACCCTTTTTTGCCTGCTTGCCGGAGCTATTCTTGGAAAAAAATTTGGTCCGGCCAGCCAGGTAATGTATGTATTGCTGGGAATAGTCGGTATACCCGTTTTTTCGGGAGGGGGGAGCGGTCTGGGAACTCTCTTTGGACCGACCGGCGGATATGTGATGGCATTTATTCCGGCTTCGTATATTACCGGATTACTTACCCAAAAAAACATGCTTATACCGGGTATGATACTGGCTACCGCTGTTATATATGCCATAGGAACAGTTCAGCTAAAATTAATTACTGGAATATCTTTTGGAAAAGCCGTTTTAACGGGGGTAGTTCCTTTTATTCCGGGTGATATTCTGAAAATAACAGCCGGCGCGGGAGTGTATAAGTATCTGGATAAGATTGGTTTTACCCTTACCGGGGATAAGTTTTGAATTATAAAATCTGGCAGTTGTTGATATGAAAATTACAATAAGTAAAAAACAATGAATATTTTGTACACCGTAATAGTATTAATATTTGGTTTAGTCGGTATATTGATGGTTTTATCGGGCCTCCCCGGAACAATAGTTACCTGGATAGGTATATTTTTAACTGCCTTGATAAACGGTTTTGAAGTTATAGATATCTCTCTTTTAATAATTTTTTTAGGAATAATTATCTTAGGCGAAGTGCTGGAGTTTGTAAGCGGCATGCTCGGAGCTAAAAAATTCGGCGGTTCGAGAAAAGGAAGTGCCGGGGCTATAATCGGGGGGCTGGTTGGCACTGTCTTTTTTACAACTATTGCTCCAGGCATTGGTACCCTAATAGGTATTATAGTAGGGACCTTCGGGGGAGCATTTATAGGTGAATATATAGAGGGAAAAGAGGTTTTGAAAGCCGGCCGCGCGGGATGGGGAGCGTTTCTGGGTAGAGTAGCGGCTATGGGAATAAAAATACTTATTATTTTAGTTATGGGAGCCTGGGCCCTCTCCCGTTATTTTTATATATAATTACAAAAGGCAAAAATTTTGTAATGCCGGAAACTGGTTATAGGATATCTATTACGGAAAGTTTTTGGGAAAAGTTATGAAAAAATATATTTTACAGAGATTACTTTTATTTATTCCCGTACTTGTAGGGATAACTGTAATCAGTTTTATTATTATGCATTTTACTCCGGGTTCGCCGGTGGATTCGGTTAAAATGAGCCCGGATGTGGATAGAAAAGCCCAGCAAAGGTTATATAAGACGTATGGTCTGGATAAACCCGTACATATTCAATATGTTAACTGGTTAAAAAGAGTAGTTACTCTGGATTTTGGCCGTTCTTTTAAAGACGGACGAAAAGTTACGGATAAGATCGCTGAACGCCTGCCAGCAACTTTACTTTTAAATATATGTTCTTTGATTCTTATTTTTATCATAGCTCTCCCGGTGGGGATAGTTTCAGCGGTTAAGCACAATACTCTATTAGATAAAGTCCTGGCTGTGGGAGTTTTTATGGGGTATTCCGTACCCACGTTTGTCGTAGCTTTACTTTTAATGAATTTTTTCGGGGTGAAATTGGGCTGGCTGCCGGTCTCCGGCATGGTATCGGTTAATTATGAATTTCTATCGGGAGGCCAGAAAATTATAGATATTTTATCTCATCTAATACTTCCTGTGATTGCTTCGGCAATAGGGGGGCTGGCTTTTATGTCCCGGTATATGCGAAGTTCCATGCTGGAGGTAATAAGGGCAGATTATATAACAGCGGCCCGGTCCCGGGGAGTTGGGGAAAACCGGATTGTTTTTGTACACGCTCTTAAGAATGCTCTCATTCCTCTTATAACGATAACCGGTTTGCTGATTCCCTCTCTTATAGGAGGATCGGTGGTATTTGAAACTATTTTTTCCTGGCCGGGTATGGGCCGACTGGCTTATAATGCTATTATGGCCCGGGACTATCCGGTGGTAATGGGAGTGGGGGTTATTATGGCTGTTATGACACTTTTGGGAAATTTAATGGCAGATATCGGTTATGCGGCGGCAGATCCCAGGATAAGATATAGAAAATGAAATTATTTAGAATATTGCGAAATAAGATGGTTTTATCGGGCAGCGTAATAGTGGGGTTATTGATACTTACCGCCGTATTTAACGGTTTACTTAAGACCCATCAGCCCCATAAACAAAATTTAAAAGACAGACTTAAAGGACCGTCGCAAGAATATATTATGGGAACTGATGATTTAGGAAGAGATGTTTACTCTAGAATAGTAGAGGGCAGTAAAGTTTCCCTGACTGTGGGTATAGTGGCTGTTGGTATATCTATCTTAGTGGGAGTTCCTCTGGGCCTGGCGGCGGGTTTTTTCGGAGGGTGGACAGATAAAATAATAATGAGACTTGTAGATGTTATGCTCTGCTTTCCAACCATATTCTTAGTGCTTATGGTTATAACGTTTTTAGAACCCAGTATAGTAAATGTCATGATAGTCATCGGGTTAACTTCCTGGCCGGGTTTAACCAGATATGTAAGAGGGGAAGCACTTTCGGTTAGAAATAAGGATTATATAAAGGCAGTACGGGCTATGGGGTTATCGAAAGTCAGAATACTTTTTGTACATATGCTCCCTAATACTATTGCCCCGGTACTGATAACAGCGACTCTGGGGGTGGGAACAGCTATATTGACAGAATCTATTCTCTCTTTTCTGGGGCTTGGCGTTCAACCGCCCGCTCCGTCCTGGGGGAATATATTGACTACCGGAAAAGATTATATGGGCAGAGAGGCCTGGTGGCTTATAGTATTTCCGGGGTTTTCTATTTTCATTACGGTGTTGGCTTTTAATCTGATAGGCGAAGGCTTAAGAGATGTTCTGGATCCCAGGAGTACAAATAAACCGTGAGTGAACCGATTATTTTAGATATTAAAAATAGAACTTTTGAATATTCTTCTTCTTCCGGGCCCGTACCCGCTATTAGGGGAGTAAATCTATACCTAAAGTCCAAAGAGACGGTGGCTCTAATAGGTGAGTCCGGCTGCGGTAAATCCACGCTGGCGTTATCTATATTACGGTTGATAAATCCTGCCCAAAAGCAGAAAAGCGGCGGAAAAGTGATTTTAAAATCCGGTTCTTCCCGGGTAGATATAACCGGTTTATCAAAAAAGGATTTACAGAAGATCCGGGCCAATAAAATAGCCTTTGTTTTACAGGATCCTTTTAATACATTTAACCCGGTTATAAAGATCGGCCGGCAGCTGGAAGAAGCTTTTTTAACCCACCAGCCGTCGGAGCGTAAAAATTGCATGAGCAGTATTGTGGAAAAGCTCAATATGGTTCATTTGCCCGATCCCGATAGAATAATAAATTCCTATCCCCATCAACTGTCCGGAGGAATGCTCCAGAGGGTGGGGATAGCAGCCGCTCTTATGCACGAGCCTGAAATACTCATCGCCGATGAGCCCACCAGTAATTTGGATGTGACTATTCAGAAGAAAGTTCTCAATACCCTGCTTGAACTAAAAGAAATGTTAAATTTGAGTATGCTGTATATAACCCATGATTTAAATCTAATTTCCAGTTTTGCAGATAGAATTTATATTCTGTACGCCGGAAAAATTGTGGAGACCGCTCCGGCAGAAGAAATTTTTAAAAACCCAGCCCATCCATATACCCGCGGGCTTTTGAATTCCCTGCCGGATATTAAAAATCCCGACCGAGAACTTAAACCTATATCGGGCAGCGTTCCCGCGCCGGGTAATTTACCGGGAGGCTGTTCTTTTAATCCGCGGTGTCCGTTAAAAGACGGAAAATGTGAAAAAAATGACCCAAAATTAAAAAAGGTACCCGGGGCGAATTCTGAGCGCAGGGTGAGGTGCTTTAAGGTATGAAGGATAAAAATATTCTCTTAGCGGGAAAAGATATTAAAAAAAAATATATTCCCGAGGATTTTTTAGGTACCAGAAGAAAGAAAGTAATAGCTGTTGACGGGGTGAGTTTTAAAATAAGAGAAGGTGAAATTTTAGGTATAGTAGGAGAATCGGGAAGCGGTAAATCTACGCTGGCTCGACTTATATGTGGGCTTGAAGATGTGAGCTCGGGGGAATTAAACTGGAAAAAATATTTAGATAACCGGAAAGTTTATCCGGCCCAGATGGTTTTTCAAAATCCGTATAATTCTTTAAATCCCAAGTTAAAAATAGGATATATCTTAAAGGAGGCCCTGAGACTATCCCATTCTGAGATTGCTGAAAAAGCAGTAGAAAAAAATATTAAAAATCTTTTGCGGGAAGTTGGGCTGCCCGGTGTGGGCCTTAAAGACTATCCCCATCAATTGTCCGGAGGCCAAAAACAGAGGGTGGTAATAGCCCGGGCTCTGGCCTTAACTCCGAAATTACTTGTATGTGACGAACCGGTTTCCGCTCTTGATATTTCCGTTCAGGCCCAGATTGTTAAATTATTGAAAAAATTAAACAGGGAAGAAAATTTATCTATTGTATTTATTGCCCATGATATAGAGATAGTGGGAGCGATTTCTGAAAATATTGCAGTGATGAAAGAGGGGGAAATTGTTGAATACGGCACCAAAGAAAAAATACTTAAAAATCCCGATAATGAATACACCAAGAAATTAATAGAAGCCGTCCCCAGAAATCCATGGATCTGAGTTTTGATAAAAATAAAAGATTAGTTTTAGGGGCTGTATTTTTAATTTTTACTGTAATATATTTAATAACCGTCTGCCCTACCGTACCCCCGTATAGAGACAGCGGAGAATTAATTACGGCTGCCCAGACTTTAAGTATAGCACATTCTCCGGGATATCCTCTGTATATGATAGTGGGTAAGTTTTTTATCACAGCCGGTGATTTATTAGGGCTTTCTCCGGCGTTAAGTATGAATCTTTTATCGGCCGTAGCCACGGCGGCTGCAGTAACCCTGTTATTTTATATTATATATTTTTTAACGGGAAGTATGGCCTCTGCGATCCTGGGCAGTTTTCTCACCGGGCTTTCCTATGTTGTCTGGCTTTTGGCCGTAGTATCTGAGATGTATGCCCTGAATCTTTTGATGGTGGTGTTTTTAATTTACCTGTTTTTAAAGAAAAAGTATTTACTGGGCAGTTTTGTTTTAGGACTTACTCTGGGAAATCATCTTACTGCTGTTTTTGCCGCTTTGCCGCTCTTATTTTATGCCGTTAAAAGTACTGAATTTAAAAGAATAAATGTTTGGAGAATTATTATATTTTTCGGCCTGGGGATTTCAGTATATTTATATCTACCTATAAGAGCGCTGGCGGAGCCGTTTATAAACTGGGGGGATCCCTCTGACATATCCGGAGTGATTAGTGTTATTACCCGCGAAGGATACGGACACACTTTGGATCTTGTATCTAAAGAGGTAACTTTAGGGCAGGTTTTAGGACCACAACTGTGGATATTTTTTAAAGCTTTAGTAAGAGATTTAACGCCGGCGGGTATTTTTTTGGCTCTTACAGCGGTTTATTTGGGTTTCAAAAAAAAGAAGCAGAAAAAAACGGTAATTTTATTTTCGGCCATATTTTTATTGACCGGGCCCCTGTTTATATATATGGCCAAAATGCCGGTAAACCCCCACGCCCGGGCAATAGTTGAAGTGGGGTATATTCTCCCTGAGATGGCTCTTTTAGTTTTAGCGGCTGTGGGTCTTAAATTGCTGATAAAAGATCCGGACCGCCCGGCGATATTTTTAATAATAGGAGCCATTATTATCTTCAGGTTTTTATCTACCCATCCTAAAGTAGATAAAAGCGATAATTACCTGGCCAGGAATTATGCTATTGACATATTGACTGCAGTCGAGGATAAATCCGCCGTATTCTTGAGAAAAGATCATACTCTTTTTGCTATGTGGTATATGAATTTTGTGGAAGAATACCGCCCGGAAGTTAAAGTTATATCCAAAGGGCTTATATCGGCAAAATGGTACCGCGAAAAACTCAGAAAAGAATATCCGAATTTATACTGGAGTGAAGATTACTATTCCGATGAGAGTTACATAGATACATTTATAAATAGAAATAGCGAGCAGCTTAATATCTATTTAACTCCGGCTGCCGCAATGGAATTAGATGGAAAATTTTATGAAAAATGGGACATTAAACCGTATGGACTTGTATCTAAAATATTACTTCAAAATGAAAAATATGACCCGAAAACAGTTATAAAGAAAAATAGAGCAATTATTGAAAAATCCGAAACCTATAATACAGAAAAATATTATGATTTTTTTAGCAGGGATATTATTAAAAATTATGCTATATTCTACAGTAGGCTGGGCAGAGAATTTTTAAACCGGAAAAAAACTGAACGTTTAAAAAAGCTATATAACTATCGGTACTGGTATGAGAAGGCAATGGAGACAGCTCCGGAATTTCCCGATCCGTATATTGATCTGGCTTACGGTTTTTATAGGCAAAATAACTTAAATGAAGCAAGCCGTTTATATGAGGAGGGAACAGCTAAATTAGAAGCTAAGATGGAGCAGTATACCCGAAAAAGTGCTTTCCACGGGCGTTTGGCGGAATCCTATAATAATTTAGGATCAGTTTATGAAAAAAAATATAGACAAGATGGCCAGGAGAAAAATTTTAAGCTGGCCCTGGAAAGTTATAATTTGGCTTTAAAATACCGCCCTAACTTTTCCCGGGTTTATTATAATAAAGGAGTCCTTTTTTGGAATCGGGATTGGCAAAAAAGTGCCCGGAATTTTAAGAAAGTTTTAGAATATAATCCCGAAAATAATAAAGCCCGCAATTTTTATCGCAGGGCTATAAAAAATTTGCCAAAACAGAAGTAATTATGTATATTATTAGACCATGATTTTAAATTTTTTAGGTCAATTAAGATTTCTTGGCGGTGTATATCTGGGCTGGGGTGTGGGAGCTAATGATAATGCCAACATATTCGGTCCGGCAGTAGCTACTAACGCTATAAAATACAAAACAGCCGTAATGCTTGGAGCTGCTTTTGTGCTTTTGGGAGCGTTGGTTGAAGGGCCGGATCTTATGGGAAGTGTGTCAGGGATTGCCGGCACTCAGTTTTCTACAAGTGAAATAGGGGCAGTAAACCTTGCTTTTGCCGCCTCTATAGCAGCAGCCATAACTATAACAATTTTAACCTATCTTTCTATCCCCGCTTCAACTTCTCAGGCTTCCATAGGCAGTATATTTGGAATAAGTATCGCATTGTCCGGCCTGGGCGGAGCCGAGTGGAGCGAATTTTCCAAAATGTTTGTAGTATGGGTAGTAAATCCGCCGCTGACAGCTTTAATAGCCTTTATACTGTATAAGTCTCTGGCCGTGCCCGTAAACTATTTTATAAAATCTGATATATGGTACAACAGAGTTTTTTCAACCCTTTTAATATTGAGCGGCTCTTATGGGGCCTACACCCTGGGGGCTTCTCATGCAGCTGTTACCACTGCTCCTTTTTTAGAAAGCGGAGTATTTGATAAGATGAGTGCATTTATTGGTTTAAGTGCTCCTTTTATTGCATCGGCTGCCGGGGGAATTGGGATGGCTCTGGGAGTTTTGACCTATTCTAAAAAAGTTATGAGAACTGTGGGTAAAAAGATCACGGTTCTGGATCATTTCTCGGCATTTGTGGCAGTATTGGGAGCGGCTTTAACCGTACATATATGTAAAACCATCGGGGTGCCGGTTTCAACTTCCCAGGCCATAGTGGGGGCCATTACCGGGGTGGGTATTGTCAAAGGCTCTAAAACCGTCAATTTCAGTTCTTTAAAATCTATTTTTCTGGGATGGGTGATGACCCCCGTTGCCGGCGCTGTATTCTGTTATCTTATACTGAATATTTTTTATTAATGAAAAACAGTAAAGTTAAATTTAAACTGCATACTCCCGATACAAAATCGGGTCTGTATGTAGCTCCAAGCGCAGTAATTATTGGAGAGGTTACTCTGGCTCAAAAGTCATCTGTATGGCCGAATTCGGTATTGAGGGGGGACGTGGATAAGATTGTTGTGGGAAAAAGATCCAATATACAGGACGGCACGGTCATACATACCAGTCCGGAGCTGCCGGTTTTGGTAGGGAATAATGTAACTATAGGCCACCGGGCGATAATCCACGGCAGCAAAGTTAAAGACAATTCTCTTATAGGTATGGGGGCGATCCTTTTAGATGGCAGTGAAGTGGGGGAGAATACAATAATAGCCGCCGGTTCCGTAGTACCGGAAAACAAAAAATTAAAATCCGGTAAGGTTTATATGGGGATCCCTGCAACTGTATCTCGATCCATTACGGACCAAGAGAAAGAAATGATAAATGACCGGGCTGTTGAATATGAAAAATTAGCCGCTAACTATGTAAGTGAAGGTTAAAAAAAGAATGAGGGCTCCTATCAAAAAAAGTCTAATAGTATTATATATTTTAATGTTAGCTGCACCAGTAGTCCGGTCCTCCCAATTATCTCTCTATTCTTTAGATTCCCGGGTGATGGCTTTGGGGGGAGCCGGAGCTGCCCTAGAAAATTTAAACTCTTCTTTAAGTGTTAACCCCGGGGAGATGGCTCGAAGAAATCACTATAAATACAGCTTATTTTATAAAAATATAGATCGTGAAACGCATATCGGATATTCAGAATATATCCTTCCCCTTGGATCCTGGGTATCTATTGGAGCGGGTACTTCTGTTAACTTTACGGACATGGATAATTATCTCCAGATTCACAGGTTTGGTCTGGGGTTTGATATTTTAAAAGTTTTATCATTCGGAGTTTCTCCTAATATTAAAGTAAAAGAGACTTCTCAGGGGTCCGGGGAAGTAGCCGGAATAGACGGCGGCATATTATTATCACCTCTGGAGTGGTTAAATATAGGGGTCTCTGCTAAAAATATAAATTATCCCGAAATGGAGTTTGAAAATGTGAGTTCTACGGTAACTTTTCCGGGAAAAATTAAGGGGGGGATCAATATCTTTTATTCGGATTATTTTAATATTGTAGCGGATGTGTTAATAGAAGATTTTAGGGAAGAATACGGTGAATATAGTTTAAGAAAAGTTTTTGGGATAGAAATATTTCCGTTTAAGGGGTTGGCTTTAAGAGGGGGAATGGTAAAAGACGAGTGGCAGGTCGGTCTGGGAATTAATTCTCCGGCTGTGGATTTGTCTTATTCGTATAATAATAATGAGATTTTTGAACATTCCCTGCAGTATACCAGAAAATTTGGGATTCCTCCATCAATTCAAGAAAAAGAAATACAGAAAAAAGAAGAAAAATTAAGTAAAGATAAACTTTACCTTAAAGCTCTTACCTATTATAATAATAATGAAATTGCCAGGGCCCGGGCTAAAAAAGAGGAATATGTCCAGGAGTACGGCGCTGATGAACGCATCAATGAGCTAAAGCAGGATATAAATCGCTGGCTGGCAGAGAATAGAAAAGAAAAACTGGAACAGGCGGAAAAGCTTGAAAGCAAGGTGCTGGAATTTTATTACCAGGGCCGGATTGACGATGCCAGAAAGGAGCTTGAGAATATAAAGGTTCTGGCCCCTGAGTACGGACCTATTAAGTACTTAGAACATCTTCTCCGAGCGCAGGAATTACTTGAAGAAGGGGAATACAGCGCCGCCGAGCAGGAATTAGTTGAAGCATTAAAATTAAATCCGGACAGTGATCATGTTCCGGCTTTACATAGAAGATTACAGGAGGTATTAAAATTACGTGAATAGCATACAAAAACATTTATATCTTATTTTAGTTTTATTATTTTTAGTTTCACCTTTAAATTTAGTTTTTGCCCAGGACGACGGTTTAATGGATAGGGCAATTAAGAATTATCTGGGAGGGGATTACCAGGGAGCCATCCAGGGCTTTGAACGAATTCTTGAAAATGAAGATAATCCCGAGGCCCGCCGCCTGCTTTTTAAGTCGATAGTTGAAGAGGGAAAGAATAATTTTGAGAATGAAAACTTTGAAAAGGCAAAAGAATATTTTCTGCGGGCTGAAGAATTATATCCCGATGATGAAGAGGTCAAAAATTATTTAGAAGAATTAGAAGAGGGAGAAGATAAAGAACCGGAAGAAAAACAGGAGTCATCCGGTTCCCCGGCCGATTCCAATCTGGAGGAATTAATTGTAGAATTGAGAAACCAGATCTCCCGGGAAAGAGCGGCAAAGAATAGGTATAGGAATACAATTAATACTCTTTCCACTCAAAAAAATAGTTTGGAAGAATCTTTAAATACAACAAAAGAGAAACTTGCCCAGACCGAATCGCAACTAAAATCTATGGCGGAAAATCTTGAAGAAGACGATATGGCTCTAGGCTGGATAGGTTATGGAATCGGGGGGGTAGCCTTAATTATCGGGGTAGTTCTTATAATAATACTCAGGAAAGTCTATTTTACATCTAATGAGAGTATTTATCAGCTTGACGAGCTTGAAGATCGCATCTTAGGCCGGCTCGAAGAGGCCGAAGAGGAATCCGAAGAACTTGAAGAAAGAGTTTCCAGAAGTATAAACCAGATGGTTAAGGGACAACAAGAAGCTGTAAAACAGATTTCCCATTCTGCGGCAGGTAAGACCCAGGAGGATATAGAACAGATAAAAAATGAATTAGAAAATCAATTTTCCAGGCAGCAGGAAAAGCTGCTTGAGCTTCTCAATATGCAGGCCAGAGCCCTATCCTCTGAACAGACAGAAAAGGTGGAACTTAAAAGCGGGAGGGTAATAACTGATGTAAATCCTCATGTAAGGGCCAGAGCGGATGGAGTGGAGATGATCCCCAAGACCGTAAGTGATCCCAATGTCGCCCAGAAAATGCTGAAACCGTATTTGTCGGATTCCAATAATCGGGTAAGAGCTAATGCCTGTGTAGCTATACATCAATACAATCCCGAGCTGGCTGTAGAGACTTTAGAAAAGATGGCCGACAGTCCCAATAAATGGATGAGACTTTCAGCCGCCTGGGCTTTAGGAGAAATAGCAACTCCCAAGGTTACCCATATATTAAGGAAACTGCTTGATGATGTGGATGATAGGGTTAAAGAAAAAGCCATGGAAGCATTTGAGAATATGGCGGAGGTCAAACAGGAGGCCGGTTCTGAAATAAGAAAAATGATAGATCGTATTCAGAAAGAACAGGAAGAAGAATGAAAAAAGTTGACCTCCATTTACATTCTACTCTATCGGACGGGAAACTCACTCCGGTAGAATTAATAAAACAGGCAAAAAAGAAAAATCTCAAGGCAGTCGCTATTACCGATCACGATATAACCGAAGGGATAGAATCGGCAATTAGATACGGAGCCAAGACCGGTATAGAAGTAATACCCGGAATTGAACTGTCCTGCGAATATAAATCCACTGAAGTTCATTTACTGGGATATTTTATAAACTGGGAAAATAGATGGTTTCAGAGCAAATTAAAAGTTCTGCAAAAGGCCAGGGAAAGAAGGGCCTATCATATATTAAATAAGCTTCAGAATATAGGGGTAAATATTGATGAGCAGATGCTGTTTGCCCAGGCGGGGAGCGGGGCCATTGGAAGAATGCACTTTGCCCGCTGTCTGGTAAAGATAGGGGAGGTGAAAACCGTAAGAGAAGCATTCAGAGAATATCTGGGAAAGAATTGCCCGGCCTTTGTAAGAAAATTGCGTTTAACTCCTGTCGAAGCTCTTAATATGATTCACCGGGTGGCGGGCATCTCCGTATTGGCCCACCCTTCCTTTGGCGTCAGTCACAAAAATTTTATTCGCCGTCTGGCCCGGCTGGGGCTTTCGGGAATAGAAATTTATCATCCCCACGTATCGGAGGAAGAACAGAAAAAATTTAAAGCAACAGCTTATGAATTGGGGTTATTTGTCACTGGAGGTTCTGATTCTCACGGAATGAGACCGGAAGAAAATCCGGTAGGTAGTATGGAAGTAGAATACAGTGCAGTTGAAAATATGAAAAAAGCTTTGCAAAAGGTTGAGTTAAAAAATCGTATTATATTAAATTTGCAGAGCCAAAAATCAACTTTTAAAACCCGGGAGGTGAAAAAGAGTGTTTAAAGTAAAAGAATGCATGATAAAAGAGGTAATGACCGCCAAAAGAGGAACTCCTCTCAATGAGATAATAAAGTTTTTTAAGGAAAAGCACGTTCATGTTTTGCCGGTAGTAGACAAAGAAGACCGGCTTGTGGGAGCGGTCTCTTTAAATGAAATTACAACTGTATTCGAACCTCATTCCGCCAAGATGAATAAACTTATGGAGGGAATACCTTTTGTCGATTCAGTTGAAGATAATGAACTCGATCTTGATTATATTACTCCGGAGATGGGTATTCTTGTAATAGCGGATGAAATAAAGACGGATAGATATCTGTCGGTTCGGCCCGATGATTCAATTTCTAAGGCCTATTCGGTTATGAAGAAAAATAAGACAAAATTTTTGATGGTCACCGATGAGCAGGGCCGCTTAAAGGGAGTGCTGGGCATGTTTGATATAGTGTATTTTCTGTTTAAAAATAAAGGTGTTATTCAGTGACACTAAATGTCCTGTTCTCTATAGGAATAATATTTTTAACCGGGGTAATCGGGGCTACTTTAATAAAATATTTAAAATTGCCAAATATTACTTCTTATATTTTTGTGGGTATTCTGATAGGGCCTGAATTGTTGGATTTAATATCTCCGGCTCTTATGAATTCCACTAAGTTTGTTACCAATGTGGCTTTAAGTTTCATAGCTTTCGGACTGGGCCAAAATTTTTCAATTAAAAAACTGCAATCTATAGGGAGTAATATAGTTGTCTTAACTATTGGTCAGATGGTAGTTACATTTTTATTGGTAGGGGGAAGTTTATATATGTTGCCGGATATTTCCTTTCATATGGCTATTCTGGCGGGAGCTATAGCTACCGCCTCGGCTCCAATAGCGGTGATAACAATAATAAGAGAATACCGTTCTAAAGGGAATTTTACGGACAACTTATTGGGAGTGGTTGCCTTCGCCGACGGAGGGTCAATTATATTGTTTGCCGTAATTTTGGCAGTGGCCCGGGGGATAACTCAAACGGGCGGCAGTCTGGGGAGTTTGGTGGTTTCCGGCTTTATGGAAGCTCTGGTAGAAATTGGTGGTGCGATTTTAGTGGGAGTTATTATAGGAGCCATATTTTCTAAAACTCCCAAGTACGTGGATGATTCAATTGATATATTATTGTATATTCTCGGTTTTGTTCTGCTTACTTCCGGGGTAGCCTTACATTTTGGTTTTTCGGCACTTCTGGCAAATATGACTTTGGGGATATATCTAGAAAATAGAGGGGAATCAGAGTTTAGATTTTTTGATGCGTTAAAAGATTTGGAAACTCCGTTCTATCTTTTATTCTTTGTACTGGCCGGTGCTAAACTGGAACTGGAAATGCTTAAATATTTACCGGCTGCGGCAACTGTATATATTATTACCCGGATTGGGGGGAAGGTGTTTGGGTCCTATCTGGGAGCAGTAGTGGCATCTGCAAAGAAAGAAGTAAAAAAATATTTGGGGATGGCTCTTATTCCCCAGGCCGGTGTGGCTATAGGTTTTGCTCTTATTGTTCAGTCTGTATTTCAAAATACAGGAGGAGAAAAGATATTTTTATTAATAATTTCCACTACGGTTGTAAATGAAATAATAGGGCCAGTATTTACTAAAATAGCTCTTCAAAAATCCGGAGAAATTAGAAGTTGATTTTTTGAATAGCTGTTATAATTTTATATAATACTATAAAATATAAGGAATTGAATTTTTGCTCAATTCAAAAGCAGCAGGTGCCGCTGAAAAAGTTAGAGTAACTATCCCTTATATATATAAATTTTGAGGTAATAAAAGTTTAGCCCGCTTGAAAAAAAATCAAGCGGTTTTTTTACGGTTGACAGGTTTTGGAAAAACAATCATATTCTGTAGTTATTTTAGGTAAAAAGGGATAAATATAAAATTTTTATTTAGAGGATTCAAAATTCTGCTTAGAACTTTAAAAACAAATTTAGTAAAGTGTAATACAGGGTGAAAATATAAAGTTAATTTTATGAAAGCCTAATTTGATAAATCCATAAATTAGGAAACGCATTAGCCGGGAGGCAAAATTAGAGTGTTTAAAGTAAAAGAATGCATGATAAAAGAGGTAATGACCGCCAAAAGAGGAACTCCTCTCAATGAGATAATAAAGTTTTTTAAGGAAAAGCACGTTCATGTTTTGCCGGTAGTAGACAAAGAAGACCGGCTTGTGGGAGCGGTCTCTTTAAATGAAATTACAACTGTATTCGAACCTCATTCCGCCAAGATGAATAAACTTATGGAGGGAATACCTTTTGTCGATTCAGTTGAAGATAATGAACTCGATCTTGATTATATTACTCCGGAGATGGGTATTCTTGTAATAGCGGATGAAATAAAGACGGATAGATATCTGTCGGTTCGGCCCGATGATTCAATTTCTAAGGCCTATTCGGTTATGAAGAAAAATAAGACAAAATTTTTGATGGTCACCGATGAGCAGGGCCGCTTAAAGGGAGTGCTGGGCATGTTTGATATAGTGTATTTTCTGTTTAAAAATAAAGGTGTTATTCAGTGACTCTAAATGTCCTGTTCTCTATAGGAATAATATTTTTAACCGGGGTAATCGGGGCTACTTTAATAAAATACCTCAAGATGCCCAATATAACCTCTTATCTTCTGGTGGGTATATTAATCGGTCCCGAAATTTTTAATCTTATTCCCGGTGAGCTTTTGAATTCGGCCCACTTGTTTACAAATATAGCTTTGAGTTTTATAGCTTTTGATTTAGGACAGAACTTCACCCTTAAAAAATTGAGGAATATTGGCCGGGAAGTAGCCTGGATTACAGTGGCTCAGATTATTTTTTCATTTCTTCTGGTGGGGTTGGGTATGTATTTTATAGTAGGAACGGAAATGCATATTGCCATATTACTGGGAGCGATAGCTACGGCAACTGCCCCGATAGCTGTTATAATGGTAATAAGGGAGTATAAAGCCAGGGGGAATTTTACCGATACACTGCTGGGGGTAGTGGCTCTAGATGATGGCGGTGGGATAATAATGTTTGCTGTTTTTCTGGCAGTGGCCCGGGGTATGACTATGGTCGGGGAAACTCTGGGAACTTTGATAACTACCGGTTTTATTGAAGCTTCTGTTGAGATAGGCGGAGCGGTATTACTGGGAATTATTTTAGGAGTATTGTTTGCTAATTTCCCTAAATTTATCGACAGTTCTATAAGTATACTTATATATATACTGGGATTTGTTTTAATTAACACCGGGATATCACAGCATTTTGGTTTTTCTGTACTGCTTGCCAATATGTCTATGGGGATATATTTGGCCAATCAGTCGGGAACTGAATACAGATTTTTTGAAACTTTAAATGAGATAGAGCCACCTTTTTATTTGTTGTTTTTTGTTCTGGCCGGTGCTGAACTTCAGTTTGGGATGCTTAAACATCTTCCTCTGGCAGCGGGAGTATATTTTATTACCCGTTTTACGGGAAAAATACTCGGCTCCTATCTGGGAGCAGTAGCGGTGTCGGCGAGAGATGAAGTAAAAAAATACCTGGGAATGGCTCTAGCTCCTCAGGCCGGTGTGGCCATAGGTTTTGCACTGATAGTGAAGAGTACTTTTAAAGGGATAGGTGGAGAAGAAGTGTTTTTTATAATAATTGCCACTACAATTTTAAATGAAATTTTCGGCCCGGTATTTACAAAAATAGCTCTTCAAAAGTCCGGAGAAACTAAAGTTTAATTCTTGAATACCGGTTTAGAATTTGATATAAGGAAATCATAAGATAAAGGCAGACAGGGGAAGTCCTGTGAAAGTCAGGCGCTGCCCCGCAACTGTGAAAGTCAGAGTACCTGTTGCCTATATTTGGACTTCGAGGGAAGGACGGGCGAAAACTTTTAAATATAAGTAAAGTTATAAGTCTATCCCGCTTGAAGATAACAAAGCGGGTTTTTTTATGTTTGACAAATTAAAGAAAGTTATTTTAACCATATTAATTTTTATATTATCCGGGTGTAGTTTTTCGGATGGTTCAAAGAGCAAGCCGGGAGAAACTTACCTTTCTCTATCCCCGGCTACGACGGAGATTATATATGCTTTGGGGGCTCAGAAAAATCTGGTGGGAGTAACCGATTTTTGCAATTATCCGGCGGAAGCTAAGGAGAAAGAATCAGTGGGAAATTTTATGAATCCTTCCTTAGAAAAGATTTTTTCCCTCAACCCGGATATAGTATTTGATGCCGGTCTGCCTCAAAAAAAACTTATAGACAAATTAAAGAAAAGAGGCATAAAAGTTATTACTGTCGAGCCGGAAAACATTGAACAGTTAAAAGAGAGTATTAAACGTATTGGTAAAATAACAAAAAGAAAAGATAAGAGTAGGAAAGTAATTTCAAAAATCCACTGGCAGCTAAAAGAAGTTACCCAAAAAGCAGCAAATGTTAACAGAAAAAAGGTTTATGTAGAAATATCGGCAAATCCGATGATGACTGCGGGGAGAAAAAGTTTTATAACTGAACTTATCGATATAGCCGGAGGAATAAATGTCGCCGGGGATGTAGCAAAGAATTATTTTACTGCCGGCTTTGAATTTCTAGTAGAAAAACAGCCGGATGTTATATTACTGCTTTCTCAAAATCCAGATAAGAGAAAAAAAGAGCTGGAACGAATTTTAGATAATAAAGGCCGTCATTCCAAAAAACCAGAAATATTTCCTGTCTCAGTTGAAGAAAAAGATCTATTTTTAAGGCCGGGACCCCGGATCGGCCGGGGAGCGCGGAGAATGTTTGAGCTGATTCACCGTGAACAGTAAATTTTTCGGTCTGCCGGTGGTAAGTATTAAGGTAATGATACCGATAGAAATTTTCACGGGAACCGTTTAATGAAAAGACATTTATTATTTTTTAGCTTATTTACCGCCGGTGCTGTAATAATAGCTTTAAATCTGGGCAGCTCCGGAGTAACTTTATTTAACATGACCGGCAGTAACGTAATTCTCAATTTGAGAATTCCCCGTATAATTATGGGGCTGGTGGTGGGGTCGGGGCTTTCCGTGGCCGGAGTGATACTGCAGGCACTGCTTAAAAATCCTCTTGCCGAACCTTATATTGTGGGAACTTCCTCGGGAGCGGCTCTGGGAGCAGCAATAGTATCTTTTATGGGGATAGCATATTTTCGGGCTCCGGCGGCTTTGGCGGCCGGACTTATTACTACTTTTACAGTATACAGTATAGCAAAGAAAACGGGGCGGCCAGGTCCCAATACTATAATCTTAGCCGGGGTTATTGTGGGCTCTTTTTTATCGGCAGTCACTCTTATGTTTATGGTTTTAGATCAGAAAACCGCTTACGATATACTGTTTTTCCTTACCGGAAATCTCAGTTTTGAGAGTACGGGACGCATCCTGTTTACGTCTGTTTTAATGTTGTCCGGTATAGGGATAGCTTTTTTTTACGGGACCAGACTGGATATTCTATCACTTGAAGATACCGAATCCGTAATGCTGGGAGTGGAAGTTGAAAAGGACCGCCGGAATTTATTTATAGTGGCAAATATAATTGTAGCTGTCTCGGTATATGCAAGCGGGATAATAGGGTTTGTGGGACTCATAGTACCCCATACCGTAAGACTTATGACGGGAACAAAACACAGAAAACTCATATTGAATTCTGCGGTGGCCGGAGCCGGTTTTCTTGTGCTTTGCGACGGTTTGGCCCGGTCAGTTATTGCTCCCGTGGAGTTACCGGTCGGGGTAATTACCGCGTTTACCGGCGGCCCATTTTTTCTGTATCTTATGGTAAGTAAAAGATGAGTGTTATAAAACTGAAAAATGTTAGTGCCGGTTATAAACAGGGGTTTAAAATGAAAAATTTAAATCTTAAAATGGAAAAAGAGAATTTTACCGGGATTATCGGCCCCAACGGCAGCGGGAAAACAA
Source organism: Elusimicrobiota bacterium (assembly GCA_051745145.1). Classification (GTDB taxonomy): domain Bacteria; phylum CG03; class SLGR01; order SLGR01; family JAGXOG01; genus CAYZAK01. Next base: position 47,840 of record JBNJDT010000005.1, read on the forward strand.
CCCTTCTGAAAATTATTACCGGTATATTAAAAAATGAAACCGGACAGGTAAAAGTAGACGGACGCAATATAAAAAACTTAAAACCAAAACAGAAGAGCCGGATAATGGCCTATGTTCCTTCCGAGAGCCTGATTAATTTTAATTATACGGTTCTTGATATTGTTATTTTTGGACGGTATCCTTACACGGGGCGGCTGGACAGGTATAAAAAAACCGATAAGAAAAAAGCATTTCGGGCCCTGGAAATCTGCGGCGTAGCCAGTTTGACTACAAGATTGTTTAATACTTTATCTTCCGGTGAAAAGAAAAAAGTGTTACTGGCCCGGGCTCTGTGCCAAAAAACGGATATTTTATTGCTGGATGAACCGGCGGCCCATCTGGATATCCATCATGTGAAAGAAATATTTAATTTACTTACTGAACTGTCTGAGAACGGAATAAAGATTATAGCTGTAATTCACGATATAAATTTAGCCTCCGTTTACTGCGATGATGTTATAGTATTAAAGCAGGGAGAAATAAAGTATAAAGGGGAAAAAAAAGCTGTAGTAAATAGTGATTTTTTAAGTAATATTTACGGGGGAGAAGTAGAAGTTAAGAATATTGAAGGAAATAGTTTTATTATCCCTTAAAAAAGAAAGGAGAAACAATTGAAAAAAATTTTATTTTTTATATTAGTTATCGGTATAGTATTAGTTAAGACGGCTCCGGGGGCCGAATATATAGGAGATATGGGGACCATGGTGGTAACTCCGATAGGAAGCAAAATTAATTCCGCCTATATCCCCGCCAATATAGAAGTAATAGACCGGGACCGGATCAGTAGTTCGGGTAATGAATCCGTGGCCGATGTTTTAAGAGATGTAAACGGACTGCGGGTTAGCGACTGGACCGGAAACGGCACTAAAATGTCGGTGGATATAAGCGGTTTTGGGGAGACAGCCAGCCAGAATGTACTGATTCTGGTGGATGGCATGAGATTGGACAGCAATGATTTAAGCGGGACAGACTGGCAGCAGGTGACTGCGGATCAGATTGAAAGGGTAGAAATAATAAAGGGGCCGGGCACCGTAATATACGGTGACAACGCTTCCGGTGGAGTAATAAATATTATTACAGAATCCCGGATTCCCCGGACAAAAAAAATGGTTGAGATGTGGGCCACTTCTTATAACGGACTGGGGGGAAAGGCGAAACTCTCTGGAAGTCAAAACAGTTTTAGTTATTCTTTAGCTGGGTCCGGATCAGAAAATCCGGGTTACCGCCAGAACAGCGAGATAGGAGTAAGAAGCGTATCCGGTGATTTTGGGTATCAGATTGCCGGTCTGCCTTTAAAACTGGATATTAACTCCGGCTATAAAAAAATCAGTTACGGCTTGCCGGGAAGTCTGTCGGAGTCGGAACTTGAATCGGGTATCAATAGATATGATTCCACTACCCCGGAAGATAAAGAAGAAGATAAAAATAGTTATGTTCGTGGTAAATTATCTTTCAGACCGGTAAAAAATTTAAATATTGAACTAAACTCTACCTATAAGACAAAAAAGTCTACAACTGTGTGGGTATCTATGGGTAGTTCCACCGAATACAAAAATTATAGAAACATTATGGGACTTAAGATAATTAAAAATAAACTTCCCATGGCCCCGGCTGCAAGAATAACAGCCGGGTTTGACTATGACCGTAATAAAATGAATACTGAAAAAATAGGATTCACTAATTCTATAAGTACTATTCAGGTTGTTTCTGTGGCACCTTATATACATACGGAAATTCCCGCATCGGAGAAATTAATTTTTTCCGGCGGAATAAGATATCACAATTCCGGTTATAATTTTGCCCACCGGACAGGGGGAGTAACTACAGAGGAAGAATATGAAAGAGAGGCATTGGCTTATTCAGCGGGGTTAAGTTATCTTTACCGAAAGATGGCTAAAACGTATATAAATTACAGTCAGAATTTCAGGTTTCCCAAAACCGGAGAATTTTTCAGTATATTTTCAGGTGAGCTTAATGAAGACCTTAAAGCCCAGAAAAGTGATGATATAACTGCCGGTTTGCGGATATTTCCCTTCTCTGATTTTACCGCGGGACTTCATTACCGGCATTCTTACATTGAGGATGAATTATTTTACAATCCCGAAACGGGGGCTAATGAAAATATAGAAGAGACATTTCGGAGAATATATGAGTTGAAATTGAGCTATAAATTAGGGGACCGGCTTTCTTTAAGTGGCGGAATAAATCACCTGGTTACCGAAATTAAAAGCGGTGAATATTCCGGGAATAAAATTCCGGGAGTTCCCCATAATAAATTTAATTTTTCCGCTAAAGGACAGCCTGTGGATAATTTAACTTTACGGGCAAGTATAACCGGTACAGATGATAGATATTTTATAAGTGATTTTAAAAATGAAGCATCTAAACTTCCGGGATATGTCCGGACTGATCTTACGGCAGTTTATTCTTTAAGTCCCATGAGTATATCCCTGGGGATTAATAATTTGTTTAATGAAAAATATTCCGAACACGGAACTTATTATGGAGAAAAAAATTATTATCCGTCCCCGGTAAGGAATTACACTCTTGAAGTTGGAATAACATACTAAATAATAGTTTTAACTATAACCGTATTTAGTAAAAAAGTTCTTAAAATACCCAATTTAAATTGCATTGATCGTTATTTTCTAAAATAGTTTAAATTTGTGACTAAAAAATATTTTACTTTTCCTCTAAATTTAGTATAATAAATTTTAAATTTAGAATTAAAATATAAGACTTCAAAGCCGTTGAATTTATAAAGGTGGGGTGGTAGTTCAGATTGGTAAGAACGCCGGCCTGTCAAGCCGGAGGCCGCGAGTTCAAGTCTCGTCCACCCCGCCATTATTATTAGTAAAAAAGATTTACACTAATTATATAGCGAACTACCCATTAATGAATAAAGAAAAAAAAGAAACAAAAAATTACAAAGTTGTCCTGGAAGCCCGTAAAGATGCTCGTAAAAGATTACTGGATGCCCTTGACGAATTTGACCCCCAGGAGGATTCTGAAAGAATAGAAAAAGTAAAACAGACCCTAGTCCAGATAAACAAAGAGATAAAAGAACTTCAGAAAAAAACAAGTAATTCGGAGCAAAATACCTCAAAATCCGGTCCCCGGGCCGACCAGCCTAGTCCTTCCGACCAAGAAGAAGAGAAAGAAAAAGAGGAAACTGAAAAATCAGAGAAGAGCATTGAAGAGATAGATAATTCCCGGAAAACTCTTCAGTCTGAAGTCAAGGATTTGAAAAACGATATATCCAGTGAAAGAGATAAATGGGAAGAAAAATTATCAGCTAAACAAAGAGAGATAAATGCTCTTAAATCAAAGATGAATCTCCGCCAGGCCAAGCTCCGGGCCCAGTATCAGTTGAAGAAGCAGAATCTGGAGAGGACCCGTTCGGAATATGAAAAAAAATTAAAGCAGGAAAGAGAGAAAGACACCTCTTTTGATCAGGAACGACAGCGATGGTCCAAACGTCTGGAAGAAAAGCAGCGAATTATAGATAAATTAAAAATTGAAATTTCTTCAATGGAAAATAGATATCATCAGGATATTGAAGAAATCAGGGATGAGTACAGCCGTGAAAAAGAAGCCCTTCAGGAGAGAGTTAAAAACCTCCAAAACCAGAAAAATCGGGAGACTGAACAGCTGCGGTCCAGATTATCTGAAAAACAACGCGCTATTATAAATTTAGAACAGGAACTGGATACAAAAGAAGCAGATTATGAAAGGGCCCGCCATAATCATTTAAAAGAGATTGAATCTTTAAAAGAAGATTTTAGCAGTGAAAAAGAGAGCATAAGAGAGGAAAAAGAGTCAAGTATAGATGAGTTAAAGAATGAGATTTCTTTTAAGGAAAAAGAGATCCGTAATTTAAAACAGGAAATTTCTGTAATTGAAGAAAAGAGAAAAATAGCCCGGGAGGAATTTGAAGATCAATTAGAAAAATTAAGGCAGTCACAGAACGAAGAGACAAAAAAATTAGATAAAAAAATAGAGAATAAGAATAATTTAATACAGCAGTTAAAAGATGAAATAGCGGATATAAAAAGAGACCATTCTATTAAGTTAAATAATTTAAATAATAAAAATGAACAGAAAAAAAATGAACTTAAACAAAAAATCCGGGACCGGGAAGAAAAAATAGAAAAAGTACGCGAAAAATTTTCTACCCAAAAAACGGAGCATGAGAAAAAAGTAATAAATCTAGAAAATGTAATTGATAAAAAAGTTGAGCAGTTAGGTAATGTAACCGATAAAAAAGATAAAGAAATTCAGAATTACAAAGCCCGCCTGGAAGAGATAAAAGAAAAATTTTTCGGAATGCAGAGAGAATACGAAAAAATTAAGACTGAAAAAGAAAAGGAAAAAGAAAAATTTGAATCTCAAATAGAAAGTTTAAAAGAAAATGCGGTTTTGGAAAAGGAAAATCTGCTTGAAAAAATAACTCAAAAAGAAGATAAAATTGGCCAGCTTAATAACGAACTGGAAACCGCCGACCAGCAGCGGGAAGATTTGCAAAATAAATATAAAAGAAAACAGGCTAACTTAAAAGAAAGCCTGGCTGATAGAGAAAAAGAGATTGAAAGAATAGCCTCGAAAAAAGAGGAACAGAAAAAAGAATATCAGGATTATTTAGCGGACTTAAAGGAAAAGTTAGCCGAAGAAAAGAGAAAAACAGATGATTTAAAAAGGGAAAAGAGACAGGTAAAAGAAGAATTATCGTCAAAAATAAAAAACTTAAACAGTACTAAAGAACTGGAAAAGAAAAATCTCCGGGAAAAAATTAAAAGTAAAAACCGAAAGATAATTGAAATTGACAATGAATTGGAAAAGGCAAAAGACAGTAATAAAAATTTACAAAAAGATTGGAACCGGGAAAGGGAGAACTTAAAACAGGATTTTAACCAGAAACTCACTGAGAAAGATAAACGTATTGAAGAACTTTCAGAATTAGTAGATAGTTTTGAAAATAAATTTAATGTAGAAAAGACAAAGAGAAAAGAAGAAAATAAAAACTGGGCCAGTAAAACCGGAAATCTGCAGCAAAAGATAAATGAACTCAATGACAATTTAAATACAGCTCAAAATAAGATAGAGCAGTTAGAGCAGAAAAAAGAGCAGCAGGCTGATCAATTTGAATCCCAAAGAGAAAATTGGGAAAGCAGCATGGAAACTATTAGATCCCGTCTTCACGAAACAGAGGTCGAGTATTCGACTAAAGTAGAGGGTCTAAAAGAGAAAATAAACGGACTTAATAAAGAACGGGTCCAGATAACCGACAAATATAACAGCCGGGTTCAGGAACTTGAAAAACAGTTAAATAATCGGGATAATGATATAGCTCTACTTAAGCAGGAGCACAATCGGGAAAAAGAGAATATCCTTAAAAACTTAAGAAAAGCTGATGAGAGGTATGAAAAAATAAAAGAAGAATTTTATGCTTCTCGCGATAAAATAAAAGAGATGGCAGGTTCTAATGAAAAGTTAAAAGAACAGCTTGAAGATACTCAAGCTAAACTGGAAGAGATTAAAACAGAGAAAGATAATACAATCCAGAAATTAAAAGAAGAGCTTGAAGAACAAGAATATAAAGATGAACTTTTACAGAAAAGGTATAATAAGTTAAAAGCAGATTTTAAGAACAAAGAAGAAAGTTACAGTAAAACAATAAATAAATTAAAAAATAAATTAACTAAAAAAACCTGGGAGGTAAATAAAGTGCGTGAGGAATTAGAGAGTTTACTTGATGAATTTGAGGAAAGAGTAACAACCCAGCGAAGGATCTGGGAAGAGAAATTAAAAAATAAAGAAGAACAGTTAAAATCCATAAAAGAAGAAGCTCAAAATACAAAAGCCAGTTTGGAAGAAAGAATTAATGAATTAAAAGATTCTAATTGGAAACTCCAGGTGCAGATTGAAGAAGACAGGAAAGCCTGGCGGGAAGATTATGAACAGAAAGAGCAGGAATACCGGAAGCTCAAAAAAGCAAAGGAAGAAAAAGAGCAGCAGCTTCGCGAAAAGTTAGCTGAAAAGGAGAGTAGCTGGGTAAACCAGAAAAGTGAACTTCAAAAAAAGATAAATCATTTAGAAGGGAAATTGGAAAGTAAAATTCCGGCTAAGGATGAACAGATAGATAGATTAAAAGAAGAGCTTGCTCAAACTAAAGCCACTCTTGAGAAAAAAGAAAACTATTATGATGAAAAGATAAATACCATTAAAGAAGAGATGGATGATAAGCTTTCTCAAATGAATGAAACCTTAAAAGTACTTGAAGAAAAGAATATTGATTTACGTTCTAAAATTTCTGATAGAGAATCCAAACTTAAAACTCAAAAAAGTGAGTTTGAGAATGAAATTAAGATACTAAAAGACAAGTTTGAAACAAATATTAGTAAATTACAGGCGGAATTAGCCCGCCAGCAAAAAGAGAATAAAGAGCTCAAAGAATTACTGGATAAAAAAGAGAGAAAACTCCAAAGCGAGGAGGAAATCAAAAAAGAAGAAGTGGGGCAGATAAGAACCCGGTTAGAAAAAAATATTGAAGATTTCCGTATGAAGATGAAGGAGATAGAGGATAACAATAAACCTTCCGAATACGAAATCGAAGAGTATTTAGAAGAGGTAGAAGCTGAAGAAAGGGATGAGGAAAATTCTACCTCAAAAGATCCTGAACCGGAAGAAGATGAAGAAGAATTAGAGGAAGAATTGTCTGTAAAACAGCAAATTCAAAATAAAAAAAACGAATTAAAAGAATTAAAAAAGAAGACCAAGAAAAAAATAAAGAAAAAGGAAAAAGAGTTTAAAAAAGCAACCAGTAAAAAAGAAAAAGATAAGATCAAAGAAGAATTAATAGAACTTGAACAAAAAAGTAGGCAGCGGGAAAAAGCAATTAAAGAAAAGTTGTCGAAATTAAAGAAGAAATAGATTAACAGGATATGTCCAGAGAAGAACTTAGAAAACAAGTAGAAAAATTAAGAGAAAGGCTACGCCGGGAAGAAAAGAAACGCCGGCAGCTGCTCCGCGAGAAAGAAAAAGAAAATTTTGAGCTAAAACAGAATTACGAAAAGAGAAAAAATGAGCTGGAAAATAAGATAGCTGATTTAAAGAATAAAATAGAGCACCTGGATAGCCGGAAAAAGACCGAATTGAAAAAGCAGCAGCAGGCCTATAATGATAAGATAACTGCCAAAGAGAAAGAAGTTGAACAGCTCAGGAGAGAAAAAACTCAGCTTGCCAGAAAAGATAAATTAAAATTTAAGCAGCACCAATCCGATGCCGAACAGAAGATAAACGAGCTAAAAAGAAAAAAGAGAGAACTTAAAACTCAAATTGAAGAACAAAAATCAAAATTTTCCGATTTTCAGGACAGATTGGAAGCAGAAAAACAGCAGCTTAAACACGAGAAAGAGTTAACCAGGACAGATTTACAAAAAGAAAAGGCGATTTTATCTCAGGAATATCGGGAGAAAGAAGAGGAATACAACCGGAAGATAAGAGAATTAAGCAGCAGAGTGGATTTTTTAGAGGAAAAACTTGAAGATAAAAAAGAAACACTCAAAAGAGAAGTTAGTGCCCGGGATGCCGAAATAAATGCTTTAAGGGAAGAAAAAAAGAGTGAAATACAGAGATTAAACAATAGAATAAATGAGAAAAACCGTCAGAAAGAAGAACTTCTAAGTGAACTTGAAGAAGTTAAAAAAAGATATCATGATGAGATAGATTCAAAGATTAGTGAAAATAAAGTTTTAGAATCCCAACTTACATTAAAAGAAGAAGAGCTTACCGAAAAAATCCGTCAAAAAAACAATAAAATAGAAAGCCTAACCCAAGAGATAAACAGTTTGAAAAGAGAAACTGATGATAAAATAAGAAATCTGGAGAATATCCGGTCTAAAGAAAAAGAAGAATACGAAAACCGCATAAGTCGTTTGAATTTTGAAATTGAAAGTTTGAATGAGAAAATTGAGAAGACAAATGAGATGCGGGAGGTAGAGAATAAAAACTGGCGGGAAAAGATTGAACAGCTGCAGAATGATCATTCTGTAGAGATAGCCAGAAGGGATATAGAAGAAGAGGAAAGAGAAAGCGAATACAGATCCCAGATAACCGAATTAAAAAATAAGTTGAAACAGGTTGATAAAAGTCTCGAACAGTTAGAAGATGAAAAACAGGATTTAAAAGATGAAACCCGAAAAAGAATAGCCGATAAACAGGATAAAATAGATAATTTAGAAAGAACAATAGAAAAGTTAAAATCCGAGAAAGAAGATCAGCGAAAAAGAAAAGAAGCCCAAATAGATCGCATTAAAGAAGATCTGGAAGCCAAACTTGAAAACTACAAAGAACTTAGCGCCGAAGAAAGCAGGGATCTTAAGGGTAAACTTGAGCGGGTAAAAGAAGAGAAAAATAATCTCCAGCTGGAGAAAGATAAGCAGATTGAGTCTCTTAATCAAAAATTAAGAGCTAAGATCGAAGAGCTTGATAATTTCAGGGAAGTTTCTGCAAATAAAGAGGCCAAGTGGCGGGAAAGACTCCAGGAAGTCAAACAGGAAAAAAATATAACGGAAGATGAAAAAGAAGAAAAAGAGAAACAGCTTGAAAACCTGCGGAATCGTCTGGACCGGGAAACAAGAGAGATGGCCGAAGAACTGGAAAAAAAGAAAGAACACTGGGAATGGCTTGTCTCTCAGAAACAGAATGAAATACAGAATTTAAAAGATAAGTATCGCAGTGAGATACATAAGATAAAAGAGGAGTATCAGGATAAAGAGCAGAAGTTAAAAGCAGCCCGCGCCGGACTGGAAAAATCCGTTAAAGAATTAAGTGACCGGATGGAGTCCGAGCGGTCGGAAAAATATGAAGAATTAAAAGAAAAAGACGAAAAAATTCAGAATTTGAAAAGTCGACTCGAATCCCAGCGAGTCGAGCTGAAACAGAAGTATAAAGACGAATACAACGAACTTGAAAAGCGCCGGACTAACTTAAGTCAAAAGGTAAATGAGCTGGAAAATAAGCTGCATGCTCAAAGAGAAACCTGGCAGGAACGGCTGCAAACTAAAGAGAGGGAACTGGAAGATGCCCGGCAAAATATGAAGGACAGGGAAGAAGAGCTTTACAATGTCTGGCGGGAAAAAAGAAAAGCTAATAATAAAAGAATTTTTGAGTTATCCAATAAAATTGAAGAACTGGAGGAGAAAAAGAAAAGAGAAAACCGGGAATTAGAAGAAAAATTAGAACGACAAAAAGAAAAAAATCGCGAGAACAATATAGAGAACATCCGCCGCGAGAAAGAAATTGAGACAGAGTATAGAGAAAAGATAAACAGTCTTATCAGAGAAAAAGATAAATTAAAGAATGACAATAGTGTGTTAAAAGAGAAATTAAATTCGGAAAGAATAAAATCTTTTAGAAAGTTACGGGAAAAATCTGAAGAAATAGAAAAGATCCGGGATAAGGCCCGCAGTGACAGCGAGCAAATATATAATGATTACAAAGAAAAGGAAAAGGAATTGCGGGAGACTCAGAATAGGCTGGATGACCTCCGGTTTAAGAAAAACAGGGAGATAAAAGAATTAAACCGCAAATTACAGGAAAAGGAAAGTGAAAAAACCCGTCTGCTTAATGAAATAGAGCATTTTGAAGAAGATAAAAAAAGAGTTATCCGGAGAAGGCAGGAAGATTTTGAGAGGGATAAGAAACTGCTGCGCAATGAACTTGAAAGATTAAAAAATAAGAAAGATGAACTGTATGAAAAATTGGAGCAAAAAGAAAATAGACAGAATGAAAAGATAAATAATTTAATGCAGGAATTCCAGGAAAAAGAAGATAACTTAATAAATAATTTTGCACAAAAAGAGAAGAAACTCGTCGGGAAAATATCTAACCTGGAGGATGAACTTAATCAGGCAAACCGGAAGCTTTCTAACGCCCGGCAGGATTTGGCTAGAAAAGAAAATCAGGTAAGAAAAGAGATAAGCTCCGATTTTGAGAATAAAATTTATAAATTAAAGTTAGATAAAGCTTTGGCAGAAAATGAGCTGGAATGGGTCCGTAAAAAGATGTATTCGGAAAGGAAGAAATGGGAAGAAGAGCTGGAAGAAAAGAAAGAAAAAAACCGTAAACTTAAATCTTCTGTTTCCGAGCGGATGACCCAGTTAGAGGAAGAATACGATCAGCGGTTTATGGATTTAAATCGGCGCAAGGAACGGCTGGAGAGGGAAAAAGAAGAAAAAAGAAATAAGTTTGAACAGATAAAAACAGAATATAGGGATAAAATCGATAGCCTTCAGGAAAAGCTTCAGTTGCAGCGCCAGGAATATCAAGATAAAATTCAGCAGACCCGGCGTGAGCAGCAGCAAAGTCTTTCTGAATCTACGCAGATAAGGAGAAAATTAGAATTTAAAGTTGAATCTCTTCAGGAAAAACTTAGTTCTGAAGAAGAAAATAAAGAAGAGCTGGAGACGAAACTGGAAAATTACCGGGTTCAAAATTCTGAACTTGAACAGAAAATCAGCAAAGAACAACAAAATTATGAGCAAAAGATAATGCAGTTGAAAACTGAATTACAGGCTAAAGATACCGAATTAGAGCAGAAAATTGTTAAATTTCAGGCCCGTGCCTCACAAGAGAAAGCCAGATTGGAAGAGGAATTTAAGCGCAAAGAGAAGAACCTTAGAAATGAAATAGAAGAAAAAAGGAATAAGCTTGTTGCTAAAGAGGATGAACTTAAAAGATTAAAAGAAGAAATTAAGCGCCGTGAAGAAGGAGAGTCTCAGGAACTGGATCTGGCAAGACAGAAAGTTCGGATGTGGGAAGAAAAAGAAGAAGAACTTAAGTCCACTATTGAAAATTTAAAGGAAGAGGTTTATAAATCCAGGGAAAAGGAAAGCAAAGCCCGGATGGAAGCAGATATGTTAAAAGAGAACCGGGAAAGAGAAATAAATTCCTGGAAAGAAGAAGTCCGGCTTTTAAAAAATTCTCATCAGGAAGAGAAAGAGATGCTTCTCGAAGAGCGGGAGAGATTAAAGGACGAGATTAACAATATAAAAGGGGATAAGGGATATTTAAGTCAAACCATAACTCAAAAAGAAGAGAAGATTAATGAGTTATCCAGGAATTTAGAGCAGCTTCAAACTTCCTATCGGGATAAGATTGAAAAAAAAGAAGAAGAATTAAAGGAGCTTAGAAATTCAAAAGAAAAAGAGATAGAAAGATTAGAAATAGAATATGAAAAAAAGATTCAACAGTTAAACGTAGAACAACAGAAAAAACTGGATGCCCAGGATGCTCACTGGCAGGAAAGGTATTCAAACAGAGAACACGAGTTATTGAGTTCTAAAAATCAAGTACAGGAAAAACTTGAGGAATTAAGAAAAGAAAAATTAAGCAGTGAGAGACAATGGGATGTCAGGTTAAAAGAAAAAGAAGAAGAATTACAGAGAATTCAACTGGAAAAAGCCCAGAATGAATCGTACTATAATAAACAGCTGAATAAAGCTAAAAAACGGCTTAATAACTTGATAGCAAAATATAAGAGTATAAAAGAAAATTTAAAAGATAAACAGGAAGAAAACAGGGAACTTAGAGCTCAGATGGCCCAGAGAGATATTCAATGGAAGACTGCTTACCGGAATAAAAGAATAGAAGTTAAAAAACTAATGTTTAAATTAGAGCAGAGCCGTAAAAGCAAAATATCAAAATTTTTACAGAAAATAACCGGTAAGAAAAAGCAAAAAGAAGAGAATCTTGATAATGAGATTGAAAAAATCAGAAAAACAAATAATATAACTAATTAAAAGAGAAATATAAAATTGAAAAGGACAACTTATGAAAAAGATTTTAAATATAATTTTTAAACCCAAAAAAGGAGTTCAAGAAATTCTTGAAACAGAACCGATATTTTCCGGTTTATTTATTTTTATCCTTTCGGTAATAGCAGGGAACTTTAATTTAATGAAAAATATAGCAGAACCGGGAATTTCTATTGCCCTTTATCATATTTTTATTGTAATTTTATTGTGGGCCGGTGTTCTTAGCATTGTTAACTTACTAATAACGGGGATTATTAAAATGTTAACCACTTTTTCTTCCGGAATTTTGACCGGCGAAAGATTTAGAAAATTATTTATAGCAGAATTATATATTTCTGTTATTTTAATTTTACGGCCCCTGTTTGCGATATTTATATCAAATAAACTTGCCTGGATTATTCTATTTATATGGGGAGTAACTTTAATTTTACTAAGTATAATTTCACTGTGGAATATTACAGAGATAAAGGGTGCTCTGGTTTTAGGCACTTCACTATTGATTGTATTTCTGGGATACCGTTTTATAAAAGAGGAAAGAGAATATATTGATGACGGGGATTTCAAAGTATTCATAGAAGATATTGATAAAACTTTACCGGCGGAAAATGTAGAATTACTGGGCTTTAAAAATAGCGATTCAGAAAACTATGATTATAAAGAGTTAGTTGATACTCTGGATACATTTACAGATAAATATCCCGAATCTCCGGTCCTTCCTTATGCCCTATTGATTAAGGGCAGAATTAAGCATTTTAAGGGCGAAATTAAACAGGCAGAGAAATCTTACAAAAAAATTTTAAAATACGATAAGTTGCCTTCCAATATTAAAAATACGGTATTGCTGAATTTAAAAGATATGCTGAGTAAACAGGAATATATGGAGCTTCCCTTAAGTAATACGGCTTTAAAATGGAAGGATAATTTAAGGATAATGGGATTTCCTCAAAATTTTGCCTATTACCGCGGAAATATAAGAACAGTTTATACTGTAAATAAATTTATCGATTCCCGGGAAACTTTTAAATCTTCTACTACATTGAGTGCTGTTATCTCCAATATAAAAGGCACAGAATTTGAAGACGACATACACTTTAAAGTTGCGCAAAAACTTACCCAGAAAGAGGACTCTGCCGGAGCAGAGGAATATTTTAACAAGGCTATTCAGTCCGGCACCCGGGCAAGTAAAAATAGAATAAGGGTTGAGTCTGTAATAAATTATATAGAGCAGCGCACCGGCCTGGATATGCTGACTGAAAAATTTACCCCCCCGTTTGCCTTGCTCCAAAAAGCAAAGTTTTTAAAGGAAAAAGGAAATACAAAAGAGGCCGCAGCTGCTTACCGGGAGTTATTAAACCGGTTTTCGGAGCATATTCTGGGAAGTGAAGCTTTGATGGAACTGGCTAAGATAGCGGAGGAAGAAGGGGAATTTAAACAGGCAGCTTTACATTACCGTACTTTGCTGTCTAAATATCCTCTGAGTCATTTGCGGCAAAAGGCGGTTCATAAGAAAATATTAATTGACCATAACTTAGATAAACCGGATCTGCTGTATTCTTACAGCCGGGCCTGGAAAAAATGGCAGCAGGAAGAATACGGGGAAGCGATAAAAATTTACAGGAGTCTAATTGAAAAATTTCCCGATTCAGAAGTAGCTTATGAACTTCAATTTAATATTGGGAAGTATTACAAAAATAATGGTGATTATATGGAGGCGCTTTCTGATTTCAGGGCCGGATACCGTAAATTTAAAGACACTCCCCGGGGTTTTGATTTTGGATGTCAGGTAGGCGAGATATTGCATGAGAATCTTAAATATTACCGACGCGCTGTTAATTGGTATAAAGCTTTAAGTAAAGAATATGAAGCCGGTTATCAATCGCCGTTGAGCGGGCTTGAGAATATAGATATTATGTGGACAGCCGCTGATATATGTAAAGAAAAACTCAGGGATTACAATGAAGCCAAAAATATTTACTATGATGTACAGGAAAGATTTAATGATCCTAATATAGTTGCCCGCGCTCTTTATAATATAGCCTGGATCGATGAAAATATATATAATGATTATGCTTCGGCTGTAGGAAATTACCAAAAATTAACTGCCGAATATGCAGACTTAGAATGGGGGAGCAAAGCGAAAAAGGAACTGGAAAATATCCACAACCGCGGTGTCCGTTTGCTTGAACGGTATAGATAATTTTATCAAAGAAAAGTGTCTTCGGTAATAGCGGTAAGAAATGTTTTCTGGCGCCCCTCCGGACCGTATGCCCGGGAAATACTTAAAAATATAAGTATAGATATTAAAGAGGGGGATTTTGTAATTTTACGGGGCCCGGCCTGTTCCGGTAAAACCAGTCTATTAAAAACAATATACGGCGACTTATCTCCTTCCTCCGGAATAGTGGCATTTAAAAACAGGAACTATGAAAACACTTCTAAAAAAGAATTGAAGAATATAAAGAAAAACATAGCTTTCTGTACAGAATTTCCTAAGTTTATAGATACTGCCTCTCTATTTGAAAATCTAAAATTCATATTAAAGTTAAAAAAGATACCTGAAGAGATTGTGTTTGACAAGATTATACATATTTTAAAACTAACTAATTTAATTTCTATCAGGGATATTACGCCAGATAAATTATCATCTACAGAGAGAAAATTATTTTCACTGGCCCTGGAGTTAATAAAAGAAAAAGAAATATTTCTGTGTGATTTTAATCTTTCCGGCCATAGTGACACGCAGATTATTGATATACTTAAGAGTATTTCTTACAGGGAGGGAGCGGTGGTAATTACTGCCAAAGAAGATGTGAAATTTAAAGCTATGAATATAAAATATATAAATATGGATAATGGATACATTAAGTAAATTATTAACTGGTTTTTTAATTGTACTGGGAGGGATAGCTTTAAGGAGCTTTTTAATCGCTGATGAAATAGACAGTTATTTTGAAGATAAATTATTAGCCCCCTTAAGCATAGCTGTTTATATGGAAGAAGAAATTTCAGAAAAAGCAACCGATTCTATAAGGAAAGAGATAAAAAAATACGGAATTATTTTTGAAAAAAACTTCTATTCATCGCAAGAAATTTACAGTAATTTAAAGGAAGATCCCCAGGTCAAGCATCAACTTAGTTTAGTCGGTGAAGATTTTTTATTTCCCCCTACTTTGGAATTAGGAGTTAATAAGTTGTCTTTTGAAAAACTTAATAAAATTTTAAAACAGTTATCTAAACAGGAGTTTATAAAAAGAATAGATGCCCCAAAAGAGTTGTTCAGGGTAACGGAAAGGCTGGGTAAACGCATGAAGCAGGGTTTACTTGTAGCTAAGTGGTTAAGTCTTATAACGGCTTTAATCCTTTTTAGCGCAGGCACCTATATTTATTATGATACTTTTGAACCGGAAATATTATTTGGTCTGGAAAATGATTTTAAATTTTTTCGGATAATCCGTCCGGTACTTAAAGATATTTTATTTTACGGAATTTTAGCCGGAATTTCGGGAGCCTTTTTTTGGGATTATTTTTCCACCGAGCTTGATATTGAAATAATAACCGGGCCCCGGGAAGTTTTGATTTTAACGGCGGGGACGTTATTATTGTCCTTTATTTTCTTTATAATAAACACTCAATTGAGAATTGAGGTATGAATTTTAAAAAAACAGGAATTATTTTTACGGGACTGATACCCGTTCTTTTTTTAAGTACAGTTTTTGCGGCCCCCCCGGAGAAGATAAAAAAGACCCAGAATAAAATAGAAACTCAGGAAAGCCAGCTCCTGCAGCTCAATAAAGAAATAGAAAAATATGAAAGAAATTTAAGGGAATTAACTGACCGGGAAAATGAATTATTCGGTAAGATAAACAGTATAAAAGAAAATTTAAAACAGCAGAGCAAAAAGTTAAATGAGACAAAAATTAAGATAGCAGATGTAAAGAAAAAAATAGATAAACTTAATAAAAATTTGGTCCAGGCCCGGGAGGAGGGTAAGAAATACAGTAAATATTTAAAAGATTCATTAAAATTTTACTATTATAAAAATTTTAGTGAAAAAATGTTGCCGTGGTACAGCAGTTATCTGGGAGCGGATAAAAATTTTTGCTATTACGCCGGAGAATTAGTAAAAGCCCCGGCCCAAAAATATACCGGTATCCAGAAAAAAATCCAGGAAATAAGTAATTTAACCCGGGACCTTGAAAAAGAAAATAATAATCTGGTAAAATTAAAAGAAACGCAGTTAAGTATGCAAAAAAAATATCAGTCCCGGAGAGAGGAACAGCTTGAAATTTTAAAAAAGGTTAAAGCCCGCCGGGAAAATCAGAAAAATGAGATTCAAAACCTGAAGGAAGAAAGAAAAGAGCTTAAAAATTTAATAACCTCCCTAAAAAAAGAAGTTAAAAATCTGGAGAGGTTAGAACATTTATCCCAGTATTTAGTGGAAGCGAAAGGAGAGCTTCCCTGGCCGGTAAAGGGAGAAGTTGTCTCCCGGTTCGGCAAGCAGCAACACCCCCGGTTAGATACGTATATATATAACCGGGGAATTAAAATAGAAGTTTCCGAAAGCAGGGAAGTCAAATCCGTGGCCGCCGGCGAAGTCGTTTTTGCCGATGAATTTCAGGGAAGAGGGAAAATGATAGTTGTGGATCACGGAGAAGATTACTATTCTATATACGGGGATTTAGGCGACATAGACGTGGGGGTGGGAATAGAGCTGAAACCATTAACTGTTTTGGGTTCTACAGGAAATTCTCCCCTGTATTTTGAAATAGGAAAGGGGTCTACTCCTGAAAATCCCCTGGACTGGCTGGAGAGAAAAAAATAATTTAAGTATTTCAATTTTATTAGGGAAACAGTTGATTTTTTAGGTCGCGGGCAGTATACTATTCATGAGAAGCTGAATTGTATATGTAAAAAGGAGATTTAAATGCGTAAGATAAATTTAAAGATAAAGGTGATTTTTATAATAGGAGTTATTGCAATGACGGTGGTAGCTGCAAGAGATTATGGGGTGCTTTACTCTAAACAGACTAATTCTAATAACTCTAATGAAGACAATATTTCCCAGCAGATGCGGTTATTTACGGATGCGTTTATGCTTGTCAAAGAAAATTATGTGGAAGAGATTAATGCCGTAGATCTGGTACACGGTGCTATAAAAGGTATGATTGGCGCGCTGGACCCTTATTCTCAATTTATGGAACCGGATATTTCTGAAGTGATAAAAGAGGATACCGAAGGCGAGTTCGGGGGGTTAGGTATAAGAATTACTACTCAGGATGGATACATAACCGTAATTACCCCCTTACCGGATACGCCCGCTTACCGTAAGGGAATACAGCCGGGAGATAAAATTGTCAAAATTGAAGGAGAATCTGCAGAAGGGATATCAGTTCATGAAGCTGTTCAAAAATTAAGAGGGCCTGAAGGGTCAGAAGTTAATATAAGTGTCGCCCGGGAGGGAGAGGAAGAACTGCTGGAGTTTGATATTACCCGGGGACGTATAGTACCCAAAAAAGTATATAAGAAAATATTGGATAAGAAGATAGGTTATATTAGATTGGTGGAATTTACCGATGATGCTCCTCAGAAACTTGAAAAAACCATAAAAGATATGATGGAACAGAATATAGAGGGGCTAATTGTGGATTTGAGAAATAATCCCGGTGGTCTGTTGAGTTCAGCTGTTGAAATTGCGGATATGTTTTTAAAGAAAGATTCTTTAATTGTATATACAGAAGGCCGACGGCAAAACCAGAATCGCGAATTTCATTCCCGCCGAAAACCTATAACAGAAGATTTACCGCTGGCCGTGTTAATAAATAAAGGTTCCGCTTCGGGAGCGGAAATTTTAGCCGGAAGCATAAAAGATCTTTCCCGGGGTATTTTATTGGGAGATACTTCATTTGGAAAGGCTTCTGTTCAGAGTCTGATAGATCTTGAAGATGGCTCAGGGATAAAACTAACCACCGCTCATTATTATACACCCAGCGGAAATAAGATTCACGGTCAGGGAATTGAACCGGATATTGAGGTTGAAATAACTCAAGAAGAAAGAAAAAAAATCGCGGAAAGTCAGCAGATAATATATGACCCTGACTCCGAGGAAGAAGAAAAAGAATCTCATAAAATTGAAGATCCCCAGCTGAAACGGGCCAGGGATATTTTAATAGCCCGGGAAATTTTTCTTAAAAACGGGGTACCGGAAGAATTAGTAAAATAATATAAAAACCCGGGGAAAGTTTTACTGCATCACTCTGGAGCAAAAATTAAATGTACGATAAAATAGATAAATTATTTAAATTCATACTGGCAGTTATATTGCTGGTTTCGGCATATTATCTATACAGTATAATGAGAGTAAAAGATATTTCCCGGTTTTCTAAAGAGACTGATCAGAAAATCAGTAAAATAATTAAAAAAGCCGGTATAACGGATAAAGATACAGTTAAAAAAGAGCAGATTCAAAAATCCGAGGGTGGAGTAAAGTGGATTAAATTTTCTAAACATATAGATATTAGCTCTTCGGATTATAATGTTTTAAATTCGAAAATTAAAGATATTCTTAAAAGCGAAGCCATAATTATAAAAGAAGAAGAATATTTGCCCGTTCAGGCAAAATTAGAAGTTAAACACAAGGATACAGGGGTAATCATAAATTCTCTCCGATTTGATCTGTTAAAAGATAAAAATTTACTGGCGGTAATCATCGATGATCTGGGCCGCCGTAAAGACGCCGGCGGTTTTTTAGATATTGATCTGCCGGTAACTTATTCGATATTGCCCCAGCGTGCCTATTCTAAACAGTTAGCCCAAAAATTATCAGAAACGGGTCGGTCTTATATATTACACATGCCCATGGAACCGGTAGGCTACCCAGAAGATGACCCCGGTAAGTTAGCGTTAATGCGTAATATGGCGGAAGAAGAGATACGGGAAACCATGGACCGCGCTTTTAAGCAGGTGCCCGGGGCCGGGGGATTAAATAATCATATGGGATCAGCGTTTACCGCATCCCGTCCGGATATGAAAAATTTAATGAAAGTTTTAAAAGAGAAGGACCTGTTTTTTGTGGATTCAATGACTTCAACGGGTACGGTGGGGCTTTCTCTGGCCGGAGAAATGGATGTTCCCGCGGTCCGGAATGATTTTTTCTTAGACAATAAAGACGACTATGACTATATTATGGAGCGCCTGGAAAAATTGAAAATCCTGGCTCAAAATAATAAGAAAACAGTGGCTATATGTCATCCCCGAAAAAATACGCTTACCGCCTTAAAAGATTTTGAGGATGATTTTAAAAATTCGGAGTTTGAGATAGTACCGGTGTCAAAAATATTAAAAACCGGGGGAAATAGATGAAAGTCCTGGGGATAGAAACATCGTGCGATGAGACGGCAGCGGCCGTAGTGGAAGAGGGAAGAATTCTCTCCCGGGCTGTGGCATCCCAGATAGATATTCACCGGGATTTTGGGGGAGTGGTTCCCGAGTTGGCCTCCAGGGAACATCTTAAAAAAATCAATATTATTCTGGAAAAATGTCTGGAAAAAGGGAACCTAAAGTTTAAAGATATCGGAGGAATTGGGGTAACTTCCCGACCCGGGCTGGAGGGTTCTCTTCTGGTCGGTTTAACCGTGGCCCGTACCCTGGCCGAACTTATGGGCGTTCCCCTTGTGGAAGTAGATCATTTGGAAGGACATCTTTTTTCTTCAGCTTTTGTGGACTTACCTTCGCCGCCGGGGATAGGTCTGGTAATTTCGGGGGGGCATACCCGTCTGGTATATATAAAAGAATGGGGCAATTATAGGATTTTGGGAAGGACCAGGGACGATGCCGTGGGGGAGAGTTTTGATAAGGTGGCCTCCATGCTGGACCTTGGATACCCGGGCGGTCCGGCAATTCAAAAAGAATCCGGTGGCGGTGACCGGGAAAGGTTTGATTTTCCGGTGGCTGACCTTGGAAATTCGCTGGATTTTTCATACAGCGGACTAAAGACATCGGTTCTTTATAAAATCAAGTATGATCTGGACGGTGAACTGTCCGATCAGGACAGAAAAGATATAGGAGCTTCTTTTCAGGAGGCGGCACTTATCCCCCTGGTCAACAATACCATTGCCGCTTCGAAAAAATATGATGTCAACTGGCTTTTTGCCTGCGGGGGAGTGGCTGCCAGCCGGCGTCTGAGAGACCTATTTAAAGAAAAAAATATTGAAGTGCATTTCCCCCCTGTTTCCCTGTGCACGGATAACGGAGCTATGATAGCCGCCTGCGGAGAATTTCACTTAAAAAATAAATCTACCCGATAAAATTTTAAAAATTTTATTTAATTATATTTAAAACCTTACCCCGGCCCCGGCGGTGTAGCTTAAATTTTCGTTTATTAAAGATGCAGTAAGGTCAATATAAGTGAAAGGAATCGGTTTTAAAGAAACGCCTCCCATAATTCTTATAAAATTATTGCTTGGCTCTACTTCCAGTTCCTCGTTGGTATCCGGCGGAGTTATCTGGACCACGCCCTTGTTCATATCATAAGATAATCCGGCGTAGGGAGTAATAAAAGGAAGACCTTTTTGGACCACTGCGCCCGCCGACAGGTTATTCACGGCAATAATATCATTTACCTGGAACCGGTTGTAACTTAAAACGCCGCTTACACCGGGTATGGGGGAGATCATCCGGTCTTTCAGTATCGCGGTTCTGGCAGTTGCTCCGATCATCATAAAAGTGTGGTCTGTTTCGGGAAGCTGATAGCCCATTCCCCGGGCGTGTAAAGATATACCGCCGGTAAGGGGAATAGCCGCCCCGGCCTTAGCCATCGGAAAAACAAGATAGTCGCTTCCGGTATCTATAAGCTGGGTATCGGAAATTTCATTTATGGCTACATTGGCCCCGCCTTCGGCACCCGGAAAACCTAAAGATACCCCCAGATTGTCGGCCCCGATTACGCTGCCTATATCTCCCACTACGGGTTCAAGCTCTTTTTCAGCTTCTTCCTTGGCCCGGTTTTTTAAATCTTCCATCCAGCCCGCTGAAGCTGTCCCAGTCAGCATAATTCCCGTAAGACAAACTAAAAATATTTTTTTCATAACTCCTCCTGTTAATATGTACTATAAATACTTCTTTTTATATCAAATAAATACTAACACCTGTTGAATAAATTTGCAAGTAATAGTGTAAATAATAAGAGACAGTTAATTAATTATCACTGAAATTTTATAATATTTTAGTCCATAATTTTAATATTGACATGTCAAACTGGATTTGTTATAAATCCATATCCGATGATATTAAAAATAATAAAATCAGGAAACTAAAAATGAATATTATGGTTAGAGCAAACTTAAAAAGTATATTAATTTTATGAGTAGCCGCAGTAAAACTTTTAG
>JBNJDT010000006.1:0-67694 GCA_051745145.1 Elusimicrobiota bacterium
TCTTTTACCGTATTCATATCAAATTCCATAACCCTGGTCTTTATTCCCACTCTACCCGGGGGTGGAGTATTTATAAGGGAAAACCCTTTAACTCTGCCCATGGCCATCCCCAGGGTCCGGGGGATGGGCGTGGCCGTGGTAGTTAAAATATCCACATTTTCGGTCTTAAATCTCAGCCTTTCTTTCTGTTTTACCCCGAACTGCTGTTCCTCGTCTATGATAACCAGGCCCAGGGAGGGAAAATCCAGGGCGTCGGATAAAAGTTTATGGGTACCTATAACTATATCCACTTTCCCCCGGTTAATTTTCCTGATAATTTTCCTCTGGCGTTTTTTGGAAACCAGCCGGGAGAGCATCTCTATGATGACCGGCTGATTTGAAAACCGGTCCAAAAATGTGTGAAAATGCTGCCTGGCCAGCACGGTGGTGGGAGCTAAAAAAGCCACCTGCTTGCCGTTAAGCACCGCCCGGTAGGCCGCCCTCATGGACACTTCTGTCTTACCAAAGCCCACGTCCCCGCAGACCAGCCGGTCCATAGCTTTATCCGACTCCATATCTTCGAGAACATCTTCCACGGCCTCCTCCTGATGGGGGGTTAAAGGATAGGGAAAAGCATCGTTGAACTCTTTTTCCATTTCCGGGAAAGGTTTAAAAGAAAATCCCTTTTTCTGCCGTTTTTTATACATTTTTATAAGATTTTTAGCCAGCTGTTTTACGGATTCTCTTATGCGGAATGTTTTCTTTTTCCAGGAATTTCCGGACAGAGAATCCAGACTGGTGGAAAACCGGCTGCCCACGTATTTTTGGACCATATCCGCATTCTCCACGGCTACGTACAGTTTACCCTCACCTTTATATTTTAATTTTAAAAAATCACTTTTTACCCCGTCGTGTTCCATCTTTACAAGACTCTTAAAAATACCTATGCCGAATTTTTTGTGAACTACATAATCTCCTTTATTTAGTCCCGATAACTTCTCCATGGGATGCCTGGGAACATCTTCCGAAGGAGCGGTAATCCTCCTGTGATAGGGGAAAATATCGGTTATGCAGATAACCGCCATCTTTATATCCTCTATAATAAATCCCCGCCTGAGATTTGATAATTTTGTTTCGGGAAAAAACCCAAGAATCTGCTCTACTTTTTCTGACAGGATATTTAACTCCGATTCGGTGGGCCCGGTGAGTATTATCTCATAATCCCCCTCTTTTAAAGGGGAAAGGAGGTCCGCCGGGTCTAAACTGTATTTTTCGGTATACCTTACCGGACGGCAGTTAAACTCTATATCCGGCTTCTGTAACTCCGTTTTCAGAAAAACGGGACCGGAGAAGCGGTTATTCTTCTTCTCCAGACCGGATAAAATTTCTTCGTTAAATACAAAAGCGGGAGTATTCTCATCCATATATTCTTCTATAGTGACTTTTTTCTTTTCCCGGGAGTCAGCTACCGGAACTATTTCGGCTTCCTCAATATTTTTTAAAGATCTCTGGGTGGAAATATCGAAAGTTCTGATCTTACTGATTTTTTCAAAATCAAATACTAACCGCACGGGGTTATCCGCGCCGGGGGACCAGAAATCTATAACTTCTCCCCTCCTTGAAAAATCTCCCGGTTCGGTCACAACATCCTCCCGGGTATAGGAGGCCTTCTTTAGAATTTTTAAAACTTTTTCGTAGGTTACTTCTCCCAAACGGACGGAAAATTGACGGTCTTTAAAATCTTTTGGGGAAATAACTTTTTCCGGGTAAGAATTTAAAGAGGCCACAACTACCAGAGGCTTTTTTTTAGTAAGTTCATTTAAAACTTCCACCTGTCTGGCGGTATAATCAGACGGATATTCTAAGACTTTACCGGGCGTAAAACTCTGTATGTTATTTTTAGTTTTTCGCAGTTGATTGTCTTTATCTACTATACAGAGAATACTTTGACCGGATTTTCGGGCGACTATTCCGGCTATAGAGGCAAATACTGACGGGGTGGTACCCTTAACTTTACAGTCTTTATTTTCAGAGAGGCAGCTAAATACCTTCGCAATTTCGGAACTGTTTTCCGCCTTCCAGATATCTATAAATTTACTGTTATTTTTCTTATGATACTGTTTTTCGGACAAGATGTTTATCTGTTTTAAAATGCAGCTTTTCAATTAATCTGTCTTTAGGTATCCACCGTACGGGATAAGAATCGGTTGATGATTTTTCGCATCTATCCACCACTTCCATTTTAAACCAGAAAACTTTCTTAATTATTAAATTATTCTCCCTGATAAAAAGATACCCGTTAGCAAAAAGCTCATCTTTTATTTTACAAACGCAGCCGGTCTCTTCCCTGACTTCCCGGAGAGCTCCCTGGGTTAATTTCTCAAATTTTTTAAGCTTCCCCTTGGGAAAAGTATATACAGTTTTTGGCCCGTATTTTTCAGTTTTAATAACTAAAATCTTGTTTTTCTTTACCACAATACCGCCCGCCGAAAATTCAAATCCGGTTGGCAGCGAGGATGATAAGCTGCTTACTTCAGTCATAGACATACTCATTTTCACCGTTCATTTCTTTGCCTTCGAATCCTTCTTCTATAAACCGGGAGGGTATATGCCACCTGGTCTGTCCGTAAAGCATTCTCTGGGAGGCCGATGTCAGATACAGCTGTTCCTCGGCCCTGGTTATACCCACATAACAGAGTCTTCTTTCCTCTTCCATTTGAGCGGGGTCTTCAAGCGCGTCATAATGGGGAAACAGTTCTTCTTCCATACCCGTTAAAAATACAACCGGAAATTCCAGGCCCTTGGCCAGATGTACTGTCATAAGGGTTATAAACTCACGGTCGTAGTCCCAGTTATCCATATTGGTAACCAGGGATATCTCGTTTAAAATCTCGGGCAGGGTTTTTTCTTTATTTTCATCTTCGGCAAAAGCGGAAACCAGTTCTTCCACATTTTCCATGCGGCTCCGGGCCTGAATATCTTTTCTGCTTTTTTCTTCAAGCATTTTATGATAACCCGATAGCTCTATTACATCCCTGGCCAGCTGATGGGGATGTTTTTCCCGGGCCGAAACTTTTAATTTTTTAAATAAATTTCTCAGAGGTTTTAGTTTTTTTTCTATCTTACCCGATAATTTACTGCTTCCGTCCATTACCGTATCAAAAATTGATTTTGACTCCCCGGAAGCTGCTTCTTTAATACGCCCTAAAGTTACCTTGCCTATTCCCCGGCGGGGAGTATTTATAATCCGCTCCATGCTTACATCGTCAGCCGGATTTACCAGCACTTTTATATAGGCTAAAATATCTTTAATCTCTTTGCGTTCGTAAAATTTCACTCCTCCTATGATCCTGTAATTCAACCGGGCCGACCTCAGGGCGTCTTCAAAAGTCCTGGACTGGGCGTTTACCCGGTAGAATATGGCAAAATCGCTGGGAGAATATCCCTCCTCCCGGATTAACCTTCTTATCTGTTCTACTATTCCCCTGCTTTCTTCCCGGGCGGTGAAAAACTCCCGGTAACGCACACTTTTTCCGGCCTCTTTTTGGGTCCACAGTTTTTTGTTTTTCCGGGACTCGTTGTGTTTTATTACATTATGGGCCACATCTAAAATCTCCTGGGTGGACCGGTAATTTTCTTCCAGTTTAAGAACCCGGGCATTTTTAAAATGTTTTTCAAATTTAAGGATATTTTCTATATTGGCCCCCCGGAAACTGTATATGCTCTGATCGTCGTCCCCCACCACGCATATATTATTCTGAGGGGGAGAAAGTAATTTTATCAATGTATACTGGGCATAATTTGTATCCTGATATTCATCGACCATAATATATTTAAACTTCTGCCTGTATTTGTCCAGTATACGGGGATCATCCTTTAATAACCTGATAACTTCCACCAGAAGGTCTGCAAAATCATAACCGCCGTTGGACTTTAATATTTTCTGATACATCTCGTAAATACGGCTTATTTTATACCTTGCTCCGTCCCCCGCCGCAGAGGCATTTATGGTGTAACTTTCCGGATCAACAAGATTGTTTTTTGCATTTGAAATCAAACTTTTAAGCTGAGCGGGAGGAAACTTTTTGCGGTCTATATTCAACCTTTCCAGGGCCTCTTTTATAACTACTTTCTGGTCTTTTTCATCGTATATGGTGAAATCTTTCTTTCCGTCCCTGCGAAGAATCTTGGTAGCCAGAGAATGAAAGGTTGATAACCAGACGCTCATACCTTTGGCTCCCACCAGTTTTTTTACTCTGTCCTGCATCTCTTCGGCGGCCTTATTAGTAAATGTCACCGCTAATATTTTATAGGGGGGAACCCCTTTTTCCAGCAGCCGGGCAATCCGGTGTATTATAACCAGGGTCTTTCCGCTTCCCGCTCCGGCAAAAATTAAAAGCGGACCTTCGGTAATATTTACTGCTTCTTTCTGTTTTTCATTTAATTTATCCATAATTTTCCTTTACTGTTTTGTACTTACTTATTATAAGTTAAATTCCGCCACTACTTCAAGATGAGGAGTGTGCACAAACTGATCTATTCCGGTGATCCCGGTTACCTCCCAGCCTAAATTTTCAGTGATGTGAGTAAAATCCTTCTCTAAATTTTTTAAACTGCAACATATATATATCACTTTTTTCGGACCCCCGGTCTCTTTTTTCAGCCGGTTTATATGATTAAACACCCGGTAGCTTACTCCTCCCCGGGGGGGATCAAGTACCACTGTATCATAAAATTCAGACGATGCATCCAGAAACTGCCTGACTTTACTGTGTATAAATTTTAAATTTCCCTCCGGCTGAATGCGGACTCTATTATACTTGGCATCCTCTATGCAGGAGGGAAAACTTTCCACCCCGGTTATATTCAATCCCGGACCGGAAATATAAAACGGTATACTTCCCAGCCCGGTATAAAGATCCAGGATATTTTGTCCTTCCCCTACAGACTCTCTAACCGGGCGGTAGAGATTTTCTATCTGATAGGAATTGGGCTGAAAAAAAGAATACGGGGATAATCTTATAGAAAATTTTTCTGCAGGTGATATTTTCATATTGAGATATTTTTTACCGGTCAATATCTCATAATCCTCTGATAATGCCGTATCCCCCGGGCTGTGGCGGTAGGATATCCCAATTACTGCCGGGGATCTGAAAAATTCCGCCGCCATTTCCTTAAAATCACTTTTACACTCCTGAAATTTTTGGACATTTTTAGCTTCCCCGTCAACTACCAGCATAACTGATTTTTCCCCGGTAAATTTACTCTCCCGGACTATGAGATACCTTAACAAGCCCCGGTGGGCATCCCGGCTGTAATAGGATAACCGGTTTTGGGCGGCAAATTTTCGGATCTCTTCTAAAAATCCTCCTATCCATTTTGAAAATACGGGACATTCTTTTAAATCTACGACTTCGTTGTATTTCCCTTTAGGATGAAGTCCTAAATTACCGCTTTCAAATGAATACTCCATCTTATTTCTGAAACCGTAAATTTCAGGAGAGGGTATCATCCGGGATGCTGAAGAACCGGTTATTTTTTCTAATTTTTTGGTTTTACGCTCTAACTGACGTTTGTAATTTACATCCTGAAAACTGCACCCCCCGCAATCTTTAAAATGTCTGCATTTGGCTTTCATAAAATAACTACTCTCGCCCCCTCTTTAACGCCCGTACTTCGGGCCACTACCGGACATTTGGCCCGCAGCAGATATATTATATTTTTCAAACGGGTCCCGGTAAGTATTTCATAGTTAGCCTGGCCCTTGGATATTATGTAATCTGACTGCTCAAGTAGTTTCTTAAAATTTTCAGGGAGATTTTTATAATCAAGGCCCACCGTATTGGGAGCCTCCACAATTTCAAATGTTTCATCCAGCCCGAAAAACCGCATATCTTCCATAGTTACATCATTTATAATAGGCCGGTCATTGACAAATACAACTATTTCAAGGTCCGGGTTTAACTTTTTTAACTGTTTTAAGAAAAGACCGTCGAAACCAATCTCTCCGGCATTATCTGCCAGAAAACTTATCTTATCCGCCCCTAAGATTCTGCTCTTCAATTTTTTTAATTTTGCGCTGTCAAGTTCTTTGTTTAATTCCCTCTCTATTAATTCCTCTACGTTAAAATCTTCCAGTATGCCGTAATCTATTATATTTCCGCACAATGCAAGATTTAAGGACACTTTAAACGGATCTTCGGCGTTCTGTATTAATTTTTCAAGTCTGGGTATTAAATTTTTGACTTTTCTGTTAGAATCATCTTTAAGTTTTTTAAAGGCATCTTTTTGACCGGTCTGGCGAATTATGGTTTTAAAAACCCCGGTCGCTGTTTCCGGGGGCGTTTTTTCCGGATCGATATCAGCTATTTTTTCAGCAGCTTTTTTTACCGCTTTAAGCTGAATTTCGAAATTATCCGTAGATAATTTTGCGGCTTTTACCGCCTGCCTCATAAAACAGGTGACACAATCTATCTCCATTTTCATTTTCTTCTCCTTTCCCTATATTTTACTGAACCATTTTGTCAATCATAAGTCTTGCTTTATTATTATCCGGATCCAGTTTTAGAACCTTTTCAAACTTTCTGGCCGCTTCCTTTAACCTTCCCCGGTGGTAGTATATATACCCCAGATTAAAATGGGCGTCTACAAGGTCGGGGTTCTGCTCCAGCGCCTTTTTATAATACTTTATTGCTCTATTTTGCTGACCTACAGTATAGTATATATTTCCCATGTTATTATACGCCCCGGTCAATGTACCGTCAAGCTCAACAGCTTTCTTGAAATTTTTTATTGCTCTCTTAAACTTTTTTTCCTTAGCCAGAATCCAGCCCAATTTATAATACGCTAAAGGATTTTCAGAATCTCTTTTAATTATTTCCCTCAATTCCTGTCTGCTGTATTCCCTGGCGGTATCAAAAAAACTTACTTTATTATCCTGCCTGCGCTTTAAAATAAGGGGCCGGATAACTTTCTGGCTCCAGAAAACTAAAAGACCCAATATCACCAATGTAGTTACTGCTTTAATCCTATTTAGAGAAAAAGAAAATTCAGAAGCTTCTCGTTCCCAGCCTGAAACTATTCCCATCAATGTAAATACCCATATGCTGGATACGGCAAAACGCATATTGACAGAGACAGTGCTGTGAATTAATATCGCCGTCACCCCGCAAAGCAAACTCTTGGATATATAGTCCCCCGGCTCCGTAGACTTTAAAACTGCTATATAAAAAATAACTAAAAACCATAAATACAGGCCCAGCCCAACAATACCCGTCTCCGCGAAAATTTCAAGAAACTCATTGTGAACATAATTTACTATGAAACTGCCGGGCGGGTAAACCTTTCTTAACTCCCCGGAGGCGTACTCCGGAAACTCAAGATGAAACTCGCCTATGCCCACTCCCGTAAACGGGTTTTCCAAACCCATCTTTACCGTATCCCGCCATATCAGCAGCCTATGGGTATCTCTCATCCACTGGTTGCGGGAGACAAACGCAAAAATTATTATACCCAGAATAATTAAAACCGACGGCCATTTTGAAACCCTGTTTTTTCCCCATACGATATACCATAGCAGCAGGGCTCCCATTATTCCCAGCCAGGCCCCCCGGGTGCCCGTAAAATACAGGGCAGTCACCATCGCAACGAGGGAGGCAAGCAGCCAGATTTTTTTCTTATTTTTTAAAAACAGCACCCCGGACAGGGGAATACACCCGATGAGAAAGGATCCGAAAAAATTGGGATTGCCGAAAGTAGCATGCACCCGTCCCATTTTGGGAACTTTAAGATAACCCACCCCTCCGTATCTTTGAAGTACGCCGTAAAGCCCTATTAATCCCCCCATTATTACCAAAATTTCCAGTATTTTTTTATCCCGGGGAAATGTTTTGTAGGCAGTAATAAAGGCCAGTAAGCTAAAAAGAATACGCTGCCACTCGCCGTAAGCCGATGGCCTATTATCGGAAACCAGATAAAAAACGGTATACAGCAAAAAAAGTGAGATGACCGGCCAGAGTAAAGTATCGGAATATATTTTTTTCAGCCGGTTAAACCGGAAAAATATCCATCCCCCAAAGATCAACATTATGGATAAATACATTCCTGTTAACTTATAGCGGGCCAGTTTTACATCAGCTAAAAATATAAGGGAAAAAAAGAAAATAAGCCAGGATAATTTAAAGAATATCTCCCCGGTGCTATTTTTTTTCATATTTATAAATCAGCCGGAGGTACTTGACACAATCATAATTAATTTGATTTATAAGTTATGTAAAGGGGCTGTCCACGTCTTATTATATCCAGCACTATACCTTCTGATAAGTCAACTTTGTCAGTTGCTTTTTCAAAATCCTCCACTGTCTCTATACTCTCTTTATTTATCCCTCTTATAACGTCTCCCACCCGCAGACCTATTTCATAACCTTCTTTAGAAGGATCTATCTCACTGACCACTACCCCTTTATCTGCTTCAATATCAAACTGCTCTTTTACCATGGATGTAATATTACTGACTTCAAGTCCTTTCCAGTCAGCTGTAATTTCTTCTTTGACAGCCGGTTTGTTACCCCGGTCGGTAGGCATTTTTTCGGGCATTTCCTCAAGCTCAACTTCAATAACTTTTTCTTCGCCGTCTCTTATTACAGTTAATTGAACTTCCTGGCCCGGGTCGGCGGAACTTACAAATTTCTGCAGGGACCTTACATCCGAAGCCGGTTTATCGTTAAACTTCACAATTATATCTCCCCGCTGGAGGCCGCCCTTGTCGGCAGCTGAGTCTTCAAACACATTATTTATTAAGACCCCTTCCCTGACCTCCAGGTCAAAATGCTCTTCCACCACTTCGTCCACTTCTCTGATCTCTACCCCCAACCAGCCCCGGACCACTTTTCCTTCCTCTATTAAATCATCTAATATTTCTTTAGCCCGGTTTATGGGAGAGGCAAACCCCACTCCCGAAAATACTCCCGTGGGAGCAAATATAGCCGTATTTATTCCTATTGCTTTTCCGTCTAAATTAACCAGGGGACCTCCGGAATTTCCCCTGTTTATGGCGGCATCGGTCTGAAACATATCCCGGTAAGTAGAATTTTGTATTTCTATATCCTGCCTTAGGGCACTTATTATTCCCGCGGTATAGGTCTGCTGAAGTCCGAAAGGACTGCCGGCCGCTATTACCCAGTCTCCAATATTCATATCCTCCGAATCACCCATTTCCAGGACGTCAAATTTTCTTGAAGATTTAATCTTTACTACCGCCAGGTCCGTCCGGGAATCAGCCCCCACCACTTTTGCGTCATACCGTTCATCGTCATAGGTGGTTACTTTTATCTCTTCAGCCTCTCTCACCACGTGGGCATTAGTAAGAACATACCCGTCGGAAGTAACTATAAAACCGGAGCCTGTGCCCTCCTGCCGGTATTCCCGTTTTCGGGGGGAAGATTCTTCTTCTCTTTGGCGGGGCATACCGAAAAATCTCTCATAAAAATCTTCAAATGGATCCCCGAACCGGAACTGTTCAAACGGGGACCTGACTTCTATGACATGCACTGCGGAAACATTTACCACCGCGGGTTTAATCTTTTCTACGGTATCGGCAAAAGATTGCTTGGGAATATAACTCCGGCTCTGTTTTTGAGTTTCCGAACTTTTGACCGGTTCAGGTACCTTACTGACCGTATTATTTACGGTCTCTTTTTTTTCCCACGGCGTATAAAAATCACCGTGATATCCTAAGAACATCCCACCGATTAAAATTATCAGTAAAATTAAAAAACTTTTTTTATCCATTATTAACCTCCATTTTTATCATTATTTGCGTAATTTCAAAGCCGGAATTTCAATAGCTCCGCCCCAGCGATTACCGCCTAATACCCTTCCTTGCGAAGCACCGGACGGTAAAATGACATCCAAAATATTTGTATCCGATTCCTCTCTTCGACCGGTAATTGTAACGGTAGATTTTGTATCATCATATTCTATATTCTGAACTTCTCCTTTTTCATCGTCAAAAGCCAGAACTACCGGTATGACATTAAAATTTTCCAGGGAAGCGGAAATAATTTCATCGGGTATGAAAATATTAATTTTATTCTCAAACGGACTTACACTTACCTCAGGCTCGCCAATCTTTTCAAAAGAAGTATTGTAAATCGCCTTGTGCCATCCGCTTACAGAAATACAGTATTCCCAGGCGTCTTCGGAAGTAGTATAGGCCTTACGGTTGGGTAGCAGTTCGGTGCTGCCCGAACCGGAAATATCATTTATATCTATATATAAATCCACTGCCGGATAACTAAATCCGTACGGCGCTTCCCGGGAATTATCCAACTGTCCCATCTCTATTCTAACAACTTTCTGTTTTTTCCTTCGTTCCAACTGTATCCCTCTAAAATCAAAATTACTCTTTTTTTCTTCTAACTTTTCCGGGTATTCATAATTACCCGGTCCGTAATTATCATCGGACGGATCCACATAAGATGCTAAAACATTAGTATCTCCGAATTCCGGTGCGGTCATTACATGATAGTTTTCTTCCGGAAAAATTTCCTTATTCCTATAAAATTTAAAATATATCCTTTCATTGGCATTTACACCCATATACTTAAAAGGAACGGTAAACTCAACATAATTATCTTTAAATTCCACGTCATAATGTCCGGTTAAATGTTCCCAGGACTTATTACCCGATGCCCTGTAAATATTAATTTTAGAAGGATTGTCCAGTCGCCACCTGGCTTCTATATATATCGGAAAATCCTGTATATTATCTACAGTTATTTTATCCTCAAAACGGGGCATTAAAGCCGGAGATCCCGCACTTGTAAATCCCATAAGCACCCCGGTCTTATTCACTGACCGGGTAGAAATTTCCATCATAAAATAGAGATTATCTTTATCCATACCGGTATATATTTGTTCTATTCCTTTAACCGGTTTCTCCAATTTTAAGGCTCCATCCCATTCATCTTCACTTACTACGCCGTCGCTTTTAACATTTACCATTTTAGTCATTTTTTTATCGGGGATAGCTGGCTCTTTTTCTATAATCGGTAAAAAATATTTTCCGGGCGGGGAATTTTCCGTAAGACGGTAAATATCCAGCAAGTTATTCCGGAAAAACCTGTCTTCTCTTATTTTTTCAAGATTATCCTGAAGTAATCCGGATTCGACTTTTAATAATTTCTCCTGGGCTTTTTTAAGATTATCCAGCCTGCCCCGGCCGGAATTTTTATATTCTTCTATAACAGGATAAATTTCCTCTAATATACTTTTAATTTTCCCCAGTCTGCCCTCCAGGTTCACCCCCACTAATGTAAAAGAAGCCGTACTTAAATCAACTGACTTCTCATTATAAGAGCTTATATTTTCTTTAAATTCTTCGAAATTTATATAATTTAACAGATTGGCATTCAAAAAAGATTCTAACTGAGTAAGTTCACAAATAATAGATATCGGCGACATCTCCCGGGGCAGCCTTCCGGCCATATCAATAACTGCAGTCGCCTTATGATTATTGTAAAAGTAACTGTCAGTGAAAATTATTTGAGGGGTAGTATTTATATATTCGGTAGTAGTTGTGGAAAGAACGGTTACCCACTTAAGCGAAGTGCGTTCCAGAAGATCAATACTTTCTCTGCCCGAATAGCCCTTGCGGGGTATAAAGCCTGAAGGAAAATTCCCCCTCCATTTTTTGTAACTTATTAAACTCTCCATAATCTGGGCCCGGATTCTTTTTTCATTAAGAATTTCAAGATAGGCGTCACTCAAAGAAGTTGTGGCTTCCCCGATATTATCCCTGTCTAATAAATCCACTAATGTCTGTTCGAAATTTAGTAGTTTTTCCTCCATAAATTCCAAAACTGCATTTTTATCGGAAACCGTATAAGAACTTTTTTCAACAATTTCATTTATCGGCTCCGTTTTCAGTAAAAAATCTCCGAAATAGCTCAGCGCTTCTTCTACCTGGTAATTAATTATAGTATTTGTATCAGGCTCCATATCGTATTTACCGGTTAAATTATTAATCTGTGATTCATCCAGCCGGTCCGGCGCGTCAGTTATCAAAGAGGGTAATTTTAACTGTTTCTTTTCTAATTTCTTTAATTGCTCTATTACCGGATAAGATATATTTAAAGTCGCATAAAAATTATTCTTTTTATTCTGTAAAAGATTTACCGGTTTTTGCCAGGGCCCAAGAATCTTCCTGTAAAACTCATCGGGTTTTCCCGTATCTTTATATTGCAGGCTTACTGTAAGAAAAACATCTTTCCCGGTTATTTCTTCTTTTACCTCTTCGCTTTTTTCTCTAAACATTATTTCCTCGGGGGGAATAACTGTTATATTCGGTCCTGCACAGCCAAACAGAATAAAGATGAAAAATAAAACCGGGGCTTTTCTAATTAGTCTCATCATCAATCTTTTGAAGTTCAATATTAAATTCCTTTTCTTCACCGGCCCTTAAATCTATATTCCGTTCTTCTTTTTTATATCCAGGTTTTACAAGGGTAAGCAAAAATTTGCCGTTGGACTTTGCCGAAACCACACTGAACTCAACCGGGGTTCTTCCTTTTAAATATCCGTCTATAAAAACTTTTGCCCGGGAAGGATGGGAACTGACTTTAGCTTGAGCCGGCTCAGGTTTTTTAGGATCTTCCCGATCGGAAAATTCATCCTCTTTCGGCTCAATTCTTCCATAGTCTGAACCGGTAATATAACTGTACAAGTTTATAACCGTTACCCCCAGGCCTGCTGTATTTAATATAAGTATTACTATAAGTACTATTTTTTTCATTTTTCCATATTCTTTAAATAACTGTTCAATTTAGCAACATTACTGTTTAAAGTAGTAAAAATTTCTCTTAAAATTTCTATATCCGAAGAAATTGCGGAAATTTTCTTAACATCATCCCGGAAATTTTCCAGCTGGGACCGTTCTTTTTTAACAAGGGAAAATATTTTTTTCGTTCCGTTCTTTATTACTTTTATGTTTTTGTCATTTACTTGGAGGGAACCGCTTTCCCGAATAGTTTCATCAAAACCATCCAGCTGTTTCTCTATCTCTTTTAACTTATCTAAAACTCCCCACAACTGATCTTCAAGCTTATCGTTTTTCCTATCCACTGCTTTTAACGCTCGGATGAGTTCTTTAAATTTTTCTTCGTCCGCACTGCTGCTCGCGCCTCCGGCTATTTTTTCTTTTGACTGAATAATTTTCCATACTAAAGACCATAAAATAAAATTCAGCGCCGCAAATAATATGGCCAAAATTGCAAATATTACGGCCGGATTAAGTTGTTCTGTTATCCCCATTAATATACTCCTTATCTTTTGATTATCTACTCTATCTTATTTATTTTATTCCCGTCATTCAAATACCGTCATTTAACACTTTTCTTTTAAAAAATATTTCCGCCGAAAATTCCAGCGTTGAGACAAGCGCCGCTGCGCGCTGTATACTATCTGCAGCGACAAAGACACCGTGATCCCTTATAATTACAGAGCTATTCTTCTGTAAAATAGTGGGAATAATACCGGCTACTTCCCCGGAGCCTATACTCTGCTTTACTTCCACTACGGGTACTTCGGGCATATACAGCCTCCCTTCGGCATCGACCGGTTTAAAAACATCGCCATTATCAGTAACTGCAATAACAGTGGGGGGATGGGCGTGGATTACCGATTTATATTCTGTATTTTGGTATATACTCCGG
Source organism: Elusimicrobiota bacterium (assembly GCA_051745145.1). Taxonomy (GTDB): domain Bacteria; phylum CG03; class SLGR01; order SLGR01; family JAGXOG01; genus CAYZAK01. Next base: position 13,692 of record JBNJDT010000006.1, read on the forward strand.
TGGACTTTATATTCAACCGACGGTTTTTTGCCCCCTTTTTCGGTTTTACCCCCTATAACTATATCCTCCTTTTTTAAATTACCCAGCATACTTCCGGAAGCGGTAATGTATATATTACCGCCTACCTTTTTACTCATATTCCCGGCAGTAGCTGAAATTACTCCCTGCCCGAACAGCAGGGCGCCGAGTTCTTTAAACTTTTTATAAATTTTTGTCTCCACTTTATTTTAAATACTGCCTTAAATTTCTCTATCGCTTTCCCGATTTCTTTCTCTTTTTACTTTTTCGGAAATAGGGATTTCCCTTTACTTACATTATCGAATTTTAATTTTATATTCCATCTTAAGTTTTCCTGGCGGGATATATTCTGGATCCCCATCTGCCGGCGCATCTTTTGGCTGGTTTCCGGCATAAAAGGATATATCTGCTGGGCAACAACTCTCAATATATTAAATAAATTTGTAAGCACCTCATTTAACCGGTCCGTACTTTTTTCCCTGTTTAAAATCCAGGGTTTTTCCTCTTCTATATATGAGTTACCTTTCTTTATTATTTTCCATATATTTTTTAAGATCTTGTCGAATTTTAATTCCTCATAATATTTTTTATTCATTATGACTATATCTTCCACCATAACATCAAATCCGTCCGGCTGCCCGGGACGAAACTGGGGGGTATATTTTTCAATCATTCCTAAAACTCTACTCAACAGGTTACCCAGTTCGTTTGCAAGATCTGATTCGTATCTATTTTTAAACTGCTCCTGAGAAAAATTGCCGTCCATCCCGAAAGTAACCTGCCTCAGGAGGAAATATCTAAAAGAATCGACATTCCACTTTTCTATAACATCCAGGGGTGCTACAACATTCCCCAGTGATTTACTCATCTTTTCACCAGTTATCGTCCACCAGCCGTGGGCAAAAATCTTCCGGGGCAATTTTAAATCCAAAGCCATGAGCATAGTAGACCAGTATACCGAATGCGTGGTCAAAATATCTTTGCCTATTAAATGACAGGACGCCGGCCACCAGGTTATATCCTTCGGAGCAATATATTCCGTTGCTGAATAATAATTAATAAGAGCGTCAAACCAGACATAAGTGACATATTCATTATCAAAAGGGATAGTGATACCCCAGTTCAGACGGCTTTTCGGACGGGAGATACAAAGATCGTCAAGCTCATTGTTTTTTAAAAAACCGAGTACCTCATTTCTTCTCATTTCTGGCATAATGTAATCTGGATTATCTTCAATATAATTTATTAATTTTGTCTGGTATTCAGACATTAAAAAGAAATAGTTTTCTTCCTCTATTCTTTCAACTTCCCGGCCGCATTCCGGACATTTTCCGTCCTTTAAATCTTTTTTCTTCCAGAACCTCTCGTCCGGAACACAGTACCACCCAGAATAAGAACGTTTTTCTATTTTTCCTTTTTTATAAAGTTCCTGCAAAAATTTCTGAACTATTTTTTTATGCTGTGAATCTGTTGTTCTTATAAAACCATCATTGGAAATGTTGAGTTTTTCCCATAAATTTTTAAACCGCTTCACCATCTTATCCGTATGTTCTTTGGGTGTATTTCCGCTTTTTGCCGCTGCCTTTTCAATCTTCTGGCCGTGCTCGTCAGTCCCGGTTAAAAAGAAAACATCTTCACCGCGACTGCGGTAATACCTGGCCAGAACATCTCCGGCGACTTGAGTATAGGCATGCCCTATATGAGGATCATCATTGACATAATACAATGGAGTTGTAATATATTTTGTATTTTTCATTTCTATTTTTCCCTTCTTTTTAATTACTCATATTATTTAATTTATACTAAAAAATTTTAATCTTTTCTGCTGTTTCCCTCTTTTTCATATATCTGATTTTCAAATCTCAAACAGCACAACAACCTTCCGCAGCAACCGGTTATATTTTCTGGATTTATCGACAAATTCTGTTTTCTGGCCATATCCAAATTAACTGATTTAATATCTTTTAAGAATTTTGAACAGCAAACTTCCCTGCCGCACAATCCTATCCCCCCCATAAGAGAGACTTCATCTCTTACACCTATTTGTACCATCTGAATTCTCACTTTTAATTTACGCCCCAACACCCGGATTAATTCCCTGAAATCAACCCTGGATTCAGCAGTATAGTAAATATACAATTTCTGGCGGTCATATGTATAATTAATTTTTGTAACTTTCATATTAAGGTTCTGCCGTTCAATTTCCCGTCTAATTTTCGGGCGGGCCTGCTCCGCTTTTTTGCGGTTTTCTTTCAGGACGCCGTAGTCATTTTTATTTAGCTTTCTTATAATTTTTTTACTAACTTTATCCTTTTCTATATCTTTTGTTTTTGAAATAACCCGGCCAGTTTCCAGCCCGTTATCGGTGCTTAATAAAACGCTCGCGCCGGGGGAAACTTTTTTCCTCCCGGGCTCAGCCGGATAATATTCACATAATTTTCTTAAAGCTACGGTTACAATCTTCATAAAATACCCCTTCAAATAACTTGATAATTTTAATCAACATATATACCTTTTATCTCTACTCAGATATATAATTCTCGTTTTAACAGATTATTTTCTACTATTGTTTCTTAATATCTGTTATTCCTAATTTTAAAAACATATTAGCTACTGTCAAAGTAGTATTTGAGTTTCTATTTAAACTTTGAATTGCCTGTTCAATTAATTTTATATTGTTATATCCTTCTTCATGGGGGTTTTTTCGAAACTCGTGTCCTTCTTTTTTCAAAAGCACATTTAATTTTTCTAAACTCTTTTGCCGGTCTGAAAATTCTTTTCCAATTTCCTTAAAAAATTTAGTAATCTCAATTTTATCCGAAATAAATTCCTCTACTTCAAGAAATTTTATAAATTTACCCGGTGAACCGCCGGAAATATTTATTAATTTTTTCCGGGATTCCGGTTCTAATTTTTTATCTATACTTTTATTTACAAATTTCTCCATCTGCCCGTTTGTAAGAGGAGAAAATTCTATCTTCTGGCACCGGGAATGTATAGTCGGCAGTAATTTCTGGGGTTTAGAAGTTATTAAAATAAAAAAAGTGCTCTCGGGTGGCTCTTCCAGTATCTTTAATATCCCATTAAGAGCCTCCCGGCTGGCCGAAGCTACATCGTCAATTATAAATACCTTCTTCCCGTCAATATAAGGCTTATGGCAGGCCTCTCTTTTTAATTCTCTAATCTGATCAATATTAATCTTTACCGTTTTATTTATACTCCCCCCTGAGCTATTTTTCACAGTCTCCCCGCCGGCTTCAAAATTTTCCAGGGAATCGGTTCGATTTTTACCCGCGGTAATCATATTATTAAATTTAACATTCATATCCATTCCGTAATCCAGCACTATTTCCGGTTCTTTTTTAGGGGACCCTATGAACTTTATTAAAGGATGAGAATTTGCTTTAAATCTCTTGCAGGACAGACATTTCAAACACGGTTTTTCTTTGCCCTCATCCTGACAATTTATCATGGCCCCCAGTACAAAAGCTGTCAATCTCTTACCTATCCCTTCAGCTCCGTAGAAAAGTAAAGCGTGAGGAACACGCTCATTTATAACCATTTTTTTTAATCTTTTTTTTATTGAGGAATGACCTATTATATTATTAAATTTCATTTATATCGATACTCAATATTATATTATATTGCGTTTTTTCAAAACTTGTACTAATTCAGAATGCAAAACCGACTTAGATTTTTCTGCATCCAATACCACAATATCATCATTTTCTTTACTCAGTTTCAAATACCCCTCTCTGACTCTCTTGTGAAACTTTATGTTTTCCGATTCCAATCTATCCAGTTCGCTCCCGGAATCTTTTGTTCTTTGAAGACCTTTTGCCGCTTCTATATCAAATATAAAGGTTATATCGGGTTTCACTCCCCCGGTGGATATACTGTTTAATTTTCGTATCAGCCCCAGGTCCAGCTTTCTTCCGTATCCCTGATAAGCTAAACTAGCATGGATATACCTTTCGCATATAACATATTTATTAGATTCCAGCGCCGGATTAATAAGTTCCTCGGTGTGCTGGGCCCGTCCCGCGGCGTATATAAGCAGTTCAGCCCGGGGATAAATTTTACTGTCCGGGTTTAAAAGCATCTCTCTTAACTGCTCGGCTATACTTACCCCTCCCGGTTCCCGGGTCCATACCGCCGGATAGCCGTTTTCTTTTAAATAGTTTGACAGCATCCTTGCCTGAGTTGATTTTCCCGCTCCTTCGGGGCCTTCTAAAGTTATAAATTTACCTCTGTTTTTTTGGGATTTCATTTTTTAATTTCCTTTTAATCCTCTTAACATAATTTTCTGGGAAAGACTGGCTCTCTTATCGCTCTGAGTTACGGTAAGCGTAGCACCGACGTGAGCGTATTTTGACGACGTACCGGTGGTTAGGTAAACATAAAAATCATCTACTCCGCCCTCGACTAAGGTAGTGGTGGAATTTCTCATCATTCTGCGCAAATTATTTCCCGCCTGAAAATACTTCACTGTATTATCTCCCCCCCAATCTGATGTGGAAATTGATATTTTAAATTTTATGGAATTATTACCGTCTATCTGGGGTAATTCCGAAGCCTGGCGTACATATCTTGAAAGCTCGTTTAAGGCTATCCTGGACTTACTGTGTACATCAACAGAATCACTGGTCATCCACCATATATCAAAAGTATTTCTGAAAAATCTCGCTGTCCCGTAACTTAAAATACCTATTACCGCTATCGAAATTGCCAGTTCTATAAATGTTACACCTTTATTAGATTTAATCATTTAACCACCACAACCTTTTCTGTCTCCTCCACTCCGTTAAGCTGTATATTAATAAAGTACGTACCGCTGGCTACTGTATCACCGCTTTGGGTAACGCCGTACCAATTGCAGATTCCCGGCCCTTTAGATACATACCCCTCTTTTAATGATTTTACCAATTCTCCCATAATATTAAAGACCCTTAATTTAATATATCCTTCTTCCTGGACAACATAATCTATAGTGGCGGCCTGCCGGCCGGGACCGGGATCCCGGATAAAATTATTATCAACAGAAAGCAGTTCAACCGGGGTTACGGTTTCGCTCCAGTTTGACCAGCCCGAATGGGGACCGTCATGGGTATAATGCTGAGATTCCGGATCCCACAAAACATTTTCATCATCGGCTCCTTCAAACTGCCCGGTTTTATAAGTTTCGGTGGCCAGATCCGGTTCGGTAAAACCGTGGCGGGTTTTACACCTTATACGGTAAGATTTATTGTAGTCCCCCTCATACATATATATGCGACTGCCCTCGGGACCCCAGGTAGAGGAAGTTCCCTCTTCCCATAATTCCTTTGACTCTACAATTTTCCCGTTCTCTTCTATCTCTATATAAGCTCCGTAAATCCCCGTCTGGGGATCCCGGGATGTACCCCAATCCAGATTAAATTCTATATTTTTATCGTATATAAACTCCCCGGGAATACCCGGCTTTGAAGGATACCCCACCGGGGGGGAAGTATCTATTAATACCTGCTGTTCGGACCAGCCGCTGTAATCGGGATTGGCCCATGAATAGCCCAGTCCGGTATCTATGGTCTGGACCGCCCAGTAGTAGTCCGAGCCGGAAATATCCATTGCCCGGATATTCTTATACTCCCCTAAAATTATTCTGTCTGAAATATTCTCAATTGTATCTGAAGTAACTTTTGTCAAATAATTGCCCATCAACGGAGAGCCATAACTTCGGGAGACCAGGTTGTCGGTTCCCGAGGAGGTGCCCACTCTGAAATTATAATACACTCCATTTTTCGGGGTTTCGGTATCCGCTTTAGGGGGATCGTTCCACATAATATAAAGAGTCTCATCATAATAGCGGGTCTTAAAATCCTCTACTTTAGAGGGAAGATTATTCTTATCATAGTCTGCCGAATCCACATCATTTTTAAATAATTTCACGTGCGGTGTTTCACTATCATCTTCTCCCGTTACGACAAGATCTAAAGCTTTACTGTTATTGTAATCGGCCCAGTTTACAGAACCGCGGTGCAACCCTAAATTACTATCCGGCTCTATATAACTGTTAAACGTATCCGAACCGCTGTATACTCTTAAGAGCGGTTCAGTACTGCCGTTCCCCGAAATTGCAAGATCCAGACTCCCGTCGTTATTATAATCCCCGAAGGCCAGATCGCTGTTATACACCCCCGGTAAATTAAAGGTACCGGAGCTAAAAGAAATAGAAGCTGTCTTTTGATTAGTATATATTACCGTGGCATCCCCGCTTTCAGTAGTTCCGGCCATGGCCAGGTCCATCCACCCGTCATTATTATAGTCCCCGGCAACTGCCGTCCCCTGGGCAAATCCCTCTTCTATGATAGCGCTCTCACCTGAGGAAATATTTTCTTCAAATGATTCTCCGCTGTTATTTTTATATATAACAGTTATCGAAGCATTTTCTTCATCCTGGCCTATGCCCACCAGATCCATCCACCCGTCGTTATTTAGATCCGCCCACATTAAATCCTGGGCAGAAAACTTTGTGCTAAATTCTACATATTCTCGGGTAAATCCTTCTCCGTCATTGGTGTATAAAATAGGTTCATTAGCAGACCGGGATCCCACCGCCAGATCAGCAAAACCGTTATTATTAAAATCACCGGCTGCAACAGAAGCGGCATCCAGGTGAGTTAACTTCCGCACAAGTTCAAATTCCCCGTTATTATTTTTATATATCCAGACATTCTCCCCTGTACCATCATAGCCGGCCATAACTAAATCCAGAGTTCCGCTGTTATCTATATCCACCCAGAGGACATCTCCGTAATGCAGTGACTGAAGATTTATATCTTTTAAGCCGTGATCTTCAATTTTCTCAAAAGATGTCCCGTTGTTTTTATATAAAATAGTACGGCGGTTGTCTTCGCTGTCTCTCCCTACCATTATAAGATCCCAGTATCCGTTGTTTGTATAGTCCCCCCATGCAGATGCCGACTGGGCCAGGGGAACGGCTACATCGTTGAAATTTGTATCTTCTATAAATCCGGCAAAAACTTTTCCGGAAATTAGAAAACAGAGACTTATTAATGTTATGGTTTTTAATAAATTCACTGTTTAAAAATTGACAGTAAACATTAAAGTATGCTCACTGTTCATCGCCTGGGCAATGCCCATTCCATAATCAAATTTAAAACGGCTGTACTTTACTCCCGCTCCCCAGGTAAAATTTTTTATCTCATAATTAAACCGGTATCCGGACCGGAGAAAAAACATATCTCGGTATATATATTCGAATCCCGTATTTATCCTTATTATTTCACTTCCAAAATTATAAGTTGAATCCAGACTGATAAGAGAAGCATGCTCTTCATTAAAAATAGCAGGATAACTCACTCCCCCTTTTATTAAAGTGGGTAAAGGATCAGTAGCCCCTTCTTTTGTATAACCTACCCCCTTTCCCATATTTAATACCGACATACCCGCTCTTATTCCCGGAGAAAATATTCTTCCGTATACATTTTTGTTTCCCGTTTTGAAAAATGGGGTGTCCCATAAAAATCCCCCGTCAATCGATAAAGCAGCAGTTTCATAAGTTTCCAGTAAAGTTGAAGTATAATATCTTACTTTTAACCCCCCGTACATTTTCGGAGAAATTTTTGCTCCGTAGCCAGCTGAATAAACCATATCCTCCTGGGTTATAAAACTCTCTTCGTGCAAATCTTCGTAGCGACCGGCTGTATCATCTATGGTTATCTTTCCCCCAACATAGCCCAGTGTGTCAATAGCAATACTGCCCGGCCCTACATTTAAAGCTCCTCCCGCATATCCCACCACCGAATCCAAAAAAGCCTCGTAGAAAACAGCAGAAACTGCATTTTTCTTTAAAGTTCCAAGCTGCGCCGGATTTAACCCCGTTGCGGTATAATCTCCCATAAAAGAGACCCCGCTCTCTCCGAGTGCATTTACCCGGGGGGAGGGACAGAATTTTAATATCGGCGCCCCGGTACTTCCGTTTGAATAAAGGGGCTGTAAATTTAAAATAAATACCGGGATAAAAAAAAGGATTTTTCTGAAAAACATTTCCTATTGCATAGCCGTCAAATTTTGTCTTATCTCTCAGACCAGCTCAATACCGTTATTATCCCGGAAGAATATTCACTGTCTTTTAAAGGGGGCATGAACATATCATCAGAATAAGTAATTTCCACATTGGAAGAGGCTTCCAGATCTCCTCCCACGGCCAGCATTCCGGTCATCTCCACATTTGAAGCCAGGTTGGCATCTCCCGGACACTGAATTATCCCCACCGGATCCACATTGGACTCCATATTAATATCTATCCCGTCCTTCCACTCATCCTCATTGTCTTTATCTCCGGCAACTACCCAGTTAATCCGCCCGTCACCGCTTACATTAGATCTAACATTAATGCCGTGGTAAGAAGGATTATCATCCGGCCCTACTACAAAATTTCCGTCCCCTTCTAATGTTACATTGGAATCTATATTAATACCGTTGGGATAATAATAGGTTCCCCCGTTCAAATCATATGTGTTTCCCGATTCAAAATTAGCCCGGCCATCGGTAACGGTAAGATCCCCGCCAAAATCATAATTTTCAACTCCTTCGGCAATTAAAGCGGCGGCATCTACAATCTCATAGTCATCGATTGGATCGGTTTTTTCGGAAGTGTCATTTTCTTCCCAGTGTACATCGTCCGGTATCTGATTGGAATTCCATATCTCATTTCTGGCCAGTATTTCTCTGATGCCGGTGGCGTTATTATCCGGGTCAAAATCAAAATTATTTCCCAGATCTATAGAGTACTGCCCCCCGTCATAAGCCCCGTACAGGGCCACATTCCCCTCACTGTCGGGTTTAAATACCACTCCAGTTTCTACAAAAATCTTATCGCTGGAATAAATTACTCCCCGGACTACAGTATTCGAATTAAAAGTGGATTGTCCTTCTGTCAGGGTGGCATACTGGGGTAAGCCCGCCGATACTTTAATCCGGGCCCTGATAGCCCTTTCCCCCCGGGACCGGGACTTAGAGGGAACATAGCCGGTTGAATTTATGGTGTATGTACTCCCGGACTTAGTTACAAAGACTTCAGCTACGCCCGACCGGCTACCCGTTGCCGTCCCCACGTTTATGGTAAAATCCCCGTCATCTTTGTCACGCAACCTATAAATCGCTCTTTCCACACCGGCGTCGGCTACATACAGGGCTTTTTCGGATAGCCGCTGATCTGTACCGCTTTTAGTTTCAAACCAGGTGAGCATCATCATAGCGCTGCCAAGTACTACCACCACCATCATAAGGAGTATCGTACCCACCAGCGCCATACCCTTATTGTTTTTAAAATTTCTCATCTTTTACTCATAGGCAGCCATATACGTTACTAACCTGCTGCTGCTGGAGCCTTCTGAAGTTTCCCAGGTAACTTCAACTTCTATCTCTTTTAAACCGTTTTCTATTTCTATTACCTTCACCGACCGGGTAAATTTTTTGTTTTTTCCGAGAACTTCGGTTTCACTGCTCCAGGTGCCGGTACTCAGGTCGGTATAATAATAGGACTTTACCTCTTCCATTTTATCTGCCGCCCAGCTGGAGGCCAGGGTTCTTAAGTTAGTTTCATTTAAAGCAATATTATTTTTGATAAACAGTTGAGCGAAAGCCGTTGATATAATACTGATTATTGCCACCGCTAACATAATTTCAATATAAGTTATACCCCGGTTATACTTTCGTTTAAAATTCATGGTATTATAATATTAACTTACAAAGTAAGTTTATTCAATAAGTAAAAAATTTTTAGCCTATTGTAACTTCACCGGATGCAGCTACTTTTTCATCTACTAATACCTGACCGCTGAATTTAAAAGTACCTTTTTTTTCCTCTTCAAGATTGACCTGTATCTCTATTATATCATCGGGCTGAATAGTATGACGGAATTTTACTTTATTTACGCTCTTTAATTTTAAATCATCCCGTTTCATCACCGCCATTGCTGTCTGGGCTATGCTCTCTATTATAATCACCCCCGGCATAACCGGTCGTTCGGGGAAATGTCCCTCAAAAAAATAGTCATCGTAAGTTAACTTTTTTATACCCCGGCCCTTTTTCCCCACTTCTTTAATATATACCCTATCAATAAACAGATAGGGAGGGGCATAGGGGAGAATTTCTTTAAGTTGCCGGTTTTTTAATAATTCTTCTTTTTTTCTCATATTTTTATCCTTTTTTAAAATTATATATAATTACTACCGCCTTATCAATCCGGCAAATTTTATTTTTTCCTCTTATTTTTCACAGCCGGTAATATTAAAAATAATAATTATACCGGGATCTATTCTCTTATAAAATACAACCTTAATTTATTTTAGCCTGTTTTAACAGAAGTGTAACCGGCGCAACTAAATACTGTATCCTTACCGGTACTAATTATTGATTTTTTTGTATTTTAGCCCAGGTATCTTTTAAAGGCACTATACGGTTAAACACGGGATTATCTTTGCTGTAATCTTTTAAATCCGCGCTGTAATATCCCTGGCGAAAAAACTGTACTCTTTTTCCGGGTTTAAACTTTTGGACGGCGGCCTCGGCTACAGCTCTATTGTTCACGGTCAGGGAGTTTTCATTTAAATTATCGGTATACTCCCCTCCGTCTTCTGTCTTTTCCGGATTAATAACATCGAACAACCGGTCGTAATTTCTGATTTTTATATTTACGGCCTCTTTAGCACTTACCCAGTGCAGGGTCCCCTTAACTTTGTGGCCGTCCGGATTCCACCCGCCCCTGGAATCGGGGTCGTGAGTACACCGCAGTTCCTTTATCTTTCCCGTCTTTTCATCTTTTACAACTTCCCGGCAGGTAATATAATAGGCATGCTTGAGACGCACTTCTTTATCCGGATACAGCCGGAAAAACTTTTCATCGGGATCTTCCTGAAAATCTTCTCTTTCTATATACAATTCCTTAGTAAAAGTGACTTCTCTTTTACCCGCCGACTTATCCTCGGGATTGTTTTCCACTTCAAATTTTTCCGATTTATCTTCCGGATAATCGGTAATTACTACTTTCACAGGATCCAGTATAACAAAAACCCTGTCCGCAGTCTTATTTAAGTTATCTCTCACGCAGTGTTCCAGTAAAGCTATATCGACTCTGGAGTTAGCTTTGGATACACCGATTTTATCACAAAAATCTCTTATAGCCGCCGGAGGATATCCCCTTCTCCTCATACCCGATAAAGTGGGCATCCGGGGGTCGTCCCATCCATTTACATAATTTTCATCTACAAGTTTGCTTAATTTTCTTTTACTTAACACAGTATAACTTAAATTCAATCTGGCAAATTCAATCTGGCGGGGATGGTACATTTCCAGTTTTTCAAGGAACCAGTTATACAATGGCCTGTGATCTTCAAATTCAAGGGTACACAGGGAATGAGTTATTTTTTCAATAGAATCTTCAAGACCGTGAGCCCAATCGTAAGTGGGGTATATATTCCACTCATCTTCTGTCCGGGGATGGCTTTGGTCCACAATACGGTACATAATAGGATCCCTCATATTCAAATTCCCCGAGCCCATATCTATTTTTGCTCTTAAGACCTTCTGGCCTTCGGCGAATTTGCCGTTTTTCATATCTTTAAAAAGCTCAAGATTTTCCTGAACGCTTCTCTTTCGGTGGGGGCTGTTTTTTCCGGGCCGGGTAAGAGTTCCCCGGTATTCTCTTATCTTCTCGGGGCTTAAATCATCCACGTAAGCATCCCCTTTTTCAATCAACTTCAGAGCGTACTCATACATTTCTTGAAAATAATCCGATGCAAAACACAACTCATCCCACTTAAACCCCAGCCATTTTACATCTTCAATTATGGAATTTATAAATTCTTCTTCCTCTTTTTCGGGATTGGTATCGTCAAATCTTAAATTACAGGTCCCCTCATAATCCCGGGCAATTGTAAAGTTAAGACATATCGATTTTGCATGTCCTATATGCAGATAGCCGTTGGGCTCGGGCGGAAAACGGGTGGCTATTCGCCCGCTGTATTTATCTTCGCTCCGGTCCCGCTCAATTATTTCATATATAAAATTTTTATATTTAGGAGTCATATTTTTTTGCTTTCTATAGTTACTTTAATTTTCTTCATCGGATTTTTGCCCGTCTTCTTCTTTTTTTTCTGTTTCTTTATTACTGTCTTCAATCTCATTGGCATAGGTAAGCTGCAAATTAGTGACCGTAGTACCCAGAATGTCTTTCTCTTTTTTAGTTAAATTTCCCTCGGTTTTCTCCGAAAGCATCTGCAGCATATCAATGTAGGTTTTGGCCATATCCAGGTTTTTTTCCACTTCCCCGGTCTGAGGATTAGAAATTTTCCCCAGCCCCACAAGAGCTGTCTGAGAAAATGACATTACCATATTGGAAAATTTTTCGTCAATTTTCTCGTCTGGATTTTTTTGTTCGTTCATAATTTCCTCCTTACTATAATAATTTCTTAAGTTCTAATTAATACCTATTCTTATTTTTTGCCGTCCAGTCGTAAAACCGGTTTTATTAAACTAAATTGTTAATTGTATACTCTATCCGCTCTATTACTTTTTGACGTCCTAAAATCTCCAGCATTTCAAAAGCGCCGGGGCCTTCCATCCTCCCGGAGACCGCTACTCTTACAGGATGTAATATTTTACCGGCCCCTATATCTTTCTTTTTACAATAATCTCTTAATTTATTTTCCAATTCTTTCTTTTCAAACCGGCTTACATTTTTAAAAATTTTGAGCATATCTTCAAGTATTTCCCGGACTCCTTCTTTTTTCAATCTCTTCTCAACAGCGTCCTCTCTGTAATCAAAATTATCTTTTATGAGAAAATTGATCCTGCCCGGAATATCACTTAATACTTCTATCTTCTTTTTTTCTGCTTTTAAAGCTCTTAACACCTTCTCTTTTTGTTCTTCCGGATTAATATCCGCCTTCTCTAACCAGGGGATAGCTTTTTCATATAACTGCTCAACGTTAAGATTTCTTATATGTTTCCCATTTATCCAGTCAAGTTTTTCCCGGTCAAAAATACCCGAAGAGGAATTACACCGTTTTATATCAAATTTTCGGATAAGTTCTTCTTCGGTAAATAACTGCTGGGAATCACTGGTTGACCAGCCCAAAAGAGCAAGATAATTTTTAAGGGCACCGGGCAGATATCCTTCCTTTCTGTATTCCTCTAAAGAGACCGCCCCGGTACGTTTGGAAAGTTTTTTACCGTCTTCGCCGTGTACCTGGGGGAGATGGGCAAATTTTGGCAAATCAATACCCAGAGCTTCATAAATCAAAATCTGTTTGGGAGTATTTGAAATATGATCATCTCCCCGTATAACATGGGAAATATTTAAATCGGCGTCATCTGCCACACAGGCAAAATTATAGGTGGGCATGCCATCGGATTTAAGAATAATAAAATCCGATAAAGTCCCGGAATCTATCTGGATTTCCCCTTTCACCAGATCTTTAAAAACTATATTCCGGTTTTCGGGGGTCTTTAACCGGTAGACAAAATCCCGGTCTTCTTTCTTATATTTTTCTTCATCTTCTTTAGAAAGATTCCTGCATTTACCCGAATAACCCCCGGGACCATTCTGAGACTGTTTTTCCTCTTCTAACTCTTTGGAAGTACAGTAACATTTATATACCGCATCTTTTTCAATTAATTTTTCCAGAAAATTGTAATATATTTTCTCCCGCCGGCTCTGATAGTAAGGCCCTTCGTCCGGTTCCATGCCCAGCCACTCCATTCCCGATAAAATAGCCCGGGTGTAGTTATCCCGGGACCGGTCTGTATCGGTATCTTCAATTCTCAATATAAATTTACCCCCGCAATGCCTGGCGTAAAGATAATTGTAAAGAGCCGTGCGCACCCCCCCTATATGCAGGTATCCCGTGGGGGAAGGGGCAAACCTGACTCGTATTTTAGTTGACAATTTTATTTAACGGGTATTCTATAATTCCCTGGGCCCCGGCCCGTTTTAATCTGGGGAGTATCTCTTTCACTTTACTTTCTTTTATAACCACTTCCAGGGCAACCCAGCCGTCAACGGTCAGTTCGGAAACGGTGGGCTTTTTCAGGGAAGGTAAAATATCTATGATTGCCTCAATTTTTTCTTTTTCAATATTCATTTTAAGCCCGACCATGCTTTCAGCTCTCACCGCGGAAAGCAACAGCGTCGCCAGGTTTTCAAGTTTCTTTTTCTTCCAGGGATCTTTATAGGCTTCCTTGTTAGCTACCAGGCGGGTTGTGGAAGTAAGTATCTCTTCTACAACTTTGAGATTATTAGCTCTGAGAGAACTCCCGGTCTCGGTAAGCTCCACTATCCCGTCGCAGAGAACTCCCGGTTTAACTTCCGTAGCTCCCCAGCTGAATTCTACTTCACAGGTTATATCTTTTTGGTCTAAATACCGGGTCACATAGTTTTTCAGTTCAGTGGCTACCCTTTTGCCTTCCAGATCTTCCACTGAGTTTATATCTGAATCTTCAGGAACCGCCAGAACCCACCTTACCGGTCTAAAACCGCTTTTGGCGTAAATAAGTTCACAGACTTCTTCGACCTGAGCATTATTTTCTTTCAACCAGTCCCATCCGCAAAGCCCCCCGTCAAATACTCCTTTTTCTATGTACCGGCCCATCTCCTGGGGACGGATTAACATCAGTTCCAGATCGTCATCATCCGAAGACGGATAATAAGATCTTTTATCGGAAAGATATATATTTATCCCTCCTTTCCTAAATATTTCTATTGTAGATTCCTGTAAACTTCCTTTGGGCAACGCAAATTTTAATTTATTACTACTCATAATTTAGTTTATCTCCATTCCATTTTCTCAACTTTCTTATTTTTCTATTCCTTTACTCTTCTTACCGGGGTTTATACACTGTTTCCATTATATAAACCGGTTGAACTGTTTTCCAGCTTTTAAAGCTGTTACTATTTTGATCAATTTTTACAACCTCTTTTAAAACTTCCCCGGCATTAACGTCAACTTTACCCCCGTCAATATCGGGATGTTCAGTTCCGCTGATAATGCTGTATTCTGATATTCTTGTACCGGCATCGTCATACCGGGCCGTAAAGTATTTATCCCTGTATGCCTTTAAAACCGGATTACTGACTTTCATACCCATAATATCTAATAGAGAAAATCCGTATACCGGAATATCAAGATACTGTCCCAGAGTCATAATACAGCTCAGGCCCACTCTAATTCCGGTAAATGAACCAGGACCTTTTCCGGCCCCCAGAATATCCAGGTTCTCAAAATTAAGATTACTTTCCTCCAAAACATATTTAACAGTAGGCAACAGTTTTTCGGAATGTTTCCGCCCCGGCACAACTTCTTTCGCCAGCACTTTTTTATTCCTTCCCGCTACTGCTAAAAAATTATCAGTGGAGGTATCTATTACAAGAAAATTTTTATCCTTTTTCAAATATCTTTATCTTTCTTTCGGTTTTAGATTTTACTTTTATTCTTACTACGATAGCCCCCTCGGGCCACAGCTGCTCAACCCGGTCTGCCCATTCGATCACCGTAACCGTCTCCGGGTTTAAAATTTCAGGCCAGTCTAATCCATAAACTTCTTCAGTTTTACTTAACCTGTAAAGATCCACATGGGTTAAAACTGGCTCTTTCCTACCGTAAGTCTTTATAAGTTGGTATGTGGGGCTGATTATTTTCTCTTTTACGCCCAGCTCCTTTCCCATCCCCTGGATAAAGGTAGTCTTACCCGCCCCGAGTTCGCCGCATAACATCAAATTTTCAGAGCCTGCAAGTTTCCCGGCCAACCTTTTTCCCAGCTCAAATGTAGCACCTGCCCCGGCGGTTACTCTACAAATTCTTTCCACAGCTAAAAGAGTTTTCCACAGGTTCTTAACAGGTTAATAACTGTCTATTTCTCGACAATAATTTTATTTTTAACTATAAGTTATTAACTTTTGTCAGTATATATTTATTCTTTATCTTCTTCTTCTTCGAAGTCTTCCTCTTCCAGTTTCTCTTCTTCAAGCTGGGCGGCTTTTTTATCTTTCATACTGGATATCCCTGCGGCAATAGCTACAAGTCCCACTAAAATTAAAAAAGGAGGCACCGAACCCTGAAGAACTGTTAAAAACGGTCCCCAGGCAGAACCCAATACCCCCGGCACCAGCCACAAAACTCCTATTACAACGCCAGCTAAACCAAATAAAACACTCAACATAATTTTTCCTCCTTAAAGAGCTGATTTTACTAAGCTCTGTTCAAACAAACTGCTCACTTAATATATATTTCCTAAACTATTTAACAAACTTGCCGGTGAAGTAAATTTTTCACCGTAATGCCAGGCACTTATATCTCCGGCCCGGCCGTGTATCCAAACCCCCATTTTGCAACTTTCCATTAATTTAAAACCCTGTCCTATAAGCGACCCCGTTATCCCGGACAGAATATCTCCGGTACCCCCGGTGGCCATCCCCGGATTACCGGTGGAATTTACAAAAGCCATATTGCCGTCGGTTACAACAGTTCTGTATCCTTTTAATACGGTTGTACACTTATATTCCCTGGAAAAATTTTTCGCCGACTCTATTCTGTTTTCAAGTAACTTTTCTGTATTTGTATCAAGTAACCTGGCCATCTCCCCGGGATGAGGGGTTATAACCGTCGGATTCGTTCTTTTCTTTAATATTTTTTTATTGCCGGCTAAATTATTTAAGCCGTCTGCATCTATAACCACAGGTTTTTTAATTTTCTGCAATAATTTATAAACTAAATTTCGGGTACTTTTTTCAGTTCCCATACCCGGCCCCAGAACTAACGCATCAACACCTCTTTGGTCTATAAATTTCTTTATTCTCTCAAAATTTTCTAAACTCAAAAAACCGGCCTTATCTTCCGCCAAACTCAACGACATGGCACTGAGTATATTATTGGAAACCGAAGCTGCTAAGCTCTCTGGAATTCCCGCGGTTACCAGCCCCGCGCCGGTATTAAGTGCCCCCTTTGCCGCCATCAGCACAGCTCCGTCCATGCCCGGTGATCCCCCGATAATTAAAACATGTCCGTAATCTTTTTTATGGGTTTTCCGGTTCCTTTTAGAAAAATAACCGTCACATTCCCTGCGGGTTATAAATTCAATATTTTCCAGATAATTATCCGGATAAATTCCAAGCCCGATATCTATATTTTCCAGACTGCCGGTATATTCACTGCCCGGGAATTTATAGTGTCCCAGTTTTGGATAGCCGAATGTAACTGTACAATCGGCCCGGACCCCGCAATTATCAGCTTCTCCGGTATTACCGTCAACCCCTGTGGGTATATCACAGGCTAAGATTATTTTACTTTTTTTATTTATTATTTCAAGAATATTTTTTAGAGGATCTCTTAGAGGCGGAGAAAAACCGGTTCCCAGCAGGCAGTCGACTACAATCTTCTTTCGGTCTAAACTATAACTTAAATTTTCCTTATCCAGTCTTTTTACCGGTACCCTTAATTTTTCGGCCTGTTTTTTTGCCAGTCCTTTTAAATTGCTTTTGGCAAATATCTCGACTTCCACATTGCGATTATCCAGATATCTTGCCGCAACCAGGCCGTCCCCTCCGTTATTCCCGCTGCCGCATACAAAACATACCGGCAATTCAGGAAATTTTTCTTCAATAAAATTTGCCATCCCCCGTCCTGCACGTTCCATTAAAATTTCTGCTTTAACCGGTGAATCTTTATCTAACCGGCTCATTTCCCGGGCGGTAATTATTTTCATACTTTCTCCTTAAACACTGCAAAAGCAACAGCGTATTTGGCTTCATGGGAAATACTGACACTGTAATTTAAATTTTTTCTTTTTATTAATTCCATTATATTACTCTCCCGGGATATTTTTGGCCTGCCGGTACTGTCGTTTAGAATTTCGATATCTTTCCAAAAAAATTTTTCGGTTTTGCTGTTAAGAGCCTTGTATACCGCTTCCTTGGCTGCAAATCTACCGGCCACGTGTATATCACTATTCTTAAATGAGTTACAGTACTCTAATTCCCTATCAGTTAATATCTTCTCTTTAAAATTTTTCCGGTTCTTTAAAATATCAGTAATTCTTTGGACCCTTACTATATCGGTACCCGTTCTTAAAAATGTCATTTAACCTTACCGGTCTGGGGATCATATTCCCACTTTGTATTTCCGTAATCGGGGATTTTATCCAGATAATCTTTTTCAACCAGTTCCTTAAGACTATTTGGCAGCCTGTTCTCCTTATTTTTAAAAATTTCTATTGACGTCTCCAGCATATTTATATTGGCCCGGCGGGTGATTTCGGGAATATTATTTTCGGTCTCTTTGGCAGCCGGTTTTTGAGAAGAATCAGCTTCATCATTTTTCGCTAAATACGTATAATGATATCCCCAGTAAACACCGGCAAAAATCACAAGAACTACAAAGCCCTTTTTCATTTAATTAAGTTTTTCATTTCCCTAACTGCCTTCTTTAGACCTGTAAATACGGATCGACAGACAATCGAATAGCCAATATTTAAATCACTTATAATATCTATCCCGGCAACCGGTTTGACATTTTTGTAATTCAAGCCGTGCCCGGCATTAACTTTTAAATTCTTTTCATAAGCTAATCCGGCACCCTTTTTTATTTCATTAAACAAGATATCTCTATCTTTTTTTACTGCGTTGGCATAACTTCCGGTATGTAATTCCACGCTATCTGCCCCTGCTTCCCGGGAAGCCTCAATCTGCTGGCTATCCGGATCAATAAACATAGATACTTCAATTCCGGACTTCTTTAAACTATCTACTGTGCTCTTTAAACTGTCCAGGTTGTTTTTTACATCCAGGCCCCCTTCAGTGGTAAGTTCTTCCCTCTTTTCGGGTACCAGGCAGACGCTTTCCGGTTTAACCTCAAGAGCGATCTGGACTATCCGGGGAGTGTCAGCCATCTCCAGATTAATGGGTAAAATATTTTCTCTTTTGAGAAGATAGACATCATCGTCCTGAATATGGCGCCGGTCTTCTCTAAGATGTACCGTTAAATTATCCGCTCCCCCTTTTTTTACTTCTACGGCAGCTTTTAAGAGGTTGGGTATGCCTTCCTTTCTGGCTTGCCGCAAAGTAGCTACATGGTCTATATTTACTCCCAGTTTAGTCATTGGACAATATACATCACATACATCCAGAGCACTACAGCAATTACCAGAGCAAGAATTTTTAACTTAAAATTTTTTTTCATCGGATATTAATCCACCTGTACCGGTTCATCGACTACTTTCTCCCTGTAATACTCCAATAAAGTATCCTTAATTTCTTCAATTTCCAAATCTTTTTTTAAATTACCTTCTCGGGCCATGGAATATTTTCCGGATTCCTGGGAAACTATTATAACTATGGCATCGGAAACCTCTGTTAAACCCACACCTGCCCGGTGTCGGGTACCCATAACTTTAGACATCCGGTTATTGTGAGTAAGCGGTAGAATACAACCTGCCGCAACAACCCGGTCTCCGGACAGTATAACTGCCCCGTCATGCAGCGGCGAGGGCGGGGTAAAAATTGTCTCTAACAATTCCGAAGATATTTCCGCATTTACCGTTATGCCGGTCTCTATATAATTTCTTAAACCCGTCTCCTGTTCTAATACTATTAAGGCTCCATTTCCCCGGCGGGAAATATTTTTGACGCTCTTAACTAATTCTTCTATAAACTCCACTTTTCCCCGCATTATAATGCGGGTTAGACGCCCGGATCCAAGATGAGCCAGAAAACTTCTTATCTCTGGTTGAAAAACTATTACCAGGGCTACAGCTCCGGCAACCCAGAACCACCTGACCATCCATCCTATAAGAACTAAATTTAAAACGTCGGCAAATAAAGTAGCCACCAGAAGAAATACTATCCCCCGCAGTACCTGTACAGACCTTGTTCCGCGGATAAGGGTAAATAACTTATATATAACAAAAGCACTAATAAATATATCTAAAATGTGTCTTAAATAATTCACCCAAAAATTTTGTAAAATTGGTAAAATTTCTGTCATATTCTTTCCCTATTTAAAGCTTTAACCACTTCCAGCGCCTGTTTAGTCTCTTTTACATCGTGTACCCTGAGAACCGATATATCCAAAAAAGCAGACCAGCAGGATACTGCCAGAGAACCGCTCAATCTCTGATTCGGGGGTAAATCCAAAAGATCCTTTAAAAAAGATTTCCGGGACGCTCCCAGTAAGACCGGATACTCATCGCTCAGTTTGTCAATATTAGCTATTATTTTAAGGTTGTGTTTTAAAGTTTTGCCAAAACCTATTCCGGGATCTATCAAAATATTATCTTTATCTACGCCTTCTTCCAAACATTTATCGGCATTTTTATGAAGAAAGTTACGGATATCAGTTAACAGATCTTTATACTGTGGGCTATCCTGCATATTCTCTGGATTACCCTGCATATGCATAATACATATGGCGGGATTATATTCTGCAACTGTTTTTCGCATTTTTGGATTTCTAAAGCCGGCTACATTATTTATCATATCCACTCCCCTCTCTAAAACCTCCCGGGCAACTTTTGGGCTGGTAGTATCACAGGAAATTTTTATATCCGGAAAAGAGTCTTTTAATTTTTCTATTACAGGTAATACTCTGCTCATCTCTTCTCCCGCTGAAATACTTTTCGACCCGGGACGGGTTGATTCCCCGCCTATATCTATGATATCCGCCCCATCTTCATTTAATTTCAAAGCCCTCTGGAATGCTTTTTCCGGATCGTTATATTTACCCCCGTCGTAAAATGAATCCGGAGTAATGTTTAATACCCCCATTATAGAAGGCGACTTATAAAATAAATCTTCTATTTTCATCTTATTTATTTTCGTTAATTAAAGACAAAGCTTCGCTTCTGGTCCGGGCGTCTTTTAAAAATATTCCCTTCATAGCTGAAGTTACAACTTTAGAACCGGCTTTTTTTATTCCTCTCATAACCATGCAAAGATGCTGGGCTTCAATTATAACCATCGCTCCCCTGGGCTTTATATTTTCCATCATCGATTCTGCTATAGTTTCAGTAAGTCTCTCCTGCAGCTGAAGTTTTTTAGAGACTGCTTCAACCAATCGGGCAATTTTTGATAACCCGGTTACATTGCCATCTTTTGGAATATAAGCCACATGTGCTTTACCTACAAAAGGAAGAAGATGGTGTTCACAAACAGAATGAAAAGATATATCTTTAACTAAAATTATTTCCGAATATCCCTCTTCTTTAAAATAGACCGGCGGGGCCTTAGGAGACTCATCATACGCACTGAATATTTCAGTACACATTCTGGCCACCCTATCCGGGGTTTCCTTTAAGCCGGGTCTGGACGGATCTTCGCCGATACCTTCCAGGAAATTTCTAACTGCTTTCTTTATCTTTTTCTTGTTCATTGGAATTATCTTTTACCTGTGCTTCCTTTTTTTTCTCCTTATTTTTACCTTTCTCTGCCTTTTCACTCTTATCAGTACTGTTCTTTTTATCTTTAGATTTTTTATTTTTATCTGACTTTTCTCTATCGGATTTTTCTTCTTTTTCTTCCTTGTTATTGTCAGGGGCCAAACCCACTATTCTTTTAAGTTCATCGGATTCAATTATCTCTTTCTCTATCAGTTCTTCGGCCAACTTACGCAAACTGTCCTGATTATCGGTTAAAATTTTCCGCGCCTTTTTAAGACATTTATCAATTATATTTTTTACCCCTTTGTCAATTAGCTGGGCTGTCTCCTCGGAATATTCTCTGCCCTGGGCCAAATCCTTACCCAAAAAGACTTTCTCCTTGTCTTTATCGTATGTCAAAGGCCCCAATTCATCACTCATACCGTATTCGGTGACTAATTTATAGGCCATTTCGGTAACCTGCCGGAGATCATTCTGGGCCCCTGTTGTCTTTTCATTGAATATTAACTGCTCTGCAATCCTCCCTCCCAGCATTACAGTCATCTTATCAGTTATCTCGACTTCGGAGGTAAGATGCTTATCTTCCAGGGGAAGTTGCAGGGTATACCCTAAAGCCGGGCCTCTAGAAAGTATGGAAACTTTATGGACCGGATCCGCATTTTCCAGATGTAAAGCTACTAAAGCGTGACCGGCTTCGTGATAGGCTATTTTTTCTTTTTCTTCATCAGAGATTACTCTGGATTTTTTCTGAGGACCGGCAATAACTCTGTCTATAGCTTCTTCAATATGGTGCATCGTGACCTTATCGGCTTCTTCTCTCCCGGCCAGCAGGGCACCTTCATTTATTATATTTGCTATATCACTGCCCACAAACCCCGGAGTTCTTCTTGAAAGGACATCATAATCAATATCATCATCCATTTTCACATCTTTTGCATGGAGCTGAAATATTTCCTTGCGTTCATTTATATTGGGGCGGGGTACTCCTATATGCCGGTCAAACCTGCCTTTTCTCAAGAGAGCGGAATCTAAAACATCCGGACGATTTGTAGCTCCTATGAGTATAACTCCTTCTCTTGAATCAAACCCGTCCAGTTCTTTTAATATCTGGTTAAGGGTCTGTTCCCTTTCATCATGTCCGCCGCCCAGTCCGGAAAAACGGGATCTGCCTACAGCATCCAGTTCATCAATAAATATTATACAGGGGGAATTTTTGCGCCCTCTTTCAAAAAGGTCTCTTATCCGGGATGCCCCGACTCCCACAAACATCTCTACAAATTCACTTCCGGAAGCTGAAAAGAACGGTACATCCGCCTCGCCGGCTATAGCTTTTGTAAGAAGAGTTTTACCGGTGCCCGGCGCTCCATAGAGTAAAACTCCTTTAGGTATATCGGCTCCCAGACGGGTAAATTTTTTAGGATTTCTTAAATACTCGACTATCTCCTGCAGTTCTTCTTTAATCTCTTCCAGGCCGGCAACGTTGTCAAACGTTATATTTTTTTCTTTCTTTTTTACATGCATTTTGGCCTTGGATTTTCCGAATTTCAAAGCGTTTTTGCCGCCGGAACGCATCTGATTCATTATTACAATCCAGATAACTATCAATAGAAGAATGGGCCCGAAATTAAACAGGGCCATCTGCAGCCAGCCGCTGGATATGTCTCCTTTAAATTCCACTCCCGCTTCCCGCAGATCTTTTACAAGTTCGGTATCCTCTACTACAGTTGTTTTAAACTGTACTTCTTCTCCGGTAGTAGAAGATAAAAAAGTACCGGTAATTTCCTCTTCAGAAATTTCAACCTGCTGCAGCCTGCCCGCATCCAGTTTGTCTCTAAACTCACTGTAAGCTATCTCTTCTACTTCTTTTTGATTGCCCAGGTATCCGGTTAATAAAATAGCTCCCAGTATTAAAACTATCCAGAACGAAAACCCTTTAAAAAATTCTTGTTTCTTTTTATTTTTACTCATAAATCCTTCCTGTAAATTTCAGGTTTTAAAGTTCCTAAATAAGGTAAATTTCTATACTTTTCCCTGTAATCCAGCCCGTATCCTACTACAAACTTATCCGGAATTTCAAAACCCATGTAATCTATATCTATATTAACTTCATTATTCTCCGGTTTATAAAGAAGAGAACATATATTAAAACTGGCCGGCTTTCTGGTTAAAAAATTATCTCTCAAGTAAGCCATGGTTAAACCCGTATCAATAATATCCTCTACAATAATAACATGCCTGTCTTCTATGCTTTCCCGTAAATCCATTACCAATTTTACTACCCCCGAAGATTCCGTATCCCCTTCGTAAGAAGATACAGCTATAAAATCTATGGAACTTTCTATAGTTACATACTTTAAAAGGTCGGATAAAAATACTACACTCCCTTTTAATATGGATATTAAAACAGGATTTTTTCCGGCAAAATCCCTGTTAATTTCTTCGGCCAGCTCCCTGACTTTGTCATCAATTACCTTTTCGTCTATTAGTACTTCCCGAATATCTTTATTTACATTATCTTTCATCTTCTACCTTAATTTTTATTATTCTTTCCGTTTTTTCTGTAACAGGAGCATAATTTGAACGCCGGTAAGACGAAACCCAAATTATTTGCCCGCTGTTCTCCACAATTAATAACCTGTTTCTTTCTTCTGCCGTTAATTTTTCATCTATACAAAAATCTTTTACTTTTTTTGTCCCGTTCATGCCCCACGGGCTGAATTTATCCCCTTTTTTCCTGGACCGGACAGTAAAATAATTTCCGGAAACTTTATCTGCATCAAAATATTCCCGGCTGCCGGCCGATATTAAATTTACATCATCTTTATCTTTAGAAAATTCAGTAACTCTAACAGTTTTTTTCACTTCGGGGATATAGGTTTCTTCCCCAACCTTTAAACTATAATTAAAATTCTGCCCCCGGTTAATCCCTTTTTCAAAAATTAATCTGTCATATTCTTTCCGGGCTATCCAGCCTTCTCCAATATCGATATATTTTAATGCCCCTTTTTTAGATATTAATCTAACTAAAGAGAATAAATTTTCTGCTTTAAGCGAAACCGGACTCAACCTCTTTAATATTCTTCTGATTAACCATTTATTATAACTTAATACAGTTTCCAATTCAATTATTTTCTTCTCTTCTTCCTCAATATAATTGACTTTTTTTATTTTACGGTTAACTATCCTTTCAAGCACCTTTTCTTCCTGATTAAAAATTCGGGCCTCTTTATAAATGTTTTTTTCAAAAGACGGATTAATATTTTTAAGCATGGGAATCACTTTGTGTCGGATATAATTTCTGGGTATTGAAGTATCCCTGTTACTCTTGTCTTCGCGGTATTTTAAGTCTTTTTTTTCAATATAATTATATATTTCCCGGGTTGTTATACTCAGTAATGGTCGGACAACTTTCCAGCCGGAGGTTAAATTAAATGTTTTTCTTATTCCCTGGATTCCCCCTTTTCCGGTACCTTTTACAATTCTAAAGAGTACTGTTTCCGCCTGGTCACTGGCTGTATGAGCGGTAAATATTATCCCTTTTCTAGAAATATCCTCCCCTATGAGCCTCAATTTTCTATACCTTAAAATACGGGCGGCTTCTTCAATGGATAAATTATTATCTTTGCTAAAACCTTCAACATCAAGATCTATTATTTTTATCGGGAAATTTGTCTTATCGGATAATTTCTCTACAAACTCGGCGTCTTTTCCGCTTTCCTTTCGTAAATTATGGTTAAAATGAACTATCCGGGATTTTGTGGAAAATTTGTCTGCAAATTTATTTACTGCATCTAATAAAACTACTGAATCTTTACCGCCGGAAACAGCCAGCAAAAGAGGTAATTCAAAATTTATACTCTTATATACTCTTTCAATAATTTTATTCACGGATTAGAAAACGGTGGGAATTAATTACCCGGGGAAGTTTTTATACCAAAAAGATCTTCAAATACCCACTTGTCTCCCTCTTTTACCAGAGTTATTTTTTCAGGATAATTGTCAACTTTTATTTGAGCTTTTCCGCTGTTGATTTTTTCTACAGAATAGTTTTCTTCATCCACCGGGGGCCCGGCAGGTACCACACTTTTTCCCATAACATATGCCAGTTTTTTACTGCGGTATAGATTCTGGTATACTTCTTCCTCTTTTTCAATATCGATGGTATCATAGTTCTCCTCAAACCATTCCCAATCTTCTTTTTTAAAGCAGCGTATCGCCCTCCGGTAAAAACGGTGATCTGCCACTACCCTTAACGTCTGGGCCGCGCGGCGGTAAGTCTCATATACCCCTTCAGGGTTATTATATTCTGAAAGATCTGTCTGTTTACAACCGGAAGATAATATCCCCAAAATTAATAAAAAAAATACAATATATTTATTTCTTATCATTTATATTTATATACTTTATCGCTTTTAATTTTATAAAAACAAAAGCTAATTCACAAAAACTAAAACTAACTCACAAAAACTAAAATTACCTCACAAAAACTAAAATTACCTCACAAAAACTAAAACTAATTTATAAAAAATTTGGTAGCGGAGGAGGGACTCGAACCCCCGACACGCGGATTATGATTCCGCTGCTCTAACCACCTGAGCTACTCCGCCACTACTTAGACTCTTTTTATAATAAATTACTTTAAAATTTTCAAATTTTTATGTTTTAAATTTAATATAAAAAATGCTTGATCTTATATTTTAAAATATTTAAAACATCTTTCGGATTTACTTTATTTATAGACTTAAATATTTCTTATTTTTTTACTTTACAATAAGTTGACATTTTATGTAAAAGTCTGTTATATTTTATTAGGAGGTTATAAATGAATTTACTTTCAGATAAAGACGTACTATTTGTAGATGATAACGACAGTATCCGGCAAACCGGTAAACTCATATTGGAGAGTTGGGATATGAATGTAATTGAAGCAGCAAACGGTAAAGAGGCCATCGCTAAAACTAAAAAAGAAAAACCAGATATTATATTGCTGGATGTAGGCTTGCCTACTATGAATGGTTTTGAAGTATGCCAAACTCTCAAAGACAATCCCGACACAAAAGAAATTCCGGTTTTACTGTTTACGGGAAGAAGTAATGAAGAAGATATAGACAGGGGTTACAAATTTGGAGCCAATGATTACCTTGTTAAACCGGTTGATTGGGAAAGTCTCAAAGAAAAAATAAGTAACATTTTAAAATAACAACTTCAATTAATATTAAAAATTTATATTCATATAATTCCCAATTTAAAATTTATTTTTATAAACTAACCTTTTTGAATATTACCTTATAAATGTTTTTTCTTCCTCCTCTCATTAGTGAGCGTTCGCATAGTTTCTCCTACCCCTATATATTAATACACAATAAATGGAGCGGGCGAGGGGACTCGAACCCCCGACGTCCAGCATGGGAAGCTGACATTCTACCACTGAATTACGCCCGCTAATTAATTCTCTTTTAATATCTTTTTTATTTTTAAAAGATCTTTTTTTATTTTTTTTAATTCTTCTATTGCAGGACCGGCCATTTCCAAAGGCATTTCAATCTGCTGACCAGCCATTTTTTTCTCTCTTACAAGTTGCTTTTTAGCACCGGCTATACTGTATTTATCCTTATTAAGTAATTTTTTAATTTTCTTTACAGTGTGTATATCATCCTGAGTATAACGGCGCTGGCCGCTCTCACGTCTTATTGGTCTTAAAAGTTTAAATTCCGACTCCCAATATCTTAATGTATGCTTGGGAACCTGAGTTATATTTGAAACTTCTCCTATGGTTAAGTACTTCTTTCTCATTTATAAATTTAGCTAAACTTTTTCATCCAATTTTGGGGAAGGCTTAAATTTTACTACTTTTTTTGGAGGTATATCTATTTTTTCGCCGGTTTGGGGATTTATTCCCTTTCTGGCTTTGCGAAATTCAACATAAAAAGAACCAAAATTAGATATTGTTACCCGTTCCTCCCTCTGTAATGCTGATTTTATTGTGTCCAAAAACTTTTCAACTGATTCTTTAGCTTCTATATCCGCACATGTTACCTGAGAAACTTTATTTACTATATCTGTTTTATTCATACATATACCTCCCGCTTTATTCAGGGTGTATCTACACTAAATATTTTGATGTTCTTTTTTCAATGGTCTACTCATAAGATCACGCCAGGCTTTCTGCGCTGATTTTTCTTTATACAGAATTTGGTAAATATTTTTACTTACCGGCATTTTAATATTATACTTTTTTGAAAGTTTGAAACAA
The DNA here is from genome assembly GCA_051745145.1 of Elusimicrobiota bacterium. Taxonomy (GTDB): domain Bacteria; phylum CG03; class SLGR01; order SLGR01; family JAGXOG01; genus CAYZAK01. The sequence continues at coordinate 41,396 of JBNJDT010000006.1, forward strand.
CTTTTCGCTGTTTTAAAACCTTCAACTGTAGTATTAACTTTATTCAAGGCTTCTTTTACGCTAACACCTTCTCCGATAAAATAACCAAATCTAAAGTTTCGGGAATGTTCTGAAAAACAGGTGACAATTAAATCGCCTATTCCGGACAATCCGTTGAAAGTATGTTTCCGCGCCCCTAATACAGTACCCAGCCTGGTAATTTCCGCATTCCCCCTAGTAATTAATGCCGCGCGGGTATTATCTCCCATTTCCAATCCTTTTGTGATTCCCGAGCCAATAGCAATAACGTTTTTTAGGGCCCCTCCCAGTTCCACTCCTTTTATATCTTCGGAAGTATACACTCTAAAATATATATTGGAAAACAATTTCTGTACTTTTTTTCTTGAAGTTTTATCAACTGAGCCAGCCACTACAGTTGTGGGAGTTTTATTAACCACTTCTTCAGCATGACTGGGCCCTGAAAGAACTGTAATATGAAATTTTTTACCCAGGTACTTTCTTAAAATTTGTGAGGGACGCTGGAGTGAATCAGGGTCAAAGCCCTTTACCGTACTTATAATTTTATGAGGGAGTTTATCTTTCACTTTACCTAATTGAATGGCAACCTCGTTTACAGCCCCCGAAGGCACCGAAACTACAATAAAATCTTTATTTTCAACCGCTTTGATTAAATTATTGGTAATATTAACTCTTTGGGGAATAGAAAAATCCCCTAAAGATATAAACTGTCTTTTCTTTTTTAAATTTTTAGCTTGTACACTGTCAAATTCCCAAAGATCTACTCTGTGTTTATTATCGTTTAATACATTGGCAAGCGTAATACCCCAGCTCCCCGCACCGAGCACAGCTATTTTATACTGATTCTTTTTCTTCACCATACCATAATCTCCTTAAATTCTCTCTGTGGCTCCATATTATTAAAAATCCTAAGATAATAGCCAACCACAAATATTCAGACTTTCCCAAAACATAAAGTAAAACAGGATAAGAAACAGAAGCCACCACCGATCCGAATGATACAAATTTAAAAACAGAAGTTAATAAAAAAGCAATAAATACTACAATAAGAGTTGGCACATAATCTATAACCAAAAATATTCCCAGGCTGGCCGCTACTCCCTTCCCCCCTTTAAAATTTAAAAAAGGCGTAAAATCATGACCTAAAACAACAGCTACAGCCACTATATTTACTAAATATGCAGGGAAACCCAGTTTAATTCCCAGATAAACAGGCACTGCACCTTTTAACATATCCAGTATTAAAACAACTAATCCGAATTTAATATTTAAGGCTCTTACTACATTTGTGGCACCGGGATTGCCGCTGCCTACAGTCCGTATATCTTTCCCGGAAAAAATTTTCGTAATAATAAAAGCAAACGGTATAGCTCCGACTATAAAACTTCCCAAAATAAATAAAATTACCTGCAATATATTTTCACTTACAACAAAATAACTATTCATTTACCTTTTATTAATTCCCTTCCTAAAAGTATTACCTTACATTTCTGCCTATTACCACCCGGACCGGAACACCGTAAAAATCAAACTCACTGCGAATAGAATTCTTTATATAATTTATCCAATGATCCGGTATCTTATCAATCCTGTGATGCCGGACTATAATTTTAAACAGCGGTGGGTTTTTGTCAACCTGATACAGGCCTTTAATTTCCGGGCGCATATTTGCAGCTTCCGGCGGGGGTCTTTTATTTACACACCGTCTTATTAGGGTATCTAAATTTTCTTGAGAAATTTCTTTTTTATAATTGACCATAATTTTTTCCAATTTCTCAAAAATAGTTATTATACCACGCCCTTCTTTAGCGGATATCATTATAAAGGGAGCAAAATCAATAAAGGGCATCTGATCGATTAAGCTTCTCTCAAAAGCCTCTTCGAGTCCTTCTTCATATATTATTCTATCACTTTTATTCCCCGCCAAGACAACTGCGTTCCCCCCTTCTACTATCCAACCGGCAATTCTCTTGTCCTGCAGCGAAAGCTCTTTAGTAAGATCCAGCATCAAAATACAGGCATCTGCACGCTTTATTTCTCTTCTAGCTGTTATCATACTTACTATATCTTCTATCGGTTTTCCTCTTTTTTTTCTCCACAAACCTGCCAGATCAGTAATTTCCCATTCATAATTAGGAGTCTTTAGGTATCCTTTTGCAGGATTACGGGTGGTCCCCGGATTGCTGTCAACAATTACTCTATTTTGTCCCATAAGTTGGTTCAGCAATGTAGACTTACCTACATTGGGACGCCCGGTTATGCATAATTTCAAAAAATCATTTTGCGATTTTTCTTTAGAAGAACCCGGTATAATAGTCTTTATTTTACTGCTAATTTCGTCAATATTTCTTTTGTGTTCTCCAGACGCTACAACCATATTATTAAATCCAAGACTATAAAATTCACTGGACTGAATATCTTTTCCGGGGGAATCGGCTTTATTTACTACTAATAAGACCGGTTTTTGAGTTTTTCTCAATTTATCCGCTATCTGTTTATCTACCGGTGTTAAACCGGTTATTACATCAACTACAAATAGTATCAAATCAGCTTCCTGTAATGCTACTTCAACTTGAAAATTAACCTTATTTTCTATACCCGCCTTTGTCTCCAGCATAATACCACCGGTATCTATAAGAAGATAAGTACTTTTATTATCCGGTACAAAATAAGAATAAGTCCGGTCTCTTGTGAGACCCGGATTTGGGGAAGTAGGAGCTATGTTTTTTCTGAGTAAGGCATTAAAAAGAGTGGATTTACCTACATTTACCCGTCCTACAATAGCAATTGTCTTAATCACAGCAGCTTGCCCCCGGACCAATAAATAATTAATACTATGATTTCCTTACAATTAAAGAGCAATTTTATGGTCACTTTTCTATGTACTTTTCGTATTTTTCTACCAAATCATTTTCCATACTGGCTATTAATACAACATTATTGGCTTTATATTCTCGATGAGATACATGAGCGGTGTTGTAAACTGAATTTACTATATCCTGTCTTTTCTGAGGTATCTTTAAGGTAACTTTCGTATTTCTTTTATCTAGCTGCTCTTCCGTTATTTCTTTTAATAAATCTATTCCTTTATCTTCAAGAGCAGATATAAAAACAGATGGCGGGTCTCCTCTTTCTAAACGGGGGGTGCTATTTATACTTGAGCGATCTATCTTATTAAATACTCTTATAATCGGTATATTATCGGCTCCTAAATCTTTTAATACATTATCTACTGTTTGAAGCCTATGTCGGTAATTTTCTGCCGAAATATCTATTACATGATATAATAAATCAGCATCTCTAGCTTCTTCAAGAGTTGCCATAAAAGCTTCAACAACTTTATGGGGAAGTTTTCTTATAAAACCCACGGTATCCGAAAGTAATAATTTGTACTTATTTGCCCTAAATTGACGTGTTGTTGTAGACAGAGTAGCGAATAATTTATCAGCTACTCCCACATTAGAGCCGGTTAAAGTATTCATTAAAGTTGATTTGCCGGAGTTTGTATATCCCACTAAAGATATTAAATTTTTAAAGGATTTTTTTCTCTTTTCTTCCCGGGACTTTCGTTTTTCCTTTATACCCTTAAGTTTCTTCCTTATTGTAGTAATTCTATCATTAATAATTCTACGGTCGATTTCAATTTTCTTTTCTCCCGGACCACGCGTACCTATCCCTCCCCCTAATCTTGAAAAGTCGGTCCATATATTTTGAAGCCGGGGCAAGAAATACTCCATCTGAGCAAGCTCAACCTGCAATTTAGCAACTTTAGTAGAAGCCCGCATAGCAAATATATCCAGAATTAATCTCACTCTGTCTATAACTTTAACTCCAAACTCTTTTTCTAAATTTCGTTCCTGGGTAGGTCTTAATTCTCCATCTATTATTACAGTATCTATAGAATTGGCATAAATATACTTTCTTATAGTTTCTACTTTACCTGTACCTATATAATACGCAGGGTGGGGTTTATCTCTCTTTTGTAAAAATTTTGCTTTTACCTTGGCACCTGCTGTTCGAGTTAATTGAAAAAGTTCAGACAGACTCTCTTCCCCTCTTACTTCAGAATCTCTGGTTTGTACTCCTATAAGAATTGCGATTTCACAGGGACTATTAGTGTTCAGCACTGTACCAAGTTATTGTATTTTTTATTATTAACTTTAATAAAATTAACAATTAAAACTCCGTTTTCTTTCGCACTTTTTTCATATATATAATTATTATCAATTCGCATTAATTTATTTTCCTTAGATTTATATTATTATTCTGTTAAGATAAAATTATAATAAATTTTAAACCAATCGCAAATAACTTCAATCCTGAAAAATTCTTTTTAAAAATTTATTATACTTTTGTAAGGTCGTAAAAATTAATCAGTAATTATCGGGTTTGTTTATGTCATTTGCTTTCCGGTACGGATCACATATTATTTTTATCTATTTTCCCATTCTATTAAACCTTGCCTCCGATTATGGACACCTTACACAAGTATACATTTTTAACTCTTTTTTCCTTTTTTAGTATATAATAGCTCAGGTTTCGTTATACCGGTAAGATTACCATTTTGCTTAAATTTATAATTATCATTTTTCTCTTACAATATTTGAAAAAAAATTAAAAATTTGTTATATGCTTTCTAGGGTTTAAGATTAAATATTTAATAAATACCAAAGGAGGCTTTTAATGTCTGATGTCCCTCAACCAGTAATAGATGATGATTTGTGTACCGGTTGTACTATTTGTGTGGATGAATGTCCTACAGATGCTCTGGGTATGGAAAGTGATATAGCGGTTCTTGTGAATCCCGACGCCTGTACAGGATGCGGTATTTGTGAAGAATCCTGTCCTATGTCTGCCATAACCATGGAAGATTAAAACCTTAACCGACAATTAAATAGCTTATGCCTAACTTAGCAGGAGCTTTTATCGGGGGGATGATAACTACCTTATTTATCTTATTATTTCGTGTAGTATATACTATATCTGGGATTCCTATGGTCCATATTCCAGTAGTATTTGCCCTGTTTTTTATAGAACTTTTTGGTGGTTTTATACTATTTAAAAAATTTCATCCTTATTTTGACAAGTTAAGAATCTTTTATTTTGCTTCTACTGTTTACTCCATTTATATTCCTCTATTCTTAGTACTGTTTATAATCGAAAAACCACTATTGGGGTTTACTTTTTATCACTCCCTTCCCGGGTATGCTGTATATTTTTTCCCTCTTTTCCTTATGCTTCCCCTCGCCTTGGCTGCGGGAGTAATTTTAAATTACATTATTAAACAAAATAATTACACTATCCTGTCATTCATTATTGGGAGTATATTTATAGTACTGATTGATATAGTTTTTCTTCATTCTCTGCCCCTTCTCTATTTAGCCCTAACTGGATCAATATTAGGTTTTATTATGTTGTCTTTAAACTCTCCTGAAACAGCTCCCAAATATTTTTTCGGTTTTACGGCAATCTTATATTTATTTATAGTATTCAGTCCTATTACAAAAACCGTCCCCGACATAATTAATTCTTTTACTCGGGATCCTGATATTGAATTTATAGATTCGGTCATTACTCCGTACGGTGAATTAAATTTATTTAAGGAAGCTCAGGATTATTTTACTACAATTAATCATACCAAATTATCGACTTATCCGGACACAAAAAATTCTCAGGAGTTCGTACATGCTACTTTACCGCATTATCCATGGGCTGAAAAAGTACTTGTAATAGGTGGAAATAATACTATCATTTCAGAAATTTTAAAATATCCGGATATAAAAAGCATACACTGGACTTCGCCGGTCCCCGAGAATTTCAATCTAATCTCTAAAAATTTATCTTCCAGCCTTGAAGCCACAAAAACACTTCGCCTTCGATATATTAAGAATTCTGAGGCTCGTTTACTGATAAAGAAACTAAAAAACGAAAATAGTTTTGATGTTGTATTCATTGCCCTTCCTGATCCCACTAATATTTTTTTTAATAGATTTTATACCCAGGAATTTTTTGAAAAACTAAAAACTACCATGTCAAATAATTCTATAATTTCTCTTTCGCTGCAAACCAGTAAAACCAGTACAAAAATGTATACAAAAAAATTAGCTGGCTCTACCTTTAAAACTTTAAAAGAGAGTTTCCCCCATACCCTGGAGATGTATGATAAAAAAACTTATATTATAGCCTCTCATAATAGAACCTTTGCAACATCTTTTGCAGCTCTCTACCAATTTTTAAACACACTGGACAATATGCCAGAATTTGTTACCCCTGCCTTTTTAAGATACATGTTAAGCACGCAAAAAGAGGCCAAAAAATTTCTACACTCAGATACAGTTACTTTTAATACAGACCATACTCCGGCTTCTCTACAATATTCGTTTTCCCAATTTGTATTATTTTCAAACTTACTGCCAAATTCTTTAATTATATATATGGAATATATGGATTTAGTTTATCTATATTTTTTTACTTTTATATTTATTTTTCTTTTATTTATTAAGAGTAAGAAAGATAAAAATATCATCTCCAGAATCGACAATATCTTAATTATGAAAACTTTTAATACAGGAGTATTCTTATATATTTTAATAATTATAACTCAAACTATATACGGTGAAATTTTTTCCCATATTTCAATAATTACGGCCGGCTTATTAGCGGGCGCTATACTAAGTTTCTTCCTGTTAAAAAAACAGAAAAAATACCCGGCCTACTCGAAGCTAAAAATTTGTTCTTTAATTACAGGTGTGCTCTTAATTTTAATAACTATTTTATTTAAAACTCTTCTTTCTGATTTCGGCATAGTTACAATAATTCTAATATCTTTAATTGGAGGAATTTTATCGGGCAGTAATTTTACTATTATAAACGAAATTTACAGAAATTCAGAACAACAAGTTACCCCCCAACACATTAGTTTTATTTTAACGGGAAGTCTACTTCTTGCATGTCTTGCGGCAGTATTTATAATTCCATTTATTGATATAATTTGGGTACTAACGGCTCTAGGTATTATAAGTTTTAGCGAAATTATTATTTTAAAAGCTTAATACTTTTCAATATTCTCTTTTATTAAATTAAACTTTTCCTTTAAATTTTCCGATGATAGACCTGCTTCTTCCCCTATATCTGCCAAATTTTCTTCCTTCTTAAACCGCTCATATATTTCACCCGTTGTAAGATAAGTAGTTTTAGAAATAATTAAAAACTTTATAACTTCCTCTTCATTAAGTCCCTTATCTCTTAAATTTTCCACTTTTTCCGGGGGTAAATTAAAATTTGCCGCTATTACTCCGTTACGAGTTTCTAAATTTCTTTTAGGAACACTCTTGCAGCTTCCCAAAATTAAACACAATATTACAATAAGAAAATTAAATTTTTTCATATTTTATCCTTTTTTATTAATTCTCACTGAAAACTTCCGCCTGAAAGGTAAGTAACTCAGTATCATTATTTTTCCAAGCATTTTTGGGTAACCCTGCTTTATTCTGGCATAAACTGTTTAGAAATTTTTCTTTATCCCATCCGGTCTCGTCAGCCACCTGGGGTAAATATACTCCCTGCCTGATTCCTTTCTTTACTATAACCCCATCCCGGCCAAGTTTTATATCATCATGACTGCCTACTTTTTTAGGAACTGTTAAAACAGATATTTCTATTTCTATGCTATCAACTTCACCGGGTTGTACCGAAGAGAAACGATAATCCCTGGTAGATGCCTGTATAGCCATATCCCGCACCGATTTATACAATTTGTCCTGGGGAAAAATTGTACCTATACAACCGCGAAGATTACCATTTTTACGAAGAGTGACAAAAACTCCCCTCTTTTCATTTAATACCTCATCCCTAACCTCAAACTCTTGCTTTTTACCCTTTTTCACATATGTTTTAATTGTATTTCTAGCTATATTTAATAATTTTTTTTTCTGTTCTTTTTTTAACCCCAAAAACTACTGTCTCCTTTCTTTTTTATAAATTATCTGTGGTTATGCAAAATATCCAAGGGTATATTTTTTACCCATAAGTTTTTAAAATCTACATATATATTATTACCGATTATTACCCGGGTCCCTATCATATACCTTCCTAATCTATATCCTGACTCCCCCTCTATCTTAAAATCAAACTTTATAGTTTTAGTGCCATCTTTTTTTATTACTTTAACATTATACTTTTCCTTTGACAAATTTATTCCGGCAAGATCCGGAAAATCCAGTTTTATATTTTTAAGATCGGTATCTTTTAAATTATTTAATTTAATTTGACCGGAATATTCTTTGTTATTTTCTATAGATCTGGGAACAATAATATTTACATCCACTTCCGGAGTATCCATAATCTTCGTAAAACTCCTTCCCGAGGCCAGCATCCACTCCATAGAAGAATAAGGTCCTTTTCTACCCCACATAGCCCGGCTAAAATCATTAATAAAAACGCCTGTGAGATTTTGAAATTTACCTTCTCTTATAGAATCAATCCCTTTTTCCAGTCTCCTGTTAAATTCTGATGGTCCCGAAGGATAAATAGTATACTGATGTAAGGGCCAGTCAATCTGATTTCCCATGACCAAATTTACCGGTTGAGCTTTAGTATAGTCCCTCCATCTTCTTATTAAATAATTATATCTGGGGGTGTCCGTCTCATACATCATTACCGCTATTAAATCCGCCCCTGCATCCTGAAACATGATCGGATCCTGACCGTGTTCATGTCCAAGTTCCCAGCTTAAAGTAAATGTCCACAGAGGTTTTTTAAAGTTTATATCTTTTTTTAAGCGGTTAATTATTTTTGAAATTCTATGGGCTCTCCACCAGTTCCATTTATCTATTATTGAAATCTTTCTTCCTGTAGAACGAGTAACTATTTCCCCCAACCAGATCATTCGCTGTCTATTATCCATGTTATTCCACTCAACCGGCACATCTATTTCCATAGCTTTTACAAAATCATTCACCAGTTCCAACCCACCGCCGGCGGGTCGGATATAATCTAAGCCTATATAATCTATATTTGAGTTTTCATTTAATCTCCGGGCCATCTTTTTTATATCGTTATACCGGCGCCCGTCTAATATAGAAATACCGTCCGTCTTCTTTAATTTTTCCGAAGATCGGGAGTACTTATAACTGTAATTATACCACTCCGGTTTTAATGAACTTATGCCAAAAGTTCTAAAACAAGTAATCCAGGCTCCAAAATCAACTCCTTCCTTTTGAGAAGCCGCAGCAAATTCTTTTAGATTAGAAATATTATCTTTTACCCACGGTAAATCTCTGTCAATATCCCCTTCCGAATATGAAGCTGTCTGCGCCGCCATATACCACAAAGTATTCCCCCCCACATAGTTTATCCAGTCAAATATTCCTTCATAATCTTTGGTTTCGCCGGCCGGGGTCGGAATATTAAATCGGTGAATATTTCCACTACTTTCCAGGTTAAAAACTTTTAAAGGCTTCTCAAAACTAAATCGCGAAATTCTACTGGTAATATAAAATATATCTTCCGCAATTACCTCTTTCCCGTCTCCAAATAATTTAATATTATAGACTCCTGCTTTCGCTTTTCGAGGAACTGGAAATATACCTTTTAATTTTTTATTCTCTTCACTATAGGAAAACTTTACGCTATCTTGCTCACCCACGGTAGTAATCTTTTTATCATTTTTATATATGACAGCTTCTTTAATAAAATCTTTTGCCATATCCGTGTTACCGGTAATTTCTAAATTAATTATGTTATAGTGTAAATAAGCTAATTTATCAGTTCTTAAATTTAAGGCAGGTAAAAATAATAACTGTATAACTGAACCTATAAATACAATACATAAAATTATTATGTAATATTTCTTGGAAATGTCTTTTATTAAAGGTAAGTAATTAAATTTCAACTTTCTACTATTAGCGTAACCGGACCGTCATTTACTAATTCGACAGACATTTTTTTACCAAATATTCCCCACTTTACTTTACGGATATACTTATCATTTAACTCTTTTTTTAAAATATTAAAGTTCTTCTTTCCTTCCGAGAAACCCGCACTATTTTCAAAACTGGGGCGACGGCCTTTATCGCAATTTCCATAAAGAGTAAACTGAGGTACAATTAAAACTTCTTTAGCTTCAGCCTTTACGGAATAATTTAGTTTCCCCCTATCATCGGAAAATATTCTTAAATTCAAAATTTTATCCGCTATATATTCCGCATCCTTTCTACCATCCCCCTTTTTTACGGCCACAAGAGCCATTAGACCGGGACCGATCTTAGAAATATATTCCCTGCTTTTTACCGACGCCCGGCTTACTCTCTGTATTACCGCTTTCAATGCCCCTCAATCCGCATCATGGCTTCTTTAACACTTTCAACGGATTCTACCCCTGATACTTCATCCCAGGTCATCAGCCCTATCACTCGTTTGCCGCTGGCCTTAGCTAAAGCTATTTCCGAAAGAGTTCCATACCTGCCGTCTATAGCAATCAAAATATCAGCTGTTCTTACTATTATGGCATTACGGGCATGGCTCATACCCGTAACTACAGGTAAATCAACAAAGGGATTCGCACTTTTTTTGGACCGGCCGGGTAATATCCCCACGGTAAATCCTCCGGCTTCGCTGGCTCCCTTACAAGTAGCCTGCATTACGCCGCCAAGGCCTCCACAGACCAGTATATAACCTTTTTTTGCTATCCGCCTCCCCACCTCCCGGGCAATTTTTTTAACAGTTGAATCAGCACGGGACCCTCCAATAACACCAACTACTTTTTTAGATGATTTAGCAGATTTTAAATCTTTTAGATTAAGCTGTTTTTTCATAATTAATTTTACCTCGCTGGGTATAACCGTTCTTACAAATTTATATTTCGGCAAGAAATTTTTCTGTAAGGCCAATACTGTTTAAAAATGGCGCGCCCGGTAGGAATTGAACCCACGGCCTTTGGCTCCGGAAGCCAACGCTCTATCCAGCTGAGCTACGGGCGCTTTTAAAATATACCGTCATTTATATGCTTTTGATTATACAAAAACACTTTTTTAAAAGCAAAAAAACAAATTATTATTAAATTCTAATCCGAGAAAGATTTTTATGCAGCGGCTATTACTTCTATTTCTAATTCCGCTCCTTTAGGAAGTTGAGCTACCTGAACAAATGCCCGGGCAGGAGGTGCTTCGGGAAAGTATTCAGTATAAATTTTATTTATTTTATTAAAATTTTCTAAATTATCTACACATACTCTAACCTTAAGTACATTTTCAAAACTGCTATCCGCTTTTTCTAAAATAGCCCCAATATTTTTCATAACTTTATGGGTTTTTTCGCTTACAGTCCCTTTTACCAGATTACCTTTTCTATCCATTGGAAGTTGGCCCGAAACATAAATTATTCCGTTATATTTCACTGCCTGCGAATAGGGGCCAATAGCCGGAGACGCTTTATCAGTTTTAATAATCTTTTTTTTATTCATTTAATATACCTCTGTTATTTAGTTAATTGTTCTTCAACTTTTTCTTTTTCATCTTTTAATTTTTCTTTTGCTTCCTCTGTCTTTTTTTCGGCCTTTTCTTTATATTCTTCACCTTTATCCTTAACATCCTGAAACAAATTATCCAAGCCCATATCTACAGGTTTCTTATCAATGCGGGGTAATAGCAAATAGTTAGCGGATATAATAATTAAAACCACCAAAATCAGCCAGCAGATATTTTTAACAATTCCTTTTAATATTTTAAGAATTAATATTAAGAGCAGCAGCACTACCCCGATTACAATATAAATATTTAACATTTTTTCCTCTTTATTATTCTCTCTTTTACATCTTTAAGTCGGTCACTTAAACTCACCTTATATATATGGGGATTTAAGAATCTTTTATAAGTGGGGTGCAGTTTAAATAAATTTTTTGAAGTTCTATCTCTAATCTCATTTAAGGAACTAAAATTTTTATTTATTCTACCATCTTTTACTACATTTTTAAGTAAAATGCTGTAACTTTTATACTTTTCCAATACCAAACTCTGTTTATTCAAATCAGGATGATTAAACTTTATATCTTGGGAATCGTCAACTTTTTTGAGCAATTCTTCCTTTTCCCGTTCTAAAAATATTAGGTCGACCATATCCCCGTCTTCTTTGTAAAATCTCATAACATTTTTTATCCCGGGATTACTTGCTTTATCCGGATTATCTGAAAGCTTCATAGTAGCCTCATAATCTCCGCCGCCATCTGCTTTTGCGGCCAGTTTATACACCCCGGTTAAAGAAGGACTGTCCTGGGCAGTGACCAGTTTTGTACCCACACCGAAAAAATCTATGGGAGCTTCTTTATTCAGAAGTTCTTCAATAATATATTCATCCAGTTCATTGGAGACAACTATATTAGCCTCTTTCAGATCAGCCCGATCCAGCTTTTCTCTTGCCTTTTTACTTAAATATTCAAGATCTCCGCTATCCAATCTTATTCCAAATTTCTCTACACCCTTATTTTTTAGTTCTTTTAATACTTTTATTGCGGCCGGTATGCCACTATTTAAAGTATCATACGTATCTACCAAGAGAATAGAATTTTTCGGATAAAGTTCGGCAAATTTTCGAAATGCCTCTTCTTCACTTTTAAAAGCCTGTACCCAGCTGTGGGCCATAGTTCCTTTCACGGGAATACCATAAACTTTACCGGCCAGTGTGTTAGAAGTAGCTGCCGCGCCTCCGATATACGCTGCCCGGGACGCAGCCATTGCTCCGTTTGTACCCTGGGCTCTTCTCAAACCGAATTCCAGTATTGCTTTCCCTCGGGCAGCTTCGGCTATCCGAGCTGACTTAGTAGCAATCAGGGTCTGGAAATTAACTATATTTAACAGCAAACTCTCTATTAGCTGGGTTTCTAGTCTATCTCCGTGAACCCGGATAAGAGGCTCACCGGGAAAAACCACTGTGCCCTCATCAACAGCGTAAATATCTCCGGTAAACTTAAAATCAGAAAGGTAATTTAAAAATTCTTCTTTAAAAAGCGCCTGCTTCCTGAGATATTCTATTTCTTCTTCGGTAAACTCAATATTTATTAACTTGTCCACTACCGGCTTCAAACCGGAAAAAATAGAATAACCGCCCTGGAAAGGTTGCTCCCTGAAAAACATATCAAATACCACTTCAATGCGGGGTCCCGAAAAATAATAACCCTGCATCATAGTCAACTCATACAGATCAGTCAACAATCCGTATTTATTGAATTTACCAGAATTCATAGGAGTTTAGTTTTCAAAAAGTTTTTCAGTTCTTTCTATCTCATTTATAATAGCACTGTCAAGTTTATTATTATTTACTGCGGGCTTAAAATTTTCATCCACGTGCTGAGGAATATTATTAACATATCTGGTATCCAGTTCATATTTTCTATCACTGTATTTTGCGCCTTCCACACCCCGGGCCTTTATTTCAAATAAATTTACCTCTACTCCTTTTTTGACTATATCATCTATAGTATTTTTCATTTCTTGATCGGAATCAAGATTATTGTATACCCCAACCATTTTACAGCCATAAAATTTCTCCAGCTGATTTGCCAATTTATCTAATATATATTCAGGAGCTGTAGTAAAAAAAGCACATTTTTTATTTTTAAGGCTCTCTGTTTCTCCTACAATTTCCGGTATGAAGCGAGTATTAAAAATCCGGGAGTCTGAAACTCTCTTTTTTATTATGCCGGCTACCTGCTTTACACGATCCGGTTTGACGGTTTCCGGCTGGCAGTTAGCTATGATAAAAAGTCGCGCTTTTTCCAGTCCCGGAAAATCTTCCAATAAATCCAGGGGAACATCCGCTGGAATAAAGAAGATAATATTATCTACAGCTACCGGGGGGTGTTCACCGCCGCTACCCTCATGTATTGTTAAATTAGCCTCACTGCTGTTTGCTTTTTCTATACCCTTATCGGCATTGGAAACTACAAACTCGTTAAAATATCCACCACCGGCCCGGCGGCACCCTATCATGGAAAGATAGGGAACCTTCTTATCCTTTTTTTCCCATTCGTCTAAATATTTAGAAAGTATCAAAGCATCTTCAAATACGTCCGAAGCACCGTGTAGCCCAAAATCAACAAGCTTTTCCAGATACTCTTCTTTAAATCGGGAAGTAAGTATATCATCTATTGTTATTTCAGAAAGAGGTTTCTCTTTACTTCTCTTATGAATTTCTATTAACGGGGGATCCGGCGGTCCGCCCCGAGAATGAGTTATTACTACCGGTTTCCATGGGGTATTGCCCCCTTTAAGCCCCGCTACAAGATTACCTATATATGAACCGAAGGATGTCTTTCCAACCCTTTTATTTGTAGCATAAAGTCCCAACGAGGGATTAGAATGACGCATTTTTACCCGGTATTCATTAAAAACTGTGCCCCCGGCTATATATTTAGCTTCATAAGCGGAAGCTATCAGAGCGTATTTAACTGTTAATTTTCTAAATATCTGGGGGGCTCCGGATAGCTGAACAACTGTTTTAATATCACTGTTTTCACTTAAAATTTTCTTTATCCCTTTTTCCGGAACACAGTTATTATCGGCATCCAGTGGAAAATACACTTCCACATTAAATTCATCCTTAAATATATTCTTAAATTTATCTTTCGACTCCAATTTTTCTGTACCCCCGATCCAGACCAAAGCCGATACTTTCACATTAAACCGTTTACACAATTCCTTTATTGAAAATATAGAATTATTGGGTTTATGCGTTCCGTCTATCAAAAAAAGTGCTTTATTCTTCATCTATAAGAATCTCTCCTTTCAATTTATCCTTTATCTCTTTGCGTTTTTCCGGTTCCATAGCATAAAGTACGGTAGGGGCCACATCCTTAAGACAGCCCTCTTTTTTTATTTTAACATCTTTTCCTTCCTGATCTTTAATTAAAAACGGGACCGGGTTCTGAGTGTGAAATGTAGAAGGAGTGTCATCATCAGTCAACAGGTCCTCCAAGTTACCGTGATCCGCTGTAATAAAAACTACGGTATTATTTTTCTCAGCTTCTTCAGTTATCTTTTTTAAAGAATCGTCAATCTTTTCTATGGCCTTAATTGCGGCCTCTTTGTTGGCGGTATGTCCTACCATATCCGGATTAGCTATATTTACAATCATAAAAAATTTAGGTTTACTTTTCTTTAATATTTCTACTATCTTATCAGTTAATCTGGGTAACTCTATCTTTGGAAATTTTTCATAGGGATTCATTTTAAATCCCGGCTCCCCTTTTTTCTCTTCGTATTCCGCCATATAATTTTCCATTTCCTCGGGCAGAGGAACAACTACTCGATGTTCATGCTCAAAAGGTTCTTCTCTGCTGCCCCCGGAAAGCAAAACTACTGCCTGTTTTTTGTCAACTCCGCTTACCCGGTATTGAGTATAACCGAATTTTTCAAGCATACTCCCCAAAGAATCCGCCTGCTGTAAATCTTCATAAGCCACAGGACAAGAAATATCCTTGTAGTATTCCACCAGTGCTCCGAAATCAAGAGAACTATAATCCAGATCTTTTTCTTTCAGTTTTTTAAAATCTTTATCACCGACTATTTTTTTGAGTTCTTCTTCTGATTTTAAAAAAGCTTTCATCAACATGCTGGCCCGGTCTTTGCGAAAATTCCAGTGGAAAAGAGCATCTCCTTCCGAAACCCCTTTATAATCCCCGAGTACCCTTACATTTATATACTGATCGGTGATCTTTTCTTCGTAATCTTTTTTAAATGCTCTGAATATATTATCTTCTCTTGTGCCGATACCTTCTATTATAGCCCGGTAAACTTTTATAGTTTTGTACCAGGAATCGGATGAGCGGTTCATCGAAATATCTCGGCCGCTGACAGTAGCTAGTTTAATCTGAGTACCATCAGATGCCATCTCCTCGGCTTTCATTTGCAGGTCTTCCGCAAAACGCACTCCGGAAAAAGGCGGGGTACCCCGTCCGTCGGAAAAAAAATGAATATATATTTTTTCGACACCTTTCTGAACTGCTCTTCTCATTATTGCATAAAGATGTCTGATATCAGAATGTTCCCGGTTTGTAGAAACCAATCCCATAAGATGCAGGGCTTTTTTACGGGCAGCAACTTTTTCTATAATATCATCAATAACTTTATTTTTAATTACGCCGTCTTTTATATCCTTAGCTACTCTTACCATGGGATGTACATAATCCACCCCGCTCATAACTTCATGCCCGACTGCCGTTGAGCCCATAGCGTCTTCGGTCATACCTACCCGGGGACCTACAGCAACAAGCTTTTCGTAATTTAACTTATCCAGAAAAGGTGTATCGGCAAATTTTACCGGATTGTCGTCCTCATCTTTGCTTAACCCCAATCCGTCTACTATAACCAAAAGACCCTTGCCGGAATTTTTAACCGGTTTCATTAATCACTCTTTGCTCTTTTTAAAATATTCTAATATTGCTTTGTGAGAATCAGAAATACTGATTATTCCCGTCATCTTACCATTTTTCATAACTGGTACTCTGTGAATATGTTTTTCCACCATTAAATTAAAAACAGCGAGAACATCCGTATCCTCATCAACTGTAACAACTTCTTCAGTCATAATTCCTTCAACCCAGTTAAACTTCCCCCGCTTCCTCTCTATTTCTTCAATACTTACATGGACCTTAATTAAGTCAGAAACCGCATTTATTATATCTTTAAGGGACACCATCCCTATTAAATTATTATCGTCGTCTACAACCGGAGCTCCGGTTATCTTGTTCTCCTGCAGAATATTTATCATCTTTCTTATAGTGTAATATTTTTTAACTGTTATGACTTCTGGGGTCATTATTTGTGATGCTTTCATTCATTTCCTCCGTAAAATTTATTTTACAATTTAATTACTGTCTTATTAATTATTTACAGATATCTTATCTATAATATTATTCACAACACTTTTTGTGGTTTTAATTGAGTTTATATTGTTAAAATACGGGTAATCCCTCTTTTTCGCCCCCTTAATTATATAGTCTTGAATCATTCGAATAGCTTCTATATTTTTAAGATATTTTTCCGCGGCCCGGTCTTCCGTAGAACGTCCACGCATATGAAACCTGTTCTTGTGTTCTTCCTCATCTTCAATATATACAAAAGCTTTTACTATATTTGCCCCGGGGAATTCATTCTCATCAATAAGTTCGGGTAAAATATGAACGCCGTTTATTATAAGAGAAGTTTTTTCAACTATACTCCTGCGAATTATACTTTTTATTCCAGCATTGACTCTAAGGGCCTGTTCCCTGAAAGCTATTATTTTCTGGTTTTTAGATTCCTTTACAGGAACCCAAAATTTTTCAGAAGCCAGATAAGAAGAGGTGTGTATCATCGGTAAGATATCGTTAGAAAAAAGAGCTCGCATAATTTCTCTCACTATATCTGTGGTAAACATAGATGTGATATCCAGTCTCTGAGCTAATTCAACCGATACTGTGCTTTTACCCGAACCCGTTGAACCTCCCAGAAGAATTATAAGCGGCTTCTCCAGTCCCATGATCTTTCTAAATTTTAAATACCTTTGAGAAGTAACTTTATCAAGCTCATTTTCCAATTCTTTGGCTACTATCTGGCGAAGTTTATCTCTGTCTATCTTAGTCCGCCCTTCCTGGTTTAATCTATTTCTTACCCTCCGGGCTATATTGTATGCTTTATTAAACTTTATACCAATAGTTGTTAAAGAACTGGCCAAAACATGTATGGAAAATGGAAGCTTTAAATCTTCGCCAACTATTTCAATTAAATTATTTGCCTTTGCCACTATCTTATCCTTAACCCCGCATAACCTACAACTCTATTATCATCCCCGGTAACCCGGGCACTTGTATTGTAATGTATAAATTCACATTCATCGGCCCCTAATTCAATAGAAGCTTTTATGGTTACGGCAACCGGCGCTGCCCCGCACATGGATATTCTGTTATCCCTTACAACGTCCAGTAAACCCGTATAATCCAATTCTTTTATTTTATCTATAGCCAAATTATCACATTTTTGAGCTTCTTCTTTAGTAACAAAATGAGACATATCACTTGAAGCAACTATTAATACATCCCCTCCGGTAGATTCAACAGCACCGGCAATCGCTTTTCCTATATCTTCTATACAGTCAATATTGCTATTGGATATTCCCAGGCATATCGGGACAAATTCAATGTTCGGATTTTTATATAATAAAAAGGGTAACTGTACTTCTATAGAATGTTCAGACAGATGGGCTTTTGAATCAGAAGCTAAAAAACTGCTTTTTGAAGCAATATCTGAAGCTAAATTTTCTGCTATATCCACTTTTCCCGGGGGAAGTCTCCAGGATCCCTTTTTCATAATACTGGCCGGCTTTCCCTGCCCGGTATGGTTGGGCCCTATTATAACTACCCGGTCCGGAACGCGTATGCCAGAATAAGTCAACCCGGCTACTTTTCCCGAAAATATATAACCGGCATGAGGTACGATAACGCCTTGTACTTTTTTTTCTCCCTGGCCCGGGACATCCATATATTTTTTAACCGTATTATTTAACTCATTGCTATCGCTGGGGTAAAATTTACCCGCCACCGCAGGTTCTCTCACTTTATATACCTCCTAAAGTATAATTTTTACATATTTTTCTATTAAATCATTATATAATAATTTTTAACGGCGATGCAAATTATCTACAAATTTCCAGTTCACTATCTAAATTTACTTTCCGTACAATTAAGCACGGCTGGTTTAAATAAATGCCGGCTCAATAAAAAAAGCGGGCCGATTTAACAGCCCGCTTTTCTTTCCAGAGGAATTTAAGCTACTTCTTTACTTTATATCAATCTTCTTTTGTTTTTTTGCCTCAATCTTTTTCTTGGGCAAAGTTACCTTGAGCACGCCTTTCTCATAAGAAGCCTCGGCTTCGGATTCATCCACGGCAGAGGGCAATCTTATACTTCTGGCGAAACTCATATAATTCCGCTCGCTGAAGTAACAGTCTTCTTCTTCTTTTTTTTCTTCTTCTTTCCTGGAGCCCTGAATGGTGAGAATATCATCATCAAGCGAAATATCTATATCCTCTTTATCCAGTCCGGGCATATCGGCTTCGGCCACTATATTGTTATCTTCTTCATATATATCCACAGCCGGAGGACGGTTGCCCTCCTCCATATTTACCAGATCCGAAATATCGGTATCAAAGAAACTATCCCACAGACTACCTTGTCTTCTTAATCTTCTAAAAGGATCCCAATTTGTTAAATCAGCCATTTTAAAACACCTCCTTTATTATTTCGTTTTTTACTTTCTTTCACTATTTAGATGAATTAAAACAAAAATCGTTTCACCATTTAAACCGCTTTTTCAAAAGCAAATTCTTCGGTCTTACGATGGGTATCAATTTTAACCGTATCCCCTTCCTTAAAATCCCCTTCTAATATTTTCATTGACAGAGGATTTACAATTTTTCTCTGAATAGCCCTCTTAAGGGGCCGGGCCCCGTAGTTGGGATCGTATCCTTCCTCGGCCAGTTGCTTTTTAGCATCTTCAGTAAGTTCTATTGTAATATCTTTCTGCCGGGCGTATTCCCTTAAATTATCCACCTGAATATCTACTATATTTTTTAGATCGCTCTCATTTAAACTGTTAAAAAATACTATATCATCCAACCGGTTTAAAAATTCCGGTTTGAAAGTTGCCCGGAGCTCATCCATTATCTTTTCCTCGCCCGTATCCTCTATAATATGACGGCTTCCCAAATTGGAAGTCATTATTACAATAGTATTTTTAAAATTAACCGTCCTACCCTGGCCATCGGTTAACCGGCCGTCGTCAAGTAACTGCAACAATATATTAAACACATCCCGGTGAGCCTTTTCTATTTCGTCAAACAATATTACTGAATACGGTCTTCTCCGGACTGTTTCAGTCAGCTGCCCCCCCTCGTCAAAACCCACGTATCCGGGAGGGGAGCCTATCAATCTGGATACCGAATGCTTTTCCATATATTCGCTCATATCTATACGGACCATGGCCTCTTCATCATCAAACAAAAACTCAGCCAGAGTTCTGGCAAGTTCTGTTTTCCCCACACCGGTCGGTCCAACAAATATAAAAGATCCAACGGGCCTATCGGGGTCCTGAAGCCCGGCCCGGGAGCTTCGCACAGCATCGGAGACCCGTTTTACAGCTTTGTCCTGGCCTACCACCCTTTCTTTAATCTTACTTTCCATATTAATAAGCTTCTGTTTCTCACTCTCCAACATTTTAGATACGGGAATCCCGGTCCATGAAGACACAACTTCCGCAATTTCATCCTCATCAACTTCTTCTTTTAAAATGCGTTTGTCGGACTGCAGCTTTTCAAGCTTCTCTGCCTTGTTTTCAAGTTTATTTTTTAAATCATTTATAACGCCGTATTTCAGTTCGGCGGCCCTCTCAAGATCCGTCTCTCTTTCCGCCTTTTCCTGTTCAATTTTAGCTTTTTCTATTTTGTCTTTTATATCCCTTATTTTTACTATTAGATCTCTCTCCTGTTTCCAGTGACCTTTGAGCTCATCACTTTTTTCGCGTAAATTAGCTAAATTTTTCTTAAGTTTACTTAATTTTTCCCGGCTGGCTTCATCTTCTTCTTTTTTAAGTGCTCTCTTTTCTATTTCCAGTTTACGTATTTTACGCTCTACTTCATCTATCTCTGCAGGCATACTCTCTATTTCTATATTTAATCTTGAAGCAGCCTCATCTATTAAATCGATGGCCTTGTCCGGTAAAAACCTGTCCGTTATATACCTGTTAGACAGGGTGGCAGCCGCAATTATTGCCGAATCTTTTATCTCAACCCCGTGGTATACTTCATATCTGTCTTTAAGCCCCCTTAATATGGCTATGGTATTTTGAACGTCCGGTTCTTTTATAAGTACTTTCTGAAACCTTCTTTCCAGGGCTGCATCCTGTTCTATATGTTCCCGGTATTCATCTAAAGTTGTAGCCCCTATACATCTTAACTCCCCCCGGGCCAGCGCAGGTTTTAACATATTAGAAGCATCAACCGAACCTTCAGAGCTTCCCGCCCCTACAACTGTATGCAACTCATCAATAAAAAGTATTATTCTGCCGTCAGAACTTTTTATCTCTTTTAAAACTGCTTTTAATCTTTCCTCAAATTCCCCCCGGAATTTAGCTCCGGCAAGCAGACTGCCAAGGTCAAGTGCTATAACCCGTTTATTTTCAAGGGATTTCGGTACATCTTTTTCAGTTATTCTCTTAGCCAGCCCTTCAGCTATGGCCGTCTTCCCGGTACCCGGTTCTCCGATAAGTACGGGATTATTCTTTTTACGACGGGAGAGAACTTGAATTACTCTTCTTATTTCATCATCTCTGCCTATTACCGGGTCCAGTTTGCCCTTAGAGGCCAGGTTAGTTAAATCTCTGGCGTATTTTTCCAGTACTTTATATTTTGATTCCGGATCCTGGTCAGTTACCCGCTGCTCCCCCCGGATATCCTTAAGTCCTTCCAGTATATCTTCTATTTTAATATTATAATTTTCTCTTATCTCTTTTATTTTTCCGGTATTTTCCTCCAGTATAGCTAGCAATAAATGTTCCACGGAGACATATTCATCTTTAAATTTCTCTGATTTTTTAAAGGAATTATTTATTACGCCGTTAAGTCTTTGAGATAAATACACTTCTCCCCCGCCGGAAATACGGGGTCTGTTTTCCAAATCTTTTATAAGTGTCTTTTTTACACTCGCAGGGGAGACTTCCAGTTTTTCTAAGATAGAACCTGCTATTCCATTATCATCTTCTAATAAAGCCAAAAATAAATGTTCTACATCCAACTGTTGATGTTCCCATTTTCGGGCAAAACTCCTCATCTTTTCTATAGCTTTTCTTGCTTTAATAGTTAATTTATCTAATTGCATTTTTATCTCCTTTTTATGTGTTTTTTAAAATTTTTATTTAGCGATTTACTAGTTTTTAGATGTGTATAAATATAAAACGTTTCAAAATAACTGAAAATTATATTCAGGTATCTCTTAATTTAGGTTGGTCTTTACAAAAAAAGAAGTGCTTCCCGGTTAAAACTCTATTTTAATTTTTAAAGATTTGTAAATTTTTCTGCGGGTTTTATCGGGGATCTTTTTATCTTCAGTTTCCCGTAAGTAGCGTACTGTTCTTCTAAAGGATCTGTATATTAGCTTACAACGGGAGTTTTCCCGAAGTTTTTTCTCAAATTCCCGACACATCTCATCGGAGAGTTCGCGATCATAATATTCTGAAAGTAGCTGGCAAAATTCTTTATAATCCATTTTTTACCTCAGACTTTTTAAAATATTCATCTAACTTTTCCCGGACTTTTAATCTTGCCCTGTGAGCTCTGGATTTAAATGCGGGTACGGAAATATTCATTATTCTGGCACCCTCTTTATTGGAAAACCCCTGAATATCTTTAAGAATAATAGCCGGACGATATTTATCGGGCAATTGTTGTATAGCTTTGTCTATTACTTCCCCTATCTCTTTCTTTTCTACTTTATTTAACGGATCTGATGTCCAATTATCTTCATATTGCCTTTTAAAGTTATCGGAATTAGAAGAATTAAAAGGTTTATCCAGAGAAATAGAGTTTTTTCTCTTTTCTTTTCTCTTTTTCATCAATGCTGTATTAACAGTAACCCTGTAAAGCCAGGTAGAAAATTTTGAATCACCTCTAAAAGTATCCAGTTTTTCCAAAACTTTTTTAAAAGTTTCCTGAACCACATCACCAGCTTCCTCCTCATCAGAGGTAATTTTTAAAGCTATATTATATACCTTTCTTTCAAATTTTTTTACTAAAGCCCCTCGAGCGTTTTTATTGCCGGCTTTGGCCTTTTCAATTAAAACTTCGGTATCAGTATCTTTATTCAGTTCCTGCAATATTTAGATGCCTTATTAATAACTTTCGTTTCATTCTGGTTTTTTACTTTTTTGGGGAGCAATTACTTTTGCTTTTCCTCTCACTACTATTTTCTCCGCCTCATTTGTCACTTTATATTTAAAAATACACATATTTAATCTTTCTTTTTTCTTAACCAGTTCTATGGTAGCTGTAACTGTTTCGCCGATATAGGCCGGCTGGCTGAATTTCGCGGACATCTCCCGGGCAATTGTTCCCAACCCCGGCAGTCTAGTTCCCAGCATTCCGGAAATTATCCCGGTAAGCAGTACTCCGTGTACAATACGGGATCCGAACTGAGACTCTTTAGCATACTCATCTTCCATATGAAGCGGATTGTAATCTCCGGTTGCCCGGGCAAAAGCCTCCACTTTATCCTCATTTAATTCAACCTCCACACTTTCTGTATCCCCCACAGATATTTGATCAATTGTTTTACTTTTTTGCATAAAAATCTCCAAAATTTAGTTTACTATTATTTATAACTTCCACACCTTAATTACCAGGGATAATGTACTCTTAGGTATTTAAAAAGTTCTTGGTTGTAAGATCTGTAATAATCTTCGAGAAAATCATATACCTGATCATTAATATCCGGGTATTTTTCATAATTTGTTACATTGATAGGGTCCATGTTTTCCGGTGTAAAACCGGGATCAATACCTAAAAACGTAAAAACCTCCCTTACAGTTTTACGGGGATCCGCAAAAAAATGCTCCGCACACTTTATATAAATTTGTTCCCTGCTAAAATATTTAAAATATTTTTTTAACTGTTTTATATATTTTCCGCGCTCAAGATAGGTATATCTACGGTACTGTTTACTGCTTTTTTTAACATTTCCGCTATTCTCTTGAAGTTTTTTAAAAGAATTTTTTGTTCGCTCTTCCTCTTTTTCAAAGGCTTTCATTACAGAAAGCTGTTCCCGTCCGGCTCTCTTCTGATGCATATACGAAGATATAGCTCTATCTACAGGATTTCTCAAAAGAACAATTAATTTAACATCCGGAATCTTCTCGTAAATACGCTGGGGAGTACGGGGGTGACATATATACGATGGTGAAGCTTCACCGGTTATTTTATCATTATTGAGCTGTTTTTTATATGGAAAATGTGATTTATACCACAGAAATCCTCTGTGGTAGTAGGTGTCAAAATAATGTACTTCTTTTTTATACGAAGGGATAAAATCAGGATGCTGTCCTAGATAAGAATATAATGAGGTCGTTCCAGATTTTTGAGCTCCGATTATTATAAAGCCGGGTATTGCACGCTTATAAGCTGTTACAATATCCCTAAGTCTTTTTAACAGATTCCCCACCTATCCCTTCGTAACACCTTCGGTTACAAACCGATATGAACTTAACTCTAAAATTATTTTTTGTTATTTATAACTTTTTTACGTTTTCCGCTTTTAAACCTTTTTCTCCGTCAACTGAATCAAATTCTACCTGGTCACCTTCGTTTAAAGGTCCAAGTTCTATGTCATTTGCATGTACAAAATGATCTCCGCTTCCATCTTCAGGTTCTATAAATCCATAATTCTTTCTGTCGTTAAAAAACTTTACTGTACCTTTCACTTTACTATTCTCCTTTAATTTTTACCTGGAAGAACTTATAAGTCTTCCTATCTTCTTTTGAGCAACTAATTGATTTACCTTTTTATCAATCTATTTACTCAAATTTTCCTAAAATTTAACTTGTATTTAAAGTATATGTTAAAACTAGTGTAAATGTCAAATAAAATTTAAGTAAATAGGATTTTCTTCCCCATATTATTTTGTAATGATTTGCTAATATAATAATATTTCATTATTAAAAATTCATCCCCATCTATTTTGAATTAAGATGAACTCATAAAATCTTCGATCGGGTTTATACTTCCAGCAAAGAAATCGTCTTCTAAATATTCATGGTACCTGCGGGCCCTGTCTACATATTTTTTAAATGACTCCATATTTTCATCCGATACCGAACTGGCCGGCGGAAATTCCAATTTTAAAAAATTTACCGGTTTCCCTCGGCGCTCTATTCTAAAATCCAGGTGAGGTCCGGTGGCGGTCCCGGTCATTCCCACATAACCAACAACCTGTCCCTGGGTAACGTAATCCCCTTTTTTAATACCCGGGGCGTATCTATTTAAATGCGCGTACTGGGTAGTATAAACTGAGTTATGGCGAACTCTTACCGTCCTTCCCCAGCCACCGCGCCATCCCACATGTGTCACCCGTCCGGAGCCTATGGTTTCTACAGGAGTTCCCGTCGGCGCTGCGTAATCAATGGCCAGATGGGGCCTAACCTTCCGGTAAATGGGATGTTTCCTGGAATATGAGAACCTGGAACTAATCCTGGTATAGTTAAGGGGGGTGCTTAAAAACTGCTTTCGTAGAGAATTTCCCGAAGCATCATAATAGTCAACGCTGCCGCTATCTTCAAACCTTATCCCGGTATGTTCCACTCTTTTCCCCTTATACCAGGCCGCTATAATAGAACCGTCGCGGACAGGAATACCGTCACGGTAGTATCTTTCAAATACTAAAAGAAATTTATCCTGGGGCCTAACTTCGGTAAAAAAATCAACCTGCCACTGAAATATATTTGCAAAGTTCATTATCATTGTAGAATCCAGGCCAACCCCGGTCATACCCTGCCACAGAGATGTTTCTACCTGACCTTTTACGGCTACTGTCTTTTTCTCGTATTCGGGAACAAATTTTTCGGCGGTATATCCTTCGGTTGTCTTTTCTACAACATAATTTAAAAGAGGATCGGGCTCATATATAAATCTTAAAAGTTCTCCGGAAGTGGAATGATATATTTTATAACGGTCGCCCGGACTTATATAAGAAGACTCACTTATGCTTGAAAGAGCCTGTCCTATATTAACCGCCTGCAGGGAAGAAAAATTTTCTCTTAAAACCTGATAAATACTTTGCCCCGGATCTATTTCCCCCTCACTGGTCATTACTTGCCTGGGCTGCTCCGGCGGGAAAAAAATTTTTCCTATAAAATTTCCAATATAAAGCAATAACCCCAGCACTGTAATAAAAATAATTACTTTGATGATTTTTCTAAAAAGATTGGTCACAATTTTTTTGTTTTGGGCCTGAATTACTGTCGTTTATTTAAAAAAAAGCTATTAATCATATTTATCCAGAACCTGGTTTACTTTTTCTATTAAAAATTGACTTTTGAAGGGTTTGGCTACGTACCGGTCCACCTGATTATCTATAGCTTTTTCAAAAGTTTCTGCTTCAGTACGGGCAGTTAACATTATTACGGGTACGTCTTTTGTAGATGAGTTATTTTTAATTTCTTCTAAGGCCTCTATACCGTTCATTATAGGCATGTCCACATCCAGCAAGAT
>JBNJDT010000007.1:0-61711 GCA_051745145.1 Elusimicrobiota bacterium
GCTGCCGGCAACGAGCGATTAAAAGAAGACTTTACCGAAAAGTTAAACGAAAAAGAAGAGTATATAGATAAATTAGAGAATACTAAAGAAGAGTTAGAGAAAGAAAATGAAGAGATTCAAACTGCCCGGCAAAAGGAGATAGAAAGAGAGCAAGATAAACTCACCGGTTTACAAGAAAAGTATGAGAATTTAGCCAAAGAGAAGAAAAGCCTGGCAGAAAAGTATTCCGAAAAAGAGGAAGTAATAGAAGAATTAAAGAAGGATAGAGAAGAGTTAAACGCTGAGAAAAAAGATATTACGGAAAAATTTGATAAAAAAATTGCTCAGTTAAAAGATAGATTAGATAAAAAATCTGAGAAGAAAAATCAAGTAGAAGGAAAATATTCCAAAAGGCTGGCGGACAAAGAAGAGAAAATAGAGAATCTCCGGCATGCCGAAGCAAAGATAAGAGCGGAAAAACAGAATATTAAAGCAGTTCTTGCTAAAGAAAAAGAAGATAAAGAAAACCGGATAGGGGAACTGGAAGATAAATTAGAGAATATATCTGAAGAAAAAATTAATTTAAAAGAAAAGTATAGAACAGATTTAAATAATAAAAATAAGAGAATCAAAAAACTGGAAAAAACTATTGAAAATTTAAAAAACAAAAAAGATACCGAAGAAAAAGAAAATAGACCTGAAGTGCAAAAGAAAAAAGAAATACCTGAAAAACCCGACTTAAATTTTGACGACAGTTTTAAAAATAAAAAAAGTGAGACTATAGATAACTTTTTATCTACTTTGGAAAATAGGGACAAAGGGTAAACCTAATATTCATTCCTTTAACAGTAATTCCTTTTATAAAATTCTAAATTTAATTGGTATTATAGAATTTAAAACATTTTGTGGAAATAAATTATAAAATTTTTAGATTAATACGTGCAGGAATTTGCTTTTAATTATACTTTCGATTATAATTAATAAATGAATTTTTAAAATATTATTTAGATTTAGAGAAAAAAATTTGAGCGTAATAATTTTATAGGTGAATAATAAGATGAAAAAAATCCTTTTAGTAGATGATAATCCTTCTATACGTAGAATAGGGAAGTTTATGCTGGAAAAAAATTATGAGGTAATAAGTAGCTCTGATGGTCAAGACGGGGTAGATACCGCTAAAAAAGAACTTCCCGACCTCATACTCATGGATGTGCAGATGCCTGAAATGAACGGTATAGAAGCTACAAAAGCGATTAAGGCCCATCCGGAAACAAAAAATATACCTGTTATCATTGTCTCTGGTCAGGGAAAAGAAACCGAGGTAATGGAGGGCATGCAGGCCGGTGTCGAAGATTATGTAGTAAAACCTTTTGATGCGGAAGATCTTAATCGTAAGATAAAAAAGTATATAGGTTCCGAAACGCCCCCGAAAGAGCCCCAAAAAGGAAAAGGGATTAAGTTAGTTATATCTTTTATAGTTTTAGTTTTATTAGGGTTTTTTATTTTTAAATTCTTAATGTAGCTAAGTAAATATTTTAAAAGGTAAAAAAAATTAAAATCGGAGACAATAAATGTTATTGACAAAAACGAGGCTTAAATCGGTATTTAAAAAAGCCGGTTGTATTTTTATGTTTTTCCCGATATTAATATTAGGGATAGCAGGAAATCTGTCTGCTCAAGATTTTATGGAGATAGAACTTGAGAGTAAATTAGAGGATAAACTTAAAAGTAAAATTGTTACTTATTTAGGAACAGAGAATGTTATAACTAATATAAATTTTACAATAGAGCAGAAGGAATTAGAAGATATATCCGAAGAAGAAGAGAGAACTTTACTTCCCGGCATTCCGACAGAAAAAACAATTGATAGCGGTGCCAAAGCGTATCAAAGATTTATAGAAGATATGACGGTAAGTATATTTATAGGAAAAGAATTATCCCCATCAGAAGAAAATGGGCTGGTAAGTCTTATAGAGGAACTTTTCCCATTCGAAATGGAATTGGGGGAAAACCTTACCATAAATCAATATTCTCCATCCAGGGGGCTTACAGAGATAAATTTTGTAGCTATAGCAATCGGGGTTTTAAGCCTGGCGCTTATAATAATTTTTTTCGGTCCGGTTCAGTCTGTATTTTCCAGTATAGATGAAACTATTGCCAGTTTAAGTTCCTCCGAAAGTTCTTCTTCTGCTTCAACAGGCAAAGAGGGAAAAGGTATATCTACAGCTGCGGGCGGGGATAATGTCAGTGCATCTTCAGCTCCCATGCCGGCTGCCGGAGGTGAAGGAAAAGAAACTTCAGAATCCGGAGCGCGGCCGTTTAGTTTTATCGAGAAAAAAGATCTTCCGGCGCTGAAGCACATTTTAGAAAAGAAATCCACCGAGGCCACAGCTACTGTATTGTATTCGTTACCCGGTGAATTGTCCGGTGACTTATTTTCTTCACTTTCTTCTATGAAACGAAAAAAAGTATTATCTATTTCCCGGAAAATAAGAGAGCCCAAAGATGATATAACTGATTTGGAAGAGGAAATTAAGTTTAAAGTAAATTACAGTTATGGCGGGGCGGAAAAATTATCGGAAATAGTTCAAAATACCAAACTTTCTACCAGAGAGGAAATTTTTAAATTTCTGAAAAGCAAGGATAAAAGTTTATTGGAGAAAGTTAAATCCAAAATTTTTCAATTTGAAGATCTGGTTCATTACAGTGAGAAGGATTTTAATAATATAGCCCGCAAAGTAGGGGTTAAGAGGATAGCTACTATAATAAATAATATTCCCGGTAAAACAGGAAAACAACTTATGGATAAATTAACCCCTCAATTGAAAGCGCTTGCTGTTGAACATTCAAAAGCTTCGCCCGATTTAAATCCAAAACAGCTGGAAAGGGAAAGGGTTCAGCTACAGGATATGTTGTTTCAGATGGGGGAACAGGGAATAATTACAACTTTAGAAAATATTAAAGAGGGGAGCGTAGATTAAATGGATTATATGAGTATAGCCGGTATGCTGCTGGGGCTGGGAGCTGTTTATTACACAGCCGTAACCGGAAATATATTATCTATAATATTTAATAAGGTGGCTTTTATACTTGTCTTCGGGGGAACGGTGGGAGCAACTCTTCTTACTTATCCGTGGAAAATAATAAAAAATTTACCGGGAAGTCTTATGATGATGATAAAACCCCCTGAATTCGATGAGTATTCGGAAATGATCGAGAAAATCACTGATTTAGCTAATATAGCTATTTCCAGCGGGGTAGATGAGTTAAATACTCAGCTTGATTCTATAGATGATCCTTTTTTAAAATCTGCAGTAATAATGCTTTTAGAGGGGATGGATGAAGAAGATATAGAAGATAACCTGGATACGGAAATAGCAGCGACTTACCAGAGGCATCAGCAGACAATAGTGGCCTGGAAGTCTATGGGATCGTATGCCCCGGTTTTTGGTCTTCTGGGAACTCTTATAGGTATTGTCCAAATTTTAAGAGATATTTCGGATCCCAGTACTATGGGAGCCAATATGGCAGTGGCAATAACAACAACTTTTTACGGAATATTTGCCGCCAATTTTATATTTTTACCGGCCGCGGGAAAACTCGAAATTTACAGCCAGGAAGAATTAACTCTGCGGGAATTACAGAAAATAGGGGTGATTTCAATAAGCAAGGGAATGCTCCCGGTGGTGATACGTAAGAAGTTGGAGAGATTTCTGGCAAAAAGCCGTAGAGAAGAAAAATGAAACAGAAAAAACCGGAACAGATAAAACCGGTTTGGTTAACTGTATTCAGCGATATTGTAACAAATCTAACTCTTTTTTTTCTGTGCATGTTCATTCTTCAGATAGTTTCCTCCGGACAAAAAGTCAAAGCTATGGAGGGAGTGGAAGAAAATTTTGGCGAATCGAAAGAAAAGAAAACTGGTGAGGAAAAAGAGGAAGCTGAAGATACAGAAAGTGAATGGGTATCGCTGGATACTGAATATCAAAGCGTGAAGATGAAAGATATAATTAGAATTAGACTTCCCAGCGATATTATTTTTGACGTGGGCCGGGCTAATTTAAGTTCTCAGGCAAAAAATTTGCTTGATGACTATGCCAGTATTTTAACTACCACAGATGCGGATATAGTTGTAGAAGGGCATACGGATAATATACCTATTTCTGGGGGAAGCCGTTATGAATCAAACTGGGAATTATCTATGATGAGAGCCTATAATGTAGCCAATTTATTGACAAAAAGATATAATATTAACCCTGCCCGGGTTATCTCTGTCGGATATAGTCATTATCAACCCCTGGCTCCTAATGATACGCCAGAAAACAGGGCAAAAAATCGCCGGGTTGATATAAAAGCCATAAGAGGATAAATGTCTAAATTAAAAACGAAAAAGACTCAGGCAACCGAGGAAGATTCGTGGCAGCTTATATATATAGCTCTTATGATGGTGATGATGATATTCTTTCTCATAATGTTTATGTTTTATTACATTGAGGGAGAACAGACTATGGCTAAAAATATAAATGTAAGTGAATTGTCGGTAGAACAGGTAGAACAGATGAGACAGATAGTAGATAGAGTACAGGATTTGGATATGGGGGAACAGATCAGGCTTATTTTTGATACCCCTTTAATGTTTGAATCGGGGCGTGCTGAACTTAAAGATGAAACCCCGGGGTTGAAGAATCTGGCAGAGTTTTTAGCAAATATGGAGGGTATATATATTTTAATTGAAGGTCATACCGATAATGTTCCCATGGGAGCCGGAGGGAAATTTGAGAATAATAAAATGCTTTCTCAATACAGAGCTCTGAATATATTGAGATATTTTGAAGATATTGGGGTGAATTCTTCAAGATTGGTTGCTGTGGGTAAAGGCGAGTATGATCCTGTAGTTCCTAATGATACGCCTAAAAACAGGGCAAAAAACCGCCGGGTTGAAATAAAACTTTCCCGGAAGAGATTTTTTCAATGAAATACTTTAAATATATAGTAATTATTATAAGTTTTTTAGCAGCGGGTGCTGTAGATAAAGGATTTACGTCCGATGAAGTTTTGGATTATAAATTGGAAATTGAAGTTTATCACAAAGGGGGGAACGGGGCATTAATAAATTTTCCCGTTGGCGGTAATATGCTGATAGATACCGGAAGTTCCCCGGAAATTATAGATAATATAACCCAAAATATATATAAAAAGGATAAATATTATAAATTTATGGGGACGCTGGGATGGACTCCTAGAATAGACTGGTTGATAATTAGTAATTTATCTTCGAATAGAATAGCTAACATAAGAGACGTATTGAGAAGCTTTGATATAAAAAAAATTTATTCTTCGACTAATATACGTAAATTATACGAAGATGATACAATTGTAACACAATCAGTGGTAAGCGATTTGCTTTATGAACTGGGTTTGAAGGGACAAAGTATACGTCTGTTATCCGATGGAGATAATATAAAATTTCACCAGGGTATGGAGAATTTAGCTTGTAAAATTTTATATCCCCCTGAACCTGCTGAATCGCACAGGGACAGTAATATATGTATGAAGATTAAATATAATAGAGTTGAAATTATGTATATATCCGAGTTAACTGAAATGCAACAAAATCAACTTATAAATTCTAAAGGAGAACAGTTAACAGCCGATATACTTATTCATCCTATAGGTATAAGTTCCGAATTTTTGGGAAAAGTAGGCGCCGAAAATTATATAACTACCGGTGAGAATAAAAAAATTATAACAGACGGGCATAGAATAACAATAACAACTTTAAGGAGCAATAATGAATAAAACAATATTAATTATAACTAATGAAGAGAATACCGATTCCACAAAAGATTTGCAGAAAAAGCTTGAAGGATATAATTTTAATATTCAAAAATCTACGAATCAAAAAGAATCTCTGAAAATTCTTGAAAATGAGAAAATTAATCTTGTTATTATAAATAAAGTACTTGAAAAAAATAAATCCTGGAAATTAGCCCAGAAGATAAAGGATATAGACAGATATTTACCGGTTGTATATGTGACTGTATCGGAAGAAGAAAAAAATATTGATGTACCTGAAGAAGAGGCTGAACTTTTAGATAAATATACTGACGGAGTGATAAATAAACCTTTTATACATAAGATAATATATAAAAAATTATCCAAATTACTTAGAGTGGCAAACCGTTTGAGAGATCTTAAAAAGGTTAAGGATTTCAGCATTGTAAAAATAGGAACTGCGGCCGGGTTGATGATTATAGTGTTAACTGCAATATTTTATATTTCAATTACCAAATTAAGTCAGGCTCCGGTGACTGAATATGCTAAAGTTACATTAACCGAAGTATTTCCGTCAATTCATATAATTATATTTTTACAGTGTTTACTGTTTATTATAGCTTTAGTTGCCGGGTGCGTGCTTTTTTACCGGTCTATAGATACCCGGGTAAATAGTATAGAGAATCTCGTAGTTGATATTTTACAATCCCGATGAGTAAAAAAAATAAATTTAAGAGTGACTTTTGCGATAAGAAAAGTTATTTTTTAATTATTAGAACTTTAGTTATTCTGGCGATTGTATTTTACGTTTTTAATTTTTTCTATATAAAAACCCTCCAGTTAGGATTGCATTCAGAATCTCTTTTATTAAAAGGTAATGTCATTTTTATTGTCTCGATCACAATTGTAACTTTAATAACCCTTATTTTTATTGCAGTGGTTAACTATATTATAGCTAAAAAAATAGGGACAATAATTGAAGCCGGTTTAGAAGAGTACTTATAAAACTGTTAGCCAGCTAAAAAATAATTTTATCAGACCGGAATATTTAGAATATTTAAAGAAAAATAGTATGCAAAAAGAATACATCTGTAAATTAAACCGCGTAAAAATATTACAGGAGGGAGTAAAATGAAAGACATAGATTTCAGGCTGTATACCGCGGCCAGCAACGGAGACACAGAATCGGTAAAGTCGCTGTTGGAGATCCGTGCGGACGTAAATACAACGATAGAGGGAAAGACAGCGCTTATGAGAGCGGCTATGGAAGGGCACGCCGGTACGGTAAAAACTTTAATAGATGCCGGAGCAAATCTTGAAAAAAGGGATGAGAAGGGCCGGACAGTTTTAATGAGAGAGGCAAAGAGGGGGAATGCGGATATAAGCCGGCTGTTAATAGAAGGAGGAGCAAACGTCAATGTAAAAGAAAACGGGACAACTGCCCTGATGGAAGCCGCCGGTCGGGGACATCGCTATACATTAAAAACCCTTATAAAAGCAGAAGCAAAATTAGAAGAAAAAGATGAAAACGGGTGGACGGCTCTTCAAAGAGAAGCCAGGAGGGGAAATACCCGGATAGTGGATATGCTTATAGAGGCCGGGGCCAAGGTAAATGTATCGGATTCTAAGGGGGTGACCCCGCTTATAAGTGCCTCGCACGAAGGGCACATAGAGACGGTAAAAAGCCTGCTGGACGGGGGAGCGAAGATAGATAAAAAGATAAGTAAAGGGGGAACGGCCTTGATGGCCGCGGCGTTTAGAGGGCATACGGATATAGTGAGACTGCTTTTAGCCCGGGGGGCGGATGTAAGTATAGAGAACGAAAAAGGGTGGACGGCGCTGAAGATGGCTAAAAATCAGGGGCATACGGTAATAGAGTATATATTAAAAGAGGCCGGCGGGTCAGATAATGATTTTAACAGACCGCCGCTGATATGGGCAGTAATAAGAGAGAATAGCGAGAAAGTAAAAGAGCTGTTAGAATCGGGAGCCAGGGTGGAAGAAGAAGATGACCGGGGATGGGATGCATTGATGTACGCCATGGAGGCGGGAAATACCAAGATAGTATCGCTTTTAAAAGAGGCGGGAGCCTCCCTGGATGAAGAAAAGATAAACGAGGTAAAATTAAAAAAGAGCTTATCTGAATTGCGCACGGCAGTAACTATGTACTATGAAGTAGAAGGGAATCCGCCAGAGAACCTGGAAGATCTGGTGCCCGAGTATATAGGAAAGTTGCCCGAAGGGGACTGGGAGTATGATCCGGAAAATCTGGAAGTTATTACTAAGGATGCCCCTGATTTGTAAAATAGTTTCTATATAAACGTACCCCCTAATTTTTTTCAGTACTTTATTTTATTGAATAATAGATAGATAAAAATAGAAGTAAATTTTATATATATTAAAAAAAAATTTGGAAAAAGTGGGGGTTATTGATAGTATTACATTGAATGTATATAATCTTTTAATAAAGTTATTTGAGTTTAATAATATTTATCAGGAAAAAAATAATGAAACAATACTTTGTTTTTGTAAGAAAAATAATAAATAATAAATTTATTGCAATTACCGGTTTAATTTTTTTACTCTCCTCGAAATTTTTACTGGCCTCCTCGGGTTTAGTTCTTAAATCCACCGTTGTCTATACAGGCGGAGAAAAAATTATATCTGCGGCTTCAACTTTAGATAGCCGGAATGATTTAATAGTGGTCGGGACAAGCGGAAGTAGCGATACGGATATTAGAATATTAAAATACGGTAGTGACCTGGTATTAAAATCCAGTAATACTTTCGACAGTGGTGGAGATGACGAAGCTACTTCTGTAGCCGTGGACAGTAATGACAATATAGTTGTCGGTGGTTCTGCCGACAGTAAATTTTTGGCGGTAAAATTCAGTACGGGTTTAAATGTAATTTCATATTCTACGACTTCAGCAAGCAGTAAATTATCCGGGATTGCTATTAATAATAATACCGATAATATTTATGCCGGGTCTGATTGGCGCTGGATAGTAGATTACGGTACTTCAGTTGCAGATGGCATTAAAAATATTAGCAGTGATGACGGGGAATCTGAATCAATTCTGCTGAACAGCAGCGGATATATATATGCCGGGGGATCTGTGGGGGGAGATGAGGATGCAATAGTAAAAAAATATGACAGTTCTTTAACTTCGATTTCCAGCGTAACATATGACAGCGGAGGACTTTATGATAGTGTCATAGATATTTGCCGGGACAGTGAAGACAATATTTTTGCTGCCGGTCATCAAGATCAGACCGGTTCATCGAATTCTTACTTTATAAAAAAATATGATTCTAATTTGAGTGCGATTAGTGATACTATACGGTACAGTGATAACAGTAATAAGTATATAGTTAATTCTTATGAAGACGATATTGGGCTAATTGTTGTTTCGGATTTGAATGAATCGGGCACCAGTGAAGATATTCATATAAGAAACTACAATTCCAATCTGCGTTTAAAGGACAGTTATGATTTGGATACCGGAAGTAGCGACGAGCTGCCGGCCGATGTAACTGTTGATTCGGAAGGGGGGATATATGTAGTAGGAACAGTGGACAGCACAAATACTGTAGTAGCTAAATTTAATTATGAATATTCCCCTCTAATAATAGATTCTATTACCGAAGGAAAGGTGGGGGAGAATAACGAATTGACTATATCGGCAAGTAATATTCCCGTATCCGCAAAAGAAGATATCGCGGTCACCTTCACCGGGGAAGATACTGAAAATTTTCAGGTGACTGTAAGTTCAATTAATTCCTCTACAATAGATCTTCAGGTGGATATACCCGGGGATGCCAAGCTGGGAAATAAAGTGGCAGTTGTAGAGGATCTTTTGCATTATGATACGGATTCAACAGATTTTTCCGTTGTTCAGGAAGAATATGTTGATATAACCGAGGATACGACTATTACGGCGAATACCGAGCAGGGAGCTCTGGAACTGGGGTTCTTAAAGAATTCTCTGATAGAAAATTCTCACATAACTATCTCTCTTATAGATAAAAGCGATGCGCCGGAGGCACCTGATGATATAAAACTTTCCGACATGATTTTTAAAGTCCAAGCCGATCCTTTAGGTCGCCCGGAAAAGTATCCCGTTCTTAAGATGAATTATACAGAAAATAATTTTGATGATCTGGATAAAGATAAATTATCTGTTGTATATTATGATGACGCCGGCAATGGCTGGGTCCGTCCGGCTGATACTTATAAGGATGCGGATTCCGGAAATATTATTACTTATATTACAAATTTCGGCATATTTGCCGCCGCCGAGAGTAAAGAAGAGTCAACCGAAGATATTGTTGTATATCCCAATCCCTACAAGCCTGCCTCGGGAGGAAAATACGACAATACAGATTTTGGGGAAGGTATTGTTTTTTCCGGTGTGCCCGATGGAGCATCCTTAAAAATATTTAATGTGGTGGGGGAAATTGTCCATGATGCCTCCCCTGCTGACAGTACGTATATCTGGAATACCGAGCTGGATAATGGCAAGCTGGCTCCCAGCGGGTTGTATGTCTATTTGCTGACCGGGGGATCGGAAGATATAAGGGGGGAGGTATCGATAGTAAGATAATGAAAAAGATATTATATTTTATTTTTGTAGGAATATTCTTTATCAGTGGTCAAACTTTTGGGGCAGAAATTTCGGCCGGGTCCCAGTTTCTACGTCTCGGTCAGGGGGGACGTACGGTGGCGATGGGGGAAGCTTACGGGGGAGTTGCTGACGATGTTAACTCTATATTTTATAATCCGGCGGGGTTAGTTCAGATGACTAATCCGGAGATCCTGTTTGAACATTCGGTGCTGTTTGAAAATATAAATATGGAAAGTCTGGCGGTCGCAGATAGAATTACCGAAAATTCTGCCGCCGGGGCGGCCTTTTTTTATCTATATTCGGGAGATATAGAAAAGTACGACCGGTACGGTCAGAAAATCGGAAACAGTTACAATACTGATAATTCCGTAATTACCGGCTCTTATGCCCGGAAAATTTTTAATAATACAAATGCGGGAATAAATTTTAAAAGAATTTCTACTAATATTGAAGAGGAAAAATCGGCGACAGTAGCAGTGGATGTGGGGATTTTAAGAAGATTTAATAAATTAAAAGCGGGATTAAGTATATTTAATATCGGGGGTAAGATGCAGTTTGTAAATGCAGAAGAATCCCTGCCTTTAAATATAAAGTTAGGCGGAAGTTATGAGGTAACAGATAATATTTTGCTTGCAGCAGATGTAAATTTACCTCAGGATAAGAACATGGGTATAAATGTCGGGGGGGAATATTCTAAAACTTTTTTTGATAAACTTAAACTCTCATTAAGAGGAGGTTTTAAAACATTTTCAGCCGGTAAAATTTCTATGGGTGGGGGAATAAACTGGGGAGACTGGGATTTAAATTTAGCTATGGTTCCGTATACGGAGCTGGGCTCAACTTTTAGGGTAGATCTTATAAAGAAATTTGGAGCCGGGATAGGCTCATATAAGGGACAGTCCAGCGCTGAATTGATGGAAGAACTTGAAAAATTGCGGTCTGAAGTCGGAAAAGTGGATGAACTGAAAAAAGAACTTGAGGATAAGAACAAAGAGTTAGAGCAGATACAGAAAGAAGCCAGCCGCCGCGAAGAAGAATTACAGGAGAAACTGGAGGGTGCTGTTTCCGAAGAAGAGAGAAACAGGCTCCAGAATGAACTTAAAAATGTAAGGCGGGAAAAAGAAGAGGCAATAAGCCAGACAAGCACCAAGGAAGAAGAGTTGCGCAGTCAACTTAACCAGAGAGAAGAGGAACTTGAGAGTTTGAGAACAAAGTTAGAAGAAAGAGTGGAATCCGGAACAACCGAAAAACAGGAAATAGAAGAAGAAGTAGAGGAAAAAGAAGAGTCTTTAGAAGAATATAAACAGCAGGCCCAACAGCGTCAGCAAGAGTTACAGGAGAAAATAGAATCCGCTCCTTCGCCGGAAGAAGCTCAGCGGTTGCGGCAGCAGTTGGATGAACTTCGCAAAGAGCAGCAGAAAGAATTATCCGAAAAAGAGAAAGAACTTGAAAAACTTAGGCAGGAAAGTTCAGAAAAAGAGGCCGAGATAAACCGTTTAAGAGGAGAAATAGAAGAACTTAAAAAACAGAAGAGTAAACCGCCTACCCGAAAAAGAGGTACCTATAAAGAAGCTCTGCAGTGGTACAGGGAAAGAATAAAGACGGGTCCCCTCCCTGATAAACAGAAGATTAAAATACTTGAAAGTATGATTGAAACCTACCTGGAAATTGAGGATGAAGTGCCTGAAATGCAGCAGGAATTAGAGCAGTTACAATAATATTTACAGAAAAAAAATAAATAGAAAAATTAAAGGTAAAAGTAAAAAAATATGGAGTTCCCCTTGAAAATTTATAAATTTCGTGTTATTAGTGTAATGTAAAAGAAAAAAATAATATTGAAAATCTACTGATAAAGGCAACCGGCAGGTAACTGTCGCAGCGCAAAATTACAGTTCCTAATTACAGGAAGGCTGAATTCCCAGTAGATCGGAAAATGCTTGCTATACACAAATAAGGAATTTTGGTATTTTGTTGTATTGTGAGGTTTAAAATTACCGATTTGCCTTTATCAGAGTTATAAAGGTGAGTCGGTTTTTTTATTTATACAATAAAAAAGAGATAGTTGAAGCATATACGCAGGTAAAATTATGACCAATATAAAAATAAAAATCAGAAAAATAGAGGTAGTTGTATGGCTTTTAATAGTTTTTTTAACTTCTACTGCCCTGGCTGAATTCGGACAAAATTTTGAATCGGGAAAACAAAATTTTCTCAAGGGAAATTTTGAACAAGCCGCCGAAAACTGGCGAAAAAGTTATTCGGCAAATCCGGACAGCGTAAAAATTAAGAAAATATTGTCTCATACGTTACTGTATCTGGGTAAAGTCTCTTATGAAAATGGATATTATGATATGGCAATGAATTACTTTCAGGAAGCTAATAAAGTTTCTCCCGGCGAAGATAAGTATGAACTTGTTGCTTACGCTGAAATGAGCGGAAGATTTGCCGACGATGTTGAAGTGGAAGAAGAAAAATTAAATTATAAGAACGATATGGATGCGGTAATGAGCGTCCTGTTTTTGCCGGAAGAAGAAGTAGAAGAATTAGTTCAAAAAGAAAAAGATAAAGAATCGGGAAAATCAGAAGGAGGACCGGATAAAAATAAATCGGATAATAAAGTTGACCGGCTAACTGAGGATTACCGGGACCGTCTAACTAAAAAAGATGAAACTTCTGTAAATATTAGAAATTATACGGTAGAGGAAGGCTCAACGTTTACGGTTGAGGCCTGGTTGATAAATGAAGAGAATAAAGAGGGGATTCCCGGGAAAACAGTTAAATTTGAATTCCCCGATGTGGAAAAATCCACTCAGACTGAGCAGGAAATGGCCGGTCATGCAAGCGTAGAATATACTGCCCCTGCTTCGACGGGGACTTTTAAATATATAGTTAGTTTTAAGGGGGATAGCAGATTTAAACCGGCGAAGAGTGAAAAGAGGGATATCACCGTAATTCCAAAACCTCCCGGGTTATTTGCCGGGCTGTGGATGTGGCTGCTGGGTATATGTGGAATTGGAGGCGCAGTCTTATGGAGAGTAAAATATAAACAGCCGGCAGACGAAGAAGAAAAGCAGGAATCCGAAGATGCAGTTAAATATTCCCCCGCAGAGGTAAATAAGAAAATAAAAAAGATTGATGCTCTTGAAGATCTGGCCCTTATAGATAAAGATGATGTCGAGGAAGCATCGGCTGCTTTTGAAACGTTAGATGAAGAGCAAAAAGAAGAAGTTGAACTGGCGGAAAAACTCAGAAAAGCTCAAAATATAATAAATAAAATGGAAGAAGTCTATCAAGTTGAAAAGATGATCTATAGACTTCCCTCCCCGGATGATATTGAAGCAGATAGTTATGAAGAAGTAAAATCAGCCCGCCGGGCTTATGACAATCTAGATGAGGATCAACAGGATGAGGTGGAGGAAATAGATAAATTAAAGGCCCTGGAAAAAGAAGTTGCAGAGCCGGAAACTGAGGAACAACCGGCTAAAGCGTCCAAAGAAGTAACAGAACTTATAGAGAGAATCGATAAACTACCGGCCATCGATAAGTTAAGCCTGGATGATAAAGACCTGGTTGAAAAAATCAGAACCAGTTACGATAGTCTGCCGGGCAGTGAAAAAGAAGAGGTTGAGAATACCGAGTTATTGGAACAGGCGGAAAACCGGATAATAGATTTAGAGATAGAAGCTGAAGAAGAACAGATAACTTCGACTGAAGTGACAGAAATTATAGAGGGTATAGATAAATTGCCGCCCATCGAGCAGTTAAGCCTGGATGATAAAGAGGAGGTTGAAAAAATCAGCGCCCTGTACGATAACCTGCCGGGTAGTGAAAAAGAAAAGATTGAGAATGCCGGGCTGTTAGAAGAAGCAGAGAGCCGGATAATAGATTTAGAAATAGAAGCCGAAGAAAAAGCCGGGGAAGACGAATCCGTTTCCGAAGAAGTAAATCAGGTTGAAGATTTAATAGCGGCTCTGCCGTCGGTAGACCAATTAGATATGAAAGACCGGGAAGAAGTATTTGCTATCAGAGATGCTCATGAGAATTTAGAGGAAGAAGAGAAGGGAATAATAGATAATATTGATAAACTAAAAGAAGCAGAATCGAAGATAATTGAACAGGAGTCCAAAATACAAAAAGTAGAGGAGATAATAAATAATCTTCCGGATATTAAAAAGCTAAAAATAGAAGATAGGGATGATGTTAACTTTGCCAGGGAAGCGTTTGAATCTCTTCGAGATACCCAGAAAAAAGAGATCAAAAACTCAGATTATCTGGAACAGGTTGAGAATAGATTACTGGAGTTGGAAACTGAAAAAGAAGAGTATATAGAAATAGATGAAGATCCGTCTAGAATTGAAAAAGTCAGACATGAAGCAAGAGAACGCGCGGCAAGGCAGCTGGCGGATTTAAAAAATGAACTGGCAAATAGAGACAGGAAGATAGCAGAATTAAAGTCATTAATTACCGGAAAAGATAAAAAAAGAAAAGAGTTAAAGACTGAATTTGAGCAGTTTAAACAGGAACATAAGAAGCATATTTCAACTATAAAAGATGAGATTGAAGAGGTAAAGGGAAAGGACGAGGACCCGTCTCCCAGCATAGTTAAAGAACTGAAAAAAAGTATGCAGTCTATTGAAACTGAGAATGAAAAATTGAAGGAAAATTTAGAACGGATAAGTCAAAGTAAAGACCAAAAAATAGAAGATTTAAAGGGTGAAATTAACGAGTTAAAGTCTGAAAAAGGTGAGAAACAGGCGGAAAAGACAGAAAAAATAAAGCAGTTTAAAGAAGAGCTGAAAAATGATAAAGAAAATATCCAGTCGGTTTTGGAAGAGGAAAGGAATAAGACGCAAAAAATAATAGAAGATTTTGAGGAAGGTGTCAGAAAGGTAAAAGCAGAAAATAAAGAGTTGAGAGAAAAGCTAAAGAATTTAAAGGATGAAGAAAAGAAGCAGATAGAATCCCTTAAAGAAGAGGTAGCCTCAACTGAGGAAAAGGGATATAAACAGATTGAAGATTTAGAAAGTAAAATTAATGAAATAAAAATTCAAAAACAGGAAAAAGAAGAGGTCGAATTTAAAAAGATAAATCAGCTTAGTGAAAATTTTAAAAGAGAAAAAGAAAATTTTCAATCAGCATTGGAAGAAGAAAAACAAAAAAGACAAAAAGTGGTGGACAGATTAGAAAAAAGTATACGGGAAGCTAAAGATGTGAATAAAAACTTAAAGAAAAATATTGAACAAATGGAGCAAAACAAAGAACGGGAAAAAGAAAAATTAGAGAGCAAATTCAGTAAACTAAAGAAGAAACAGCGGGAAACTAAAAAGCAGCTGGAAAATATAAAGAAGATTAATAAAGAATTAGCGGAAGAAAAAGAAGGTTTTAGAATAGCTCTTAAGCAGGAAAAAGAAAAAAGAGAGCAAAAAGTGGAAGAGTTAAAAAAACGGTTAAATGAGATAAAGGAAAAAGAACTGGTTAAAAAAGAGAAGTTTATTAAGAATTTTCAGCAGACTAATGAGACTATAAATTCTAATAAGAGTAAAATTCAGAAAGCTCTTGAAAAGGAAAGGAAAATCCGGGAAAAGAAAGTTGAGGATTTAGAAAGAAAATTAGAGGAAATGATTACCGAAACTTCTAAAACAGAGAAACCAGTTAAAGAATTGCCCCCTGAACCGAAAAAAGAAGAAACGCCCCAAAAAAGCGAAAAAAGCAAAGAAACCACAGAAGATAAAGAAATTTTGGATGAGAAAAAAGAAGCGAAAAAAGAAGAAGGTTTTGAAAGTGATGAGACAGATATTATGGGAGACTTTATGTCTACACTGAGTCAAGATGAAAAAGATTAAGGAAAAGAAGAGTATAGAGGGTAAAGAAGAGGCAAAAAATATGAAAGACATAGATTTCAGGCTGTATACCGCGGCCAGCAACGGAGACACAGAATCGGTAAAGTCGCTGTTGGAGATCCGTGCGGACGTAAATACAACGATAGAGGGAAAGACAGCGCTTATGAGAGCGGCTATGGAAGGGCACGCCGGTACGGTAAAAACTTTAATAGATGCCGGAGCAAATCTTGAAAAAAGGGATGAGAAGGGCCGGACAGTTTTAATGAGAGAGGCAAAGAGGGGGAATGCGGATATAAGCCGGCTGTTAATAGAAGGAGGAGCAAACGTCAATGTAAAAGAAAACGGGACAACTGCCCTGATGGAAGCCGCCGGTCGGGGACATCGCTATACATTAAAAACCCTTATAAAAGCAGAAGCAAAATTAGAAGAAAAAGATGAAAACGGGTGGACGG
The DNA here is from genome assembly GCA_051745145.1 of Elusimicrobiota bacterium. Taxonomy (GTDB): domain Bacteria; phylum CG03; class SLGR01; order SLGR01; family JAGXOG01; genus CAYZAK01. Next base: position 16,675 of record JBNJDT010000007.1, read on the forward strand.
CTCTTCAAAGAGAAGCCAGGAGGGGAAATACCCGGATAGTGGATATGCTTATAGAGGCCGGGGCCAAGGTAAATGTATCGGATTCTAAGGGGGTGACCCCGCTTATAAGTGCCTCGCACGAAGGGCACATAGAGACGGTAAAAAGCCTGCTGGACGGGGGAGCGAAGATAGATAAAAAGATAAGTAAAGGGGGAACGGCCTTGATGGCCGCGGCGTTTAGAGGGCATACGGATATAGTGAGACTGCTTTTAGCCCGGGGGGCGGATGTAAGTATAGAGAACGAAAAAGGGTGGACGGCGCTGAAGATGGCTAAAAATCAGGGGCATACGGTAATAGAGTATATATTAAAAGAGGCCGGCGGGTCAGATAATGATTTTAACAGACCGCCGCTGATATGGGCAGTAATAAGAGAGAATAGCGAGAAAGTAAAAGAGCTGTTAGAATCGGGAGCCAGGGTGGAAGAAGAAGATGACCGGGGATGGGATGCATTGATGTACGCCATGGAGGCGGGAAATACCAAGATAGTATCGCTTTTAAAAGAGGCGGGAGCCTCCCTGGATGAAGAAAAGATAAACGAGGTAAAATTAAAAAAGAGCTTATCTGAATTGCGCACGGCAGTAACTATGTACTATGAAGTAGAAGGGAATCCGCCAGAGAACCTGGAAGATCTGGTGCCCGAGTATATAGGAAAGTTGCCCGAAGGGGACTGGCAGTATGAACCGCAAAATTTAGAGATTACAGAAGAAAGAGCGGTAAAATTCAGTTAGTGTTTGTAAAATAGTATAAATTTATTTTTTAGGGTGTAGCTGTAAGTATAATAACTATTTTAGTTCTGTTGCCGGTTTTTAGCGGATACGGTTCATTATATTTTTTTTACAATAGCCAATCCTGCCCTTTTATTATTAAATTCAAATAACTTGTTCAGTATATTTATAAGTATTCAATTCATGTATAAAATAAATTTTAAACCCTGCATTTGACAGGTATATTTTTTGATGTTATATTTATTAACAAGAGTCTTCGTACGCTGTCGCACGCAATCACAATAATGCAGACTTACTTTAAACTTCTGAGATTTGCTTATTTTGATACCACATTTTATAATAAAAGTTATTAAGAATGATATATTTGTTTTAATATTAGAAAATTTAAATTAATTATAAAAGTATACTTAAAATAGTTGGGGGTTAGAGTTAAGTATGCGGGCAAAAAATAAAGGTGAATAAACTAAAAAAAATATTTTATATTAGCAAGGTTACATTACAGCTTAGCTGGATTTTATTCATTAGCTTTTCTATAAATTTATCTATTGTATCAGCTGAAGATGTCTGGACCGATGAAACTGATACGGATTTTGATACCGGTACGTCTACGGGAATATATATCAACGGCGTTGATGAGAGCGCAACGTTAGATTTAGAATGGTACGGGAAAGAAACCGGGGCGTCGCTTCCTGAAAATTTAGAATGGGCAGATCAGGATTTTAAATACCGGAAAAGAGTGCGATTACAGTCTCCCGCCAATTATACTATCCGGGATTATCAGATAAGATTATCTTTAGATACCCAATCGCTCATAGATGAAGGTAAACTGGAAGCCGACGGCAGTGATCTGAGGTTTTTTAACAGTGAGGGCTCAAGTATTCCCTTTTGGATTGAAAAAGGGTTAAATACTGCCGAAACATATATCTGGCTTAAGATTGATCATTTTAGCGATTTTGAAACAAAAGATGTATATATGTATTACGGAAATCCTTCGGCAGTAAGTCAATCGGATTTTGATTCCACATTTATATTCGGAGACCACTATACCGCTCCCTATGGCTCTTCCCCGGACAGTGATAAATGGGATAATATACAGTATCCGAGCCCCCCTCAAGATGCTAAAAGGGAAATTGTTGAGAATAGATTGCGGTATAAATTTAAAACTACTACCTCCACCAGTAAAGGATGGTATGGACTAAGGAGTACGGAGACATATAATTTTTCTGGCGGTCGCCGGATTGCAATAGATATGGAGGCGTTTACCTACGGGCCGGGCCGGGAATCTTATTTTTCTCTCTGTCCTACCGTATCCGAGCGTTCGGAAAGAGAAGATGATTTTATCCAGTTTAAAATTTTTCACGATACTCCCTCATATGTGATCCGGCAACGCCATAGAGGGGGGTTTAATACTATTGTCAGTGAAACGGATTTAAGTACCGGTACCCACAAAATAGATTTTTTTATTGATTCCTCAAATTTAGAAGTGGATTTAGACGGTCAGACTGTATATTCGGGTTCTGTGGACCTGGATTTTACTTCGGCTTATCTATACCAGGAAGCAGTGTCTGAATCTGATATTTTTGAATATTACAACTTTGACAATTTAAAGATATCCAATTGGGAAACTGATTCTCCGTATGTAAGAGATATATACGAAGAGCAGGGAAGATACAAACCCTCGGGTATTTACACTTCCAGAGTAAAAGACACCGGTGACCAGGGGACTTATTTTAGTGAAGTTGACTGGACGTCAACTATTCCCGACCTTACAGATATAAGTGCCCAGGTAAGAGCCCATGATGACCAGGTTGATTCGGGTACCTGGACAGCAGTTTCTAAAGGTGAAAATCCCGGCGTAGAAGGAAGGTATGCCCAGTACAGGTTGAATTTAAATACCCAAAAACCCATCGATACCCCCCAGATAGATAAAGTGGATGTATTTTATATTTATGCTCCCGGAGCTCCGGTAAAACTCAGCGGCACCGGTGAGGGGGCTACAAGAATCCGTTGGAAATGGGAGTCAAGTTCTACTGAAAAAAATAAGGAAGACGGTTTCAGAATTTTAGATACAACCGGCAATATTAAAGGTAGCGTAGGAGCAGATAGTAAATCGTGGGACGAACTGGAATTAGAAGCTAACACTCCTTATACCCGTAAAATTGAAGCGTATAATGTGGCCGGGGCAAATAAATCCACGTATTCAGTTACAGCTTATACTCTGCCTACAGCTCCCCAGGTAGGCTGCGATAAAGGGGCGGATTCCTGGTATGGATCGGGATCGACTTTTACGTTCACCAATTATGCCGGATTCGGCCGGGGTAGTCTGGAATATTACGGTTATAAATGGTCCACTTCCACAGCATATAACTGGACGGGCAATGAGTCCCACTGGAATAGCGACAAGTTAAAAATACAGCCCCAGCAGACGGGCAGTTATTACTTACACGTTTTAGCTTACAATGCCGATGATGTGGCAGGATACGATACCTACTACGGTCCTTATAAGTACGATGAAAGTCCGCCGGCTGTTTCAAAAATAGAACCTTCTTCAAGTGCCTGGACAAGTGCTTCTCCGGAGGTGGAGATTGACTTTGAAAAACCCACTGAGGGAGCAGAACTTTTTGCCTGGCGGTATAATATCAATGAATATCCCGAAAAGCCGGCTTTTGGATGGACGAATTGGAATGATGAAATTATGGATTCCACAGCTGCTACAGTGGGAGTGGAAATTGGAAAGGAGGGAAATAATTACCTTCATATTGAGGTGAAAGATACAGCGGATAACGGCGATTATGACCTGGGAGGAGTTTATGAGCTGGACTTTAGTTCCCCAACCGGTTCAATAGTAATTAATGACGGGGATACTTATGTCTCAACTACCAGCGTAATCTTATCTTTAACATACGAGGATGAATTATCGGGAGTGGAAAAAGTGAGATTTCAGAATGGGGATTCAGGATGGGATGACTGGTTGGCTCCCGCTTCGGAAATGAACTGGTCGCTTTTAAAAGGCACGGGAACTAAAACGGTTAAGTATCAAATCAGGGACGGGGTGGGTAATATGTCTCCGGTTTACAGCGATACAATAATTTTAGATAATTTATTTCCGGAAGTTGTAGGTTTTCGTCCTTCCTCACATACCTGGACGAATAGTATTGTGGATGTGGCTATGGATTTTAGACATGAAGGTCCGGCAAAGTTAAGTAAATGGCAGTATGTCGTATCACCCAGCGAAACAGAACCGGATTCGGGCTGGTCGCTGTGGAAGACGGATATTGATGGCCAATCCACCGCTACCGTTACAGTAGGCGGGGAAGTTGGGGTGAATTATCTCCATGTAAAGCTCGAAGACGGCAGCGGAAAACAGATATACGATTCCAGCGGACCCTACAAAGTTGACCAGGGAAATCCGTCGGGAGATATATTAATAGAAGCCGGAAATGTATATACCCCCACAACAACCGTTACCCTTAACCTTTCTTATGAAGATTCAAAGTCCGGAGTGGAAAATGTAAGGTACCGCAACCAGGGAAAAAGCTGGTCCGGCTGGGAGTCGCCGGTTTCAACAAAGACCTGGTTTTTAGATGAGACAGTAGGAACTAAGGTAGTAGAATATCAGGTAGAGGATAAAGCCGGCAATGAGTCTGATGTTTATGCGGACGATATTATTTACGATCCCGTGGAACCGGAAATATATGATTTTAATCCCTCTTCCTCCGGCTGGGTAAATAATTTTATTGATGTCGATATCTTTATTAGCGATGAAGGCGATTCTGATCTTGAAGAATGGCGGTATATGGTTACCGAAAGTACCAGCAAGCCTCAGGCGGGCTGGCAAAACTGGGACAGTTCAATCTCCGGAAGCAGCGATACAATGGTAGAAGTTCTGCTTACCGACACTTTAAATTATCTTCATGTTGAAGCTGCGGACAAGGCCAATAATAAAAGCTATGGATATTCCGGCCCCTATAGAATTGATACGGAAAACCCTACGGGTTCAGTATCGATAAATGACGGTGACGAATATACCGATTCGAAAGATGTAAAGTTATCTTTAAATTATGAGGATGGTGTTTCGGGAATTGAAGAAGTCAGATACAGAAACGGCGGAGAAAACTGGACGGAGTGGCAAAACCCCGTATCCACCAGATCCTGGACGCTGTCATCGGGAACGGGTACAAAAGTCGTTCATTACAATATAGAGGACAGAGCGGGCAACTCAAAAAGTTATTCAGATTCTATAGTTTTAAGTTATTTTTCTGAAATGAATGCGGAAGATAAATCTACAATATCCTCCGGAGAATCTCAGAGTGAAACCGAAAATTTTACAGCGGAAGCTAAGTTAACCTGGAAATCAACCGGCGATGAACTTAAGGATAAAGAAGTTGTATTTAAATTTGAAGGGTCCTCCCATACTTCCACTACAAATAATAGTGGAATAGCTTCTGCAGATTTTGAGGTTCCTCAATCCTCGGGAATTTATTATTATACCGCTGAATTTGAAGGGGACAGTAAGTACGTAGCGTCAAGCGATACCGGAGTCCTTACCGTGGACCGGAGAAAAATAACTATAAGAACTTCGGACCGGCAGGTCACAGCTGGTACTGATTTTCAGGCTAAAGCCACAGTGGAAGATTATGAGACAGAAGAGCCTTTAAAGGGAAAATTAATTACTTTTACTTACAAGCCGTCCACTTATACTCCCACCTATACTTCTACGGCAACTACAAATGAGATGGGGGTAGCCACCACAACTTTTAATTCCGGAACTACAGATGGCGCTTTTGATTTAGTAGGAAATTACGAGGGGAATTCTATATACCGGGAAGAATCCGGCGCCGGAGAGGTGGCCGTTGGACTGAGATTTACTATCACTACTCCATTTCCATCTACTACCTTAGCATTGGATACGTTCACGGTTTCCGGGCAAGTCAAGGACGCTGAAAATGGATACGGTATCGAGGGGGGGACAGTAAAATTCACCCTTAACGGAGCTACTAAAACAGCGGTTACGGGTACGGGGGACAGCGCCGGAGAAGCAGAAACCGGCTGGGGGGATTCGATAACCGACGCCGGGGAATACAAATTGAATATGGAATTTTTAGGGCAGGGATCCTATATGGCCAGTTCCGGGACTTCAACCATTACAGTTAATCAAAGACCCCTGGTTCATAATTTTAAGGGGGAAATGTGGGATTATACGGTAACTACAACTACAATGGTATCTGAAATTGTAGATGGAAATACTTCGGAAGGTGTCGAAGGGCTGGAAGTTATATACAAATTCAGAAATATAAATAATACGGCCTATACGGACAGCGCCGGTTCCAGTACATCCAGCTTTTATACCGGAAATAAAGCGGCTAAATATATTACTACAGCAACTTTCCGGGGCAATTCAACTTACAAAAAAGTTCAGTCAACCGAGACATACCGGATTTACCGCCGGCCGACAGTAACTACGGCTTTTGATGTGGAGTCTTTAACCCTGTCTTCTTTTACGGCCACCGCCCGTTTAAGGACCAGCGGGGGAGTAAATATTGAAGATAGGAAAATTAAATTTACGTTTCCGGACGGGGTACAAAAAAGTTCTTTTACAAATTCTTCCGGTAAAGCCCAGGTTATTCACAATGCCCCTCCGGAAAAAGGAACCTATACTTATGAAGCGGACTTTACCGGCGACGATACTTACGCCCCTTCCGGCGGGGATGCGGATTTAGCAGTTTCACCGCGTCCGGCTATAATTATTATTAACTCCAGTGATTGGGGATGGGCCAGAGATCCCATTCACCTTAATGCCAAGCTGACGGACGGCATTTCAAATGAATTAATATCCGGGGCTACGCTACATTTTAGTTTATACGAAAATTCAGAGACTATATCAGAAATAACTCAAGAAGGGGAGGAGTGGGCCAGTGCCGGAGAATTCAGTCCCATAAATGTTTCCGGGTATTATGATTACGGCGTAACTTTTGACGGCAGCCTAACTTATGAGGCGGATTCGGATTCAGAAGTTTATCACAACAGTTCCAGAGATATAAATGTTAATGCTCCCGATTACGATGAGGTATTTGCTTTAAGCACATTTACGCTCCGGGGCACTGTTAAAGATAACACCTACCATTATGATTCGGGGGTTAATCTGGAAGGTCAGGAAGCTGACTATTATCTGGAAGGGGCCACTCATACAGCTACATTAACCGGTCAGCCTGGTTCTACCAGGGCTTTCGACGCCCCTGCGGAAATCCAGGCTCCGGGTGTTCCGGATAATTACAGTTATACTCTGAATTATTCAGGAGATGCAGCGTATGATGCAGGTTCGGATGGCGGTAATTTGGAGGTAATAAGAAGGCCTACAAATATTAATTCTGCAAGCAAAGATCCGTATGCCGGCGATGAATTTTTAGCCAGTGCAGAGCTCGGGGATTCCAATTCCGGGGACCCGATCGAAGAAAAAGAGATAACCTTTTATTTTGAAGGGAGTACAATTACTGCCGATACCGATAGTTCGGGGGTGGCAAAAGCTACCTTTACTGCTCCGGGAGTCCCGGGTATTTATGAATATAGAGCTGCTTTCGGGGGTAATTATCTTTACGAACCCAGCTCGGGAACGGCAAGTGTTGATGTTCAAGAACGTCCCACCAGTTTAAGCCCCGCAGACCGCGAGCCGTACGCCGGAGAAGTATTTAATCCTAGAGCAACTTTATCGGATTCTGTTTCCGGAGATGAGATAGAGGGCGAAGAGGTGACTTTTTATTTTGAAGGAAACACCAGGACAGCTGTTACAGATGAAAACGGAGTAGCTAAATCTACGTTTACCGCCCCCATGGTATCTACTGAAACCTATAATTATACAGCAGGATTCGAAGGTACTTATCTTTACGAATCAAGCAGCGGATCGGCGAGCGTAGATGTTCAAAAACGGCCCACCGGACTGGCCGCCGAAAGCAGGGATCCTTACGCCAATGATGAGTTTTATCCCCGGGCTACCTTAACCGACAATGTTTCCGGGGGAAGCGTAGAAGGAGAAGAAATCAAATTTTATTTTGAAGGAGAAACTAAAACAGCCCGGACAAATTCAAGCGGGGTGGCGGTGACCACCTTTACCGCACCTTCTGTTTCTACAGGGTCCTACAATTACACGGCAAGTTTTGAGCAGACGTATTTATACGAATCGAGTACCGGAAATGCTAATGTGGCTGTCCAAAAACGGCCCACCGGCCTGGCCGCAGAAAGCAGGGAGGTTTATGCCAATAACGAATTTTATCCCCATGCGACTCTGTCGGATTCTGTATCCGGTGATAATGTTGAGGGAGAGCCGGTGAATTTTTATTTTGAAGGAGAAACTAAAACAGCCCAGACAGATTCAAACGGTGTGGCCGTAACTACCTTTACCGCTCCCTCTGTTTCCACTAAATCCTATACTTATACGGCCGGGTTTGACGGTACGTATCTTTATGAATCAAGTACGGGGACAGCTAACGTAAATGTCCAAAAACGGCCCTCCGCGCTGGCCGCAGAAAGCAGGGAAGTTAAGGCCAATAACCAGTTTAATCCCCAGGCTACGCTTACAGATACGGATTCGGGGGAAAAGATAGAAAACAAAGAAATATTATTCTATTTTGAAGGAGAAACTAAAACTGCCCTGACCGATTCAAGCGGAATGGCCATAACAACTTTTACCGCTCCCTCTGTTTCCACTGAAAGTTATTCCTATACAGCCAGTTTTGAAGGTACATACCTTTATGAATCAAGTACGGATTCGGCCGGAGTTAATGTCCAAAAACGGCCTACGAATTTAACTGCTAACTTCAGAGAACCCTATGCCAACAACGAATTTCAAACTAAGGCTACACTTTCAGATACGGATTCTTCGGAAAATATAGAAAATAAAGAAATAACCTTTAATTTTGAAGGAGAAACTAAAACAGCCCGGACAGATGCGCAAGGTATTGCCATAACCACATTTACGGCACCTTCAGTTTCCACAGAAAGTTATTCCTATACGGCCAGTTTTGAGGGGACGTATCTATATGAATCCAGCTCTGGTACAGAAAACGTAAATGTCCAAAAACGGCCCACAAATTTATCGGCGGATACCCGGGAAGTGTATGCCAACAATGAATTTTATCCCCGGGCCACTTTAGGAGATACTGCTCCGGGGGACGAGAATATGGAAGGCGAGGAAATATATTTTTATTTTGATGGAAGTACAAAAACGGCTGTAACAGATAAAGACGGCGTGGCTATATCCACATTTACCGCTCCCTCTGTTTCTACTGAAAGCTATAGTTATACGGCCAGTTTTAAGGGAACATATCTGCACGTGAAAAGTACGGGTACGGCGGAAGTTACCGTTAAAAAACGTCCCACAAGTTTAGCGGCAAACTCCAGGGAACCCTATGCCAACAACGAATTTTATCCCCGGGCCACGTTAACCGATACTGCCGAGGGCGGGGGAAGCGTGGAAAATGAGGAGATAGAGTTTTATTTCCGGGGCAGTACAAAGACAGCCCTAACCAACGGGGAAGGGGTGGCTGTAACTACATTTACAGCTCCTTCAGTATCCACTGAATCATATACTTATACGGCCGGTTTTAAGGGGACGTATCTTTATGTTTCCAGTACGGATACAGCCGGGGTTAATGTCCAAAAACGGCCCACTTCCGTCTCGGCCGACAGCCGGGAGCCTCTGGCGGCCAGTACTTTTACAGCCCGGGCGGAACTTAAAGATATCGACGATAACAGTTTTATATCCGGCAAAGAGGTTAAGTTTATTTTTGAAGGAGCAACCAAGACCGCTACTACAGACGGGGTCGGGGTAGCTACGGTCAGTTTTACCGCTCCTTTAGATCCCCGGGGGGATTACTCTTATACATCCATATTTACGGGAGATTATCTTTATGAATCGAGCACGGGTTCGGCCAACGTAAACGTCCTTAAAAGACCTTCAAATATAAATGTTCCCAATCAATGGGAATACGCTCTTGAAGATTTTACGGCCACGGCAGTTTTGACGGACAATGAAAACGGCGATGTTATTGACGATGAAGTTACATTTACCAACAGCTGGTCTACTTCATCAGAAGTAGCTTTTTTAAATGAAGAAAATGATGACTACCGGGTTACTTTTACAGCTCCTTCTCCCCCGACCGGGACATATACTTTTACTGCCTCTTTTTCGGGTAATAACTTGTATTCTGCAAGTACGGGTACGGCAAATTTAAGTGTTGTTAAAAGACCGACTGTAATAAATGCCTCAGAGCGTGAGCCCAGAGCCGATGATGAATTCCAGCTCAAGGCTAACCTTAAAGACGACTGGGGAGATATTCTTACCGATAAAAAAGTAAGTTTTAATCTGGACTGGACTACCTATACTCAAACTGCCGATACCGAACAAGACGGCAACGCCTATCTTACAGTCACCGCCCCGGAAATTCCGGGTACATATTCTTACGAAGCCGGTTACGAAGGAAATTATCTTTATGAATCAAGTACTGATACAGCCCAGGTAGATGTAAAAAAGAGACTTTCCCAGCTTACCGCCTCGAGCAAAGATGTTCCAGTAGAAAATACCTTTACCGCGGGAACTACTCTCACCGATGCCGAAGACGGCTATGCCTTAGAGGGCGCTACGGTGACATTTACATTTGAGGAGGTACAAAAAGCCACCGTTACGGATTCGGCCGGTAATGCGTGGGCTGATTTTGAAACTTCAACCCCCACGAGAAATACTTCTTATAAAGTGAATTTTAACGGCAGCCAGAAGCATCTAAGCAGTACTAAAACGGCCAGCGTAAATATACATTTAAGAGAGACCTCTGTTACCGGAGACGCCGTGGAGGTGGAAGTGGAAGATAACTTTTTTGCCCGGGCCAGGGTTAAAGATGATGATTCGGGCAGTTACCTGGCAGACAGAAATCTGTATTTTGAATTTTTAGGTTCTACAGATACAGCTGCTACCGGTCCCGCCGGGGAAAGGGCCGAGGTGAGTTATACGGCCCCGGTATCCACGGGAATATATTACTTTTCCGTGGACCATTCCAGCAGTCCGGTATATGCCGCCTCATCCGACCAGTCTCAGGTGAAGGTTATCCCCGCCGAGATGCAGCTTACTGCATATAGTAAAAATGTTTTAGCTCTTTCATCTCCCACCCTCAGAGCACATCTTAAAAATATGGTAGATGAAAGTAATTTTTCCAGTGCCACGGTAAAGTTTTTTATGTTAGGATCCACAGAAACTGAAAAGACCGGGGATGCCGGTAATGCATACGCAACTTTTGACTGGGATTTAATAGGCTCTACGGGCACCTATCAATATCAGGCCAGCTACGAGGGGGACGCCACTCACGATCCGGATTCGGATACAGCTAATCTTACCGTTGAGCGAAGGCCCACAAATATAGTGGCTTACAATAAAGAGACAAATGCCGGCGCTGATTTTAAAGCGGAAGCTGAATTAAAAGACCAGACCACAAATGATTTTATTAAGGATAAAACTGTATATTTTTACTTTGAGGGAAGTACAAAGACGGCCCTAACCAGCAGCGTGGGAATAGCCACGGCCACTTTTACTACTCCCTCGTCTACCCAGACCCTCTCATATACCGCCGAATTTAAAGACGACGATCCCATATATATCGGCAATTGGGATACCGGGGATGTAGAAATAGCCCAGAGCGAAACAAATATGGAAGTAACCCGGGTGGATGTATATCCGGGAGATGTTTTTGTGGCCACGGCCACCCTGACCAATGCCGTAAGCGGCAACCCGTTATCCGAAAAAGAAGTTACAATTACTTTTACTACCCATTCGGTCACGGATAATACTACCGGTGAGGGAATAGTAACCGGTGAGTTTACCGCTCCCGTTTCCACGGGCAATTATAACATACATGCCAAATATGACGGCTCGGACAGTTATCTTGAAAGTTCCGATGATGATTATGCCGTGGTCCGAAAATGTGAAACGACTATTGAAGCCCATAATAGATATTTTTATCTTAAAGAGACGGGAAATTTAGTTGCCGACCTTACAAGAGTGGACAACAGCACCGGTATTCCAAATAAAACTATAGAATTTGAAATAGAGGGCACCACCTATACTAAAACCACTGACAGTAACGGCCGGGCTGTAAAATATATCGGGGAATTAAGTACGGAGACTTTTCCGGTCTCCGGGAATTATACAGATTATGACTATGATTCCCGGTTTAACCAGGACGATTCAGATTACTATTACGGAAAAAGTAAAGACAACAGCCAGTTATTCAGAGTTCGCAAGAGACTTACTTCCCTTACAACCTACGACAGGGAAACCTATATTAACGGCCAGTTTACCGCCCGGGCGGATCTTAATGATACTACCGGGGACAGTGATGTGGCCTTAGAGGACAGAACTATTTTGTTTGACTTTGAGGGAAGCACAAAATCTGCGTCTACGGACTCGACCGGAAAAGCCGAGGTAACCTATGATGTGCCTGCAACTTCGGGAACTTATTCTTATACCGCCTCATTTAGCTCCTCCCCGGTGTACCGGGCGGCAGATTCAGACAGTAATGTCACGGTTTCCCGGATTCCCACCAGCATAACTCCCGATGATAAAAAGGTTAAAACCAACACCTCTTTTGATTTAAGGGGAAATTTACAAGATAATGATAGTAATTCTTTGGAAGATAAAGCAATAAAATTTGAGTTTCAGGAATCTACCGATTCTGCGGTAACTGATGCGAGCGGCTGGGCTCAAACCGGATACACTTCCCCCTCTACACCGGCAGTATATTACGGTTATCTTAACTTTGAAGGGAACAGCGAATACCAGCCTTCTAACGCTACAGCCACAATTACGGTAACTAAAAGTTCTACCACAGTGGATGCGGAGGACCTTTATGATCTTCCTCCTTCGTCGGTCTTTACGGCCACCTCCACAGTCACCGATGATGATACCGGAATTAGAGTGACAAATGTAGATGTTATGTATGTCATGTGGGACGGAAGTTCCCATACGGTTAATACCACAGGAAGCGGTATGGCGGAGTTTGAGTACAGTTCGCCGGATACTTTAGGAGAGTATGAATATACGGTAAAGTTTTTTGAAAATGATCAGTACTTTGCCAGTCAGTCAACCGGGATAGTGACCGTAACCCAGGGTACAAGTAAGATATCTTTGAGTTCTCCGACAGTTTATGTAGATAATGTGTTTTATGCCACGGCCACTTTAAAGAACGCCGTAAACGATGAACCCATAGAAGAAGCGGATATACATTTTAATTTTGAGGGCATCGAAAAGATTACCCAGACTGATGAAATGGGAGTGGCTACGGTTACTTATACGGCAAACGTCCCCGAGGGGGATTCGGAATATGATCTTAACGCCTACTATCCGGAGACCGACTCTTTTACAGGGAGCAGTTCAACAACTACTGTCAATGTACTTAAAAGAGATACGGAGCTTACTTCGGAAGATATTTCAGCATACGTGGGCGATATAATCCAGTCCACGGCAACTTTAACGGATCTTCAGGCGTCCGCCGGAGTAGATCAGGAAACAGTAGAATTTAACTATTACGAAAATTCGTCCGATCACCTACAAAACCGCCAGACCGATTCAGAGGGTGTTGCCGTAGCTACCTTTACCCCAACAGCCGCGGGAATGTGGGATATGTATATAAATTTTTATGAAACCGCCAAGTACCGTGCTTCGTCCTCAACCCGGACGGTGGAAGTATCAAAAATCCCCACGACTTTAGAAGCTGAAGCTTCGACCGGGGTATATGTCACCGAGGAATTTTATCCCCGGGCCACATTGACAAATGATCTTGATAACGGGGGCATTGAAAATGAGACCGTAATTTTTGATATAAATTACGATACTTTTACGGCTTCCGGTACGGCCCAGACAAATTCAGATGGCCTGGCCATTGCTACATTTACAGCCAGTCAGGCCGGAAATATAACCTATACTTCCACTTTCGAAGAAAATGATATGTATCTTGCAAGTACGGATACAGTAAATCTTGAGATAGACAGATACCCGGTTGATATTAAAGTGGACGACGTATTAACTACCGCCAATGAATACTTTAATTCTACGGCCACTTTAACCAATCCGGTACTTGCAGATGAGCCAATCGAAGATAAAGTTGCAGAATTTTCTTTCTATAAGACCGACCCGCCGGAAGTAAAATACAGTACTACCGATGCCAGCGGGGAGGCCATAACGGAATTTTTATCTCCGTCTGAGGGCGGAGAATTTGAGATGGTAGTGCAGGTTGAACAAGATAGGATATATGAATCAACCTCTACCACAGCTAATGTAGTAGTAGAAAGAAGAGAAACCACCATCCAGAATGTGAATGATTTTACCGTGAAGGTCCAGGAATCTTTTACATCTACCGCTACCCTAAAAGATGCAGTTGACGATACCCCCATCGATACTGAAGATTTGAATTTTGTCTTTTTCGGGTCCACGCATACGGATACTACAAATGCCAGCGGCGAAGCCAGCGTCAGTGCCAATGCCGCTTCGCAGGTGGGCATTTACAGTTATAAAGTCTATTTTAATGAGTCCGGTCTCTATAAATCCACTGAAGCTATAGCTGAAGTTACGGTTGAGCCGGCCCCCACAACATTAGACGCTGAATCCCATATTGAAGTGCTGGCCAACAGCGTTTTTCAGGCTACGGCCACTTTAAAAAATGAGCTCACCGAAGATCCGGCCCAGTCGGAGACAATAGAATTCACCTTTGAAGGTTCTACGGCTACCGGGGAGACGTCCAGCTCGGGACTGGCCACAAGTTCCAATCTGGAAGTTGACGTGGGAGCCGGGGATTACATCTACTATGCTGATTTTAACGGATCTTCTAATTATACGAGCAGTTCGGATACGGGGACGGTGACGGTAAGTAAGAATCCCACAGAGACCCATACCGAAGATATTACCACGATGGCTTCCGGTTCTCATCCCGGGGGTAAATTTCCGCCCGGCGGGAACAGGGATGTGTATTTTACTTCTACGGGTACGCTGCTTGATAGTAACGACAATCCGGTGGAAGGGAAAACTCTTGATTTTTATTTTGCCCAGGGCACCGATTTTTTTCAGGATGCTTCGGCCACAACTGATTCTGAAGGTAAGGCGGTAGTTACTGATTTTGTAAGTCCTACTTCGGTGGGAACTTATGAGGTGGAAATAGACTTTTCTGGAGACGAAAGATACAAGGCCAGTTCGGGAACCGGCACGGTAGAAGTTACCGAAAGATACGCCACACTGAGTCTGGATGATTCTTACGCTACGGCTATGGAGGTTTTTACTTCCACGGTTTATGTGGAAGATTTTAACAGCGGGGAGCCGGTGGGAGGAAGTACGATGACTTTTCGCTATGAAGAGGACTACAACAATAGTACAACTTATGAAGCAGTAACCGATACAATGGGGTATGCCTATGCCGAATTTACAGCGGCCGCCGATGCCAGCATTGACTATGATATGAAAGTAGACTTTTATGATGTCAACTACCAAACCAACTCCGCAGTTTCCACGGTATTTATGTCTAAGAGGGATACGGCTTTAAATTTTAAAGATATAACCGGCGTAGTTTATGAGAATTTGACGGCTACGGCAACACTTGTAGATACTGTATCTGATCCTGATAGTTCTTTAAGTGATAAACAGATTTCGTTTACATTTCCGGAGGGTTTTTCGCCCACGTCCGCTTCAGATGATACAGATCTAACCGGGGAGGCGAATGCAGAGGTTACGGCCCCGGATACATACAATACCTATTATCCTACGGCTGAATTTCCGGGAGATAATACATATGCTTCTTCAAATTCGGATGCTCAGGCCGATATTTTAAGAAGAGACAGCAGTCTTACCGTTCAGGATATGGCAGATCAGAAGGTCTATGATGTCTTTACAGTAACGGCTGCTTTTATCGACGAATACGGACCAGACGGGGATGTAAGCGGTCGGGACATAGAATTAAGATTTTATAACGGGACATCCACCCAGACTCAGACTTCCGTAACCGACAGCAGCGGGGAGGCCACGGCCGAATTTACTGCCCCGGCCCAGGCGGGAACCTATAGTTACAGCGCCCAATTTTCTACTGATTCTGCTTATAACGGCAGCGTAAGCGCAAGTAAAGACGTGGCAGTTTTAAAACGCGATCCTGAGGTAGATGCAGTTGAGGTAAATACTGAAACCTACGATGAATTTGAAACTGTGGCTACCTTTACGGACCCGGATAGCGGGGGAGATGTGGAAAACAGGGAAATAAAATTTGTGTATTCGGGTACAACAACTATAGAAAAGACAAAATATACGGATGAAACCGGCCAGGCAACTGCCGGTTTTACGGCTCCGGATACGGCAGGCACCTATTCTTACGAAGCAGTATTTGTCGGAGATTCTTCATATAATTCCAGTACAAGTACGGCCAAAAATATAAATGTTTCCCGCAGAACTATAGATATTGCTGCGACGCCGGCGGATACGGAGACATTTGATTTATTTACAGCTACCGCTACCATAACCGATTCTCATACTCCCGCGGGGGATGTTGAAGGAAGGACTGTCCAGTTTGTTTATGAAGATGACGGGGGGGCAGTAATAGATCAAAAGACATCTGTTACGGATTCAAACGGGGTGGCTAATGTGGATTTTAATGCCGGAGATGCTTCCGGGATTTATCAGTATAAAGCAATATTAGAAGAAGATTACTCCTACAATTCTTCAACCAGCGCTTATGTGGATGTAAATATCGCAAAATCCGATATAAATATTGCCGGTGAGGAAGTAGCTTCACTGCCCATGGAGACCTTCAAAGCCACGGCTACACTTACCAGTCCGAAAAACGGGCCGGTGAGCGACGAAAATATTGAATTTACTTTTGAAGGAGATATCCAAACTGATGTTACAGATTCTAACGGGGAAGCTTTTGTCCAGTTTACCGCTCCGGCATCGTCGGGCAATTATTATTACCAGGCGGAATTTAGCGGTAATGCCTCCTATTATTCAAGTTCAACGGATACTCTTGTAAAAGTGGGAAAAAGAGAGGCAAATATTACTGCTGAAAATGTAAATACCGAAACTATGGATATATTCACGGCAACCGCTACGGTTACTGATTCTATAGGGGGCGGTGATGTTAGTGATAGAGACGTGGAATTTACTTTTTCGGGAGACGGGAATACGGTTATAAAAACCGCTCAAACGGATTCAAACGGTGTAGCCGTATCCACTTTTACAGCTCCGGATACTGACGGTGCGTATTCTTACACCGCCGAGCTTTTAGAAGACGGAACTTATAAGTCGGCATTGTCCGCTCCGGCGGATGTAATAGTGGACAAAAGAACTTTAAGCGTCACCGGCAGCGATATTACTGTCCTGGTCATGGAAAATTTTACCACGGAAGCCACTCTTACTGATTCAAAACCCAATTCTCAGCTTGGCGGGTTACCCGTAAAATTTGTATATTCGGGAACCGATACTATAACTAAAACCGGGACTGCGGATAATTCCGGTTATGCCGAGGTGACGTATAACGGAGTTGATTTTGCAGCCACGGGCCATTCATATAAAGCTATTTTTGAGGGTAATTCGTCCTATTATTCCAGTACCGGTCCGGTCTACAATGTAACATTTGAAAAAAGAGATGCCCTGATCTCGGCAGATTCCGTAAATACCGAGACTATGGATATATTTTCGGCTACGGCCACGGTAACCGACGATCATGCAAGTTCCGGTGATGTAAGCAACAGGGCTGTGGAATTTAATTTCTATGGGGACGGAAATACGGTTACAAAAACTTTTCAAACCGATGAATTTGGCGTAGCGGTGGCTACTTTTACCGCCCCTGCCGACGCCGGTAATTATTCTTACGATGCCCAGCTTTTAGAGGATGAAGCCTATAATGCTTCGTCCGCAGAATCTGCTGGGGTAGCAGTGGAAAAAAGAGAGACCACTTTAGTTAATGAAGATATTACTACCTATGCGCTGGATGTATTTACGGCCACGGCGACGGTTACAGATAAAGACGGGGGAGTTTCCGGGATTACGGTAAACTTTTCAGGGTCGGTAAACGGGATAAATATTTCAGAATCGGCGGTAACCGACGGCAGCGGCGTGGCTACAACTGTAATAGATTCAACGGAAGCTACCTCGGCGGCGGGGAATTTTATTTTATCCGCTGAATTTCCCGGCAACTCGACTTACAAAAGTTCTTCAAATGACAGCCAGCTGACTATTGAAAAGATTCCCACTTCTTTGAATATAGATGGTATTGTAGCTCATAGAGTTTACGATAAGATTGATCAGCTGTTTGCCGCCGAGTTAAAAGACAGCCGGGACGGGAGCGGAGCGGGAAATAAAGATTGCCGGTTTGTATTCTTTACAGATCCTAAAAAAGAAAATACTGAAACTACGGGAAGCTCGGGCTGGGCGTATTCTACATTTTATGCCCCGGCCTCTTCGGGTACCTATGATTACAAGGCGGTTTTTGACGGAAATGACGCCTACCTTTCAAGTACTTCAACAGTAAAATCGGTAACTATAAACAGGAGAAATCTTAACATGTCCGTCGGAAATCTGGAGACTAAAACTTTTGCCACTTTTACAGCCACGGCTACTCTCTCCGATCCCAATAACAGCGACGGACAGGGAGACGTGGAAGACCGATTAGTTAATATGGTATTTAAAGATGAGACGGATACGGAAATTGATTCAGCCCAGGTTTACACGGATGCCTCCGGCCGGGCTTTTGCCGATTTTACAGCTCCGGATGTCGGGGGAACTTACTACTACCACGCTGAATTTGACGGAGACAGTTCCTATATTTCCACCACTTCCGTAGATGCTACCGTAACGGTCCAAAAAAGAGAGACCCAGATTACCGCGGAACCGGTTAATACAAAGACCCTGGAAGTTTTTAATGCCACCGCTACTTTAATGAACTCCTCGGGAGCGCCGGTAGAGGGTAAAAGTTTGGATTTTGTGTATACCGGGACTGATACTATTACCAAAACAGATACTACCCGCTCAGACGGAAAAGCGTATTCCCTGTTTAATGCTCCGGCTTCCTCGGGCACATACTCTTACAAAGCAGTATTTTCAGGGGATGATTCCTATAAATCCAGTACTTCCCCGGCAGTTGATGTTAACGTTGCCCGGAGGGATTCGAATGTCGCGGCCGAACCTGTTACTACAAAAACCCTGGAAGTATATAAGGCCACCGCCACAATGTCCGACAAAGACGGCCCGGTGGATAATAAAGAACTTACCTTTACTGTACAGTACAGTACTTACAGCCGGGAAAGTACGGATGTAACCAACAGCCAGGGCCAGGCGTATGTGGATTTTAGAGCTCCGGAATCTTCGGGAACGTATAATCTTACTGTAGAATTTACGGGCGATTCCACCTATAAACCGGATTCCGATACAAAGACTGTATTTGTGGATACCCGGGATACTGCAGTCCAGGTATACGGGGTGGAAAGTAAGACTTATGATGTATTTAAAGCAACGTCCGTATTAAAGGATGGGGAGTCGGGAAATCCGATATCCGATATTCAGCTGGAATTTACATTTAACGGCACCCAAAGGTACGATACTACGGACCAGCAGGGAAAAGCGTCAGTTTCTTACACCGCGCCTTCCGCGGCCGGGGATTACGAACTTTCTTCTTCTTTTGAAGGAAATTCTACTTATTCGCCGGCATCCGGGACCAATACGGTTGTAGTTACAAAAAGAGATACCGATATCACCGCCAGGGATGTGGATACGGTGGCTATGACTGTCTTTAAAGCGACAGCTACACTTGAAGATAAGGACGGGGGAGTTGAAAATAAAAATATAGATTTTAGTTTTGAAGGACAGGATAAATCCGCAAATACCGACAGCCAGGGGATGGCCGTTGTGGAATTTGATGCCCCTGTTTCTTCCGGAACTTATACCTATTTTGCGGAATTTCCCGAGGACCCGGGACATCTTGGAAGCTCTACTCAGGCTCAGGTAACAGTTACCCGTAGAAAGACGGATATGTACACTTTTGAACTTACTACCAATACCCTGGGCGATTTTACAGTTGAGGCCCAAATAGAAGACCAAAAGACCGGCGAGGGAATGGCAGTACCCGTTGATATTGTATTTGAAGGAACTTCTACAATCACTAAAAGTGATAATTCCGGAAGCTCCGGCTGGGTATCTACAAATTTTAATACTCCAGCTCAGTCGGGAGATTACAGATATTTTGCCCAGTTTGACGGTAACCAGACCTACGAACCCAGCTCCAGTTCTTCTCCGGTAACTGTTACTAAAAGAGAAACGTTTCTCTCTGCCGCCGCCGCCCAGGCCCTGGCCAGCGACAGTTCCATCGGGCAGACCGAAACTTTTGAAACTGTAGGCACTATTAGGGATGAAGAGAATAAACTGGTAAACGGCGTAGATCTGGTCTTTACATTTGAAACTGTATATTCGACCGAAACTACTGATAGTCAGGGAGAGGCGGCAGCCCAGTTTAATTCTCCGGAAGATGCCACTTTAGAATATTCTTATGCTGTCAATTTTAACGGGAACGAAACCTATCAGGCTTCATCCACATCAGCGGTGGTCACCGTAAATAAGAGAGAGAGCCAGATGAGCGGACTTCAGGATTTAACTACCACAACAGAAGAATATTTTTACTCCACGGCCACTTTAAGGGATCCGGGATCGGTTTCGCCTCTTGAGGGAAAAGTCGTGGATTTTAAAGTGGATACTATAAAAGAAGGGGAAGATACTACCGATTCTGCCGGAGAGGCCCATTTTAAACACAATATACAGGTAACCGGTCAAAAGCAGCTGGTGGCCAATTTTGCCGGGGATGAGACGTATAAAGCAACCGCGGATACCTGCACGATAACTGTAGGTATTCCCACCAATCTTACGGTATACGACGCTAATTCCATAGTTGAATCCACGTTTACGGTAAAAGCCGATCTCTGGGATTCTTTAAATGATGTCAGGCTTTCTACAAAAACCGTAAAACTCAATTTCGACGGTCAGGAGAAATCCCAGGAAACTGACGCTGTGGGAGAAATTTATATAGATTATTATTCCGGGGTGGAAAGGGGTACGGGAACATTTCCGGTGTACGGAGAATTTGAAGGGGATGACACTTACGGTCCGTCCTCCGGTGAGGGTAGCGTAACGATTGAACTTAGGCCCACCCATATCAATGCCTATCCTCTTACTCAGTATATAAATGAAGATATAGAACCGGGAGGTAAGTTAATCGATACGGATACGGGAGCGGGAATCAAAGATAAGAACCTGGAATTCAGCTTTAACTATTCTACAAAAGTAATTCAAAGTGATAAGACGGATGATACCGGAGAAGTTATAGAGACTTATAAATCCCCCCAGTCCACGGGCAGCTATAAATACTTTATGGATTTTGGCGGGGATAACGTATATAACCATTCTGCAGCTACCGGACCTGTTGATATTGAGCTCAGACCTTCTATGGTTATTACAGAAGACAGAAATATTATAGCCGGCAGTGAATTTAACGTCGAAGCTGAACTTATCGATACTGTAGATTATACTAAGATAAATAATGAAAATATAAAATTTGAATTTAACGGAGATACGGCTACCGTCCTTACCGGCAGCCGGGGGATAGCGGTGGCCACATTTACCGCTCCCGGAGATACCGGGCAGGATTATACTTATACCGCTACATTTGACGGGACAAATATATATTCTTCTCACCAGAGTAGTTCTAACATAAATGTGGGTATGGAATCGTCGGTTATCTGCGAGGAAGTAGATACCGTAATAGAACAGGTATTTACCGCTACCGCCACTTTAACAGACAGTGAGGGAACGCCCCTGTCCACCCGGCCGGTAACCTTTATATACAGCCATAACGGTTCCAGCGATACTGTAATTACCGGCGAGAGTGGTGTGGCTACTGCGACTTTTACCGCTCCCGGTTCAACGGGCAGTTGGAATTACCAGGTAAAATTTGAAGGCGATGAAACATACGGGGCCAGCAGCGATAAAGCGGATATTACGGTTGAAGGGTTTAATACCAGCTTGACGGCGGCGGAGGCTCCCAATCTGAATTCTGAAGAGGTTTTTGTAGCTACTGCCACTTTGTATGATGAATTTAATTCCGAATATGTATCCGGAAAAGAAATCCAGTTTAGTTTTGAATACGACAGTGATGGGAAAACAACGGCTACGGCTGTAACAAACGCTATGGGAGTGGCCACAACGACTTTCAGGACTCCTTATGAACCAGGGTCATATAATTATACGGCTTTATTTACCGATGATCCGGCATATAGCGCTTCGGGAGATACCGCTACGGTTTCTGTGGATAAGAGACCGGCGAAATTGCTCGGAGATGATGTATGGGTAAGGCCAGACAGAGTATTTACCGCTACTACAACGCTGGAGGATGAATACTCGGGCGATGCCGTATCTTCGGCAACGGTTAATTTTAGCTATTATGACGGTGAATCCACCCAGACTTACTCAACTTTAACGGATCCAGAGGGGGTGGCTACAGCTACATTTACTGCTTCAGCGGCTATGGGAATATACGAATACCGGGTTAGTTTTGAGGGCAATGATATTTACGGAGCCACTTCTGATACTCTGGAAGTAGAAGTTGATAAATATGAAACATCCCTGGCCATGGAACCGGTTACCGTACCTTTGGGCGAAATATTTAATTCTTCCGCTACTTTGACGGATACTGAAAACAATGAAACCCTGGCCGGAAAAGAAGTGGAGTTTATCTTTTATTCATCCCAGACGGTAACCCGGAATACTTTCACCGACGCTTACGGAGTGGCAGAATCGACTTTTGCAGCTCTGCCTTCTACCGGCAATTATATTGCGGAGGCAAATTTTTATGAAGATGACAGTTATCACTATTCCGGTACCACACAAACGGTAACTGTTATAAGGCGCCAGACGGAACTTACCGGAGAATCGGTAAATGTCAAACCGGAGAAAATATTTACTGCCACGGCCACTTTAAAAGATGCAGTTGGAAGTAAGACGGCCCTGGGGTCTAAAACAGTAACTTTCTCTTATTATGACGGTTCATCCACTGCCACAGTTACAAAGGTAACGGATTCATACGGGAATGTTTATTCTACATTTACTGCTCCTGCGGCAACCGGGACATATTCAGTTGCTGTGGAGTTTGCCGGTGACAGCGAATATAAAGAAAGCTCTGATATTATAAATGTCTATACTACCCAAGAAGGAGCGGGGGGAGGGTTAAAGCTCAGGGCGTATGATACCGGCGTTATTTTAGAAGAGAATTTCACTGCTTCGGCAAAACTTACCGATGAAGATGAGCCTCTGGTAAACAGTACAGTAACTTTTACCTTTGATGGGACCACAAGAACTGTTACTACAGACAGCCTGGGCATTGCTTCAACTACTTACAGTGCTCCTCCATCTACCGGAGAGTATATGTATACCGCCGACCACGAAAGATCTTATATAACTATTACCGACGGCGGTTTTGTGGAGGTATCCAGAAGGCCCACGGTTTTATCTAAAGAGAGGGATGTAAATACAAATGTGGAAGCGATATTCTCATCCACGGTTACCCTCACGGATTTTACGACCGGCGATACTTTATCCGGTAAAGAAATTAAGACCAGTTTTTATAAAACCGGCTCGACCGTTACATTTGAGGGTTCAACCGGTGAATACGGGATGTCCGGGTCCACTTTTACCGCTCCCACATCGAGCGGGATATATACTATGGAATCTGTATTTTCCGGGGATAGTATTTATGGAATCAGCAGCGAACTGATAACTGTAAATGTTTCCAGAAGACCTCTGATTTTAGAGACTAACAGGGTAACCACAAAACCCGATCAGATATTTACCGCGACCGCCACTCTTACCGGCGGTGTAACAAAGCTGCCGGTGGAACAGAAAGAGTTAGAGTTTAACTATTATAACGGAGTTTCTACGGAGACTGTCTACAGAGAAACGGACAGCTCCGGGGTGGCTGAAGCGACTTTTACAGCTCCTGAAAATACGGGAGATTACAGTTATTCTGTCTCCTATCCCGGAGACAGTAAATATCAGTCGGTTTCGGAGACAGAAATAGTGGAAGTTAAAAACAGATTAACCGAAATAACTGCTGAGAACGTTTTTGTGCCCTCGGAAGGAGTTTTTAAAGCTACTGCTACTCTGGTTGATATTGAAGACAGCAGTAAAATGTCCCAAAAGGAAGTAACTTTTGAATTTTATAAAACCGGCTCCACCCGGACAGCTACAGTTTTTACAGACTCTTCGGGTATATCAACAGCGACTTTCAGCGCTCCATTTGATGCGGGAACCTATGAATACAGCGCCGAATTTTCCGGAGACAGCACTTATGCATCTTCTGAGGATACCGCAGAAGTTTATGTAGGCAAAAGATCTGCTGAACTTGTTACTCCTTCGGGCCTGAATTTGTATGTTGAACAGGTATTTACAGCTTCAGCTACCGTAAAAGACGGTTTTGACGGAACAGAGCTGTCCTCCGTTCCGGTTACATTTAACTATTTTAAGGGAAATTCTACTCAGACGGTAACTCATTTTACGGATGATTATGGGGTAGCCAATACTACCTTTGAAGCTCCGGTTTCCTCGGGTGTTTACAGTTACAGCGCTGAATTTTCCGGTAATGACAATTACGAACCGGCGACCGGGGAAGCGCTAATTAATGTTGATAACTATGCAACTGATTTAGTATTACAGGTGCCCAACAGTATATTTATCGGGCAAACCCTGCAGTCAACCGGTACCCTTACTCGAAATGAAGGCGGAATACCGGTTGAAGGTCAGGAAATAGCGTTTGAATTTAACGGTTCTGTTAAAAAGAGAGATACCGGATCCGGGGGTATAGGAAATGCTGATTTTTCGTCCCCGGCTTCTTCGGGAACGTATACCATGGATCTTATTTATGAGGGCACGGCTACCTATAAACCTTCTTCTGATAATAATGAAATCAGCGTATTGAGAAGACCCACCGAAATAGACGGTCAATCGGTTTCGGTACCCCAGGATACTGTCTTTACGGCTACAGCTACTTTAGTGGATTATTTATCGGAGGATAAAATTGAGGGTTCCAGACCCGTACAATTTACTTTTACTGCCGGGACTACCACTTATTACTCCGAAGATGAGACCAGCAACGGCATAGCCGTTTCTACCTTTATGGCTCCCTCTTCTACCGGAATTTACAGCTGCAGCGCGGTATTTGAAGGAGACAATACATTTATGAATTCCAGCGATATATTTTCAGTTCACGTAACCTATGACGAGGGAGAAGGAGAGGGGACTTCCGAAACTGAAATAATAACCGAAAAAGTTTCTACTCACCTGCAGGAAGTATTTGTGGCCACAGCAACTTTGCTAAGCGAAGAGACCCCCCTTGAAGATAAAAATTTAACATTTAATTTTGAGGGAGCTTCCCTCACGGCAAAAACCGATCAATACGGAGTGGCCACGGCTACTTTTAGCGTCCCCGGCTCCACAGCCACTTATTATTATGATGTTGAATATGCCGGTGATGATGTTTTTCTCCCGGCCACAGGCATGAATAAAGTAATAGTTTCCAGACGTCCTGTTGAACTATACACTCAGTACAGCGAGATAGCGGTAAAGCCCGAACAGAAATTCACTTCTACGGTGACCCTAAGAGACGCCTTAAATACTGACGGTCTGGATTTAAGGGAAGTAACATTTAGTTTTGAAGACGGCAGTTCTACGCCGACTGAAACAGAAGTTACTGACGGTTACGGCGTTTCCTATCCTACATTTACTGCGCCGCTGACAGCGGATACTTATTATCTGGATATGTATTACGGCGGCGATGAACTTTACAGCGAAATTTCCCGGCGCCTGGCAGTACTGGTCACTCCCGAGGGAGTGGGGAATGAAGACGTTGAAATTACGGTTGAAGATGTCACCGCCTATGTAGATGAAGTGTTTACCACTACCGCCACTTTAAGAGAATTAGATGAAAATACGGGGGTGGCCAACAGCACTATCACATTCGATTTTTCTGATACCCAAAAAGATGCTGTTACTGATCAGGAGGGGGTAGCTACAGCTACTTTCACGGCCGGCCAGGGCGCGGGTGAGTATAAATATTATGCAAATTTTATGGGAGATTCCACGTACTCTTCGGCTTCAGGCGAGGGAAATGTATTAATTCAACTGTGGCCTACGGAAATGACTTCAAAGAATTTGGCCATGGAACCCTCAACGGGAACGGAGACATTTACGGCAGAAACTACTCTTCTTGATGTGGAAAAATCGACCGGTCTGGCGTCAAAACCGGTGACTGTGAGTTTTTACGATGGAGTTTCCACCTACACTTATTCCGGGGATACAGACAGCTACGGATTATTTACAGCTACTTTTCCGGTTCCCTCGACTGAAGGGGAATACAAATATATATCCGAATTTACGGGGGACGGGACCTACGATTCAAGCAGTGCGGAGGGGATTGTCACCGTATCCGAAGAAGGGACCGGAACTAATGAATGCGAACTGGCGCTTCAAAATTCATTTGTCTACGTGAATAAAGAATTTACCTCCACGGCAACTTTAAAAGAGCTGTCTACCGGTGATCCTCTGGCAAATAAGACTGTAATATTTGCGTTTGACGGGGAGGAAAAAATTGCCACAACCGACCAAAACGGCGTGGCCGGCGCCAGTTTTGTAGCCGATACTGCAACCGGAACCCAAAATATAACGGCAGAATTTGAAGGGGACGCCGATTATGCAGCGGCAAACGATGATGCTATTGTCTATGTTGAGCTTAATCCTACTGACCTTATCGCAAAAGATGTAAATACCAATCTCCAGGCAGAAAATTTTAAAGCGACCGCTACTCTTAAAAATATGTTAAATGATGAACCGCTTCTAAATAAAACTTTAGAATTTATCTTTTACGATGGTACTTCAACTCAGACTGCAACAACCCAGACCGACGGCTACGGAAAAGCAAATGTCTATTTTTCCACTCCCGAATCTACGGGCTCATTTAACTATTTAGTGAATTTTAACGGAGACAGCGAGTATGAATCCAGCGATGCCGAAGCGGCAGTAATAGTAGAATCCGGCGGCGAAGATGACGGGGATAATTCCGGCAAAGGAACGGAAGTTACCATGATTCTGGAGGAGATAAATACTTCGGTTAACAGTGTTTTTACGGCCACGGCCACGCTTGTAGAAGCAGATAATCCGTCAGAATATATTTCAGACAGGGAAGTGGTATTTGGTTTTGAAGGTTCTTCTAAAACTGCTCTAACCGGTAGCAAAGGACGGGCCCGGGTCTCATTTGACAGTCCGGCAAGTACGGGAGTATATGTTTTAGCGGCCGAATTTAAAGGGGATGATACTTACAGTGAAGTTTTGTCTACCAATTCTGTAAATGTCGGATTTTTGCCCCGGGATCCGGAATATGTTAGGGTTTTTGAAAGCACTGAAAAGAATGTAACTTTTAAATGGCCCTCCGTAAAACAGTCCGTAACCGGAGAAAATATGGGAACCTGTTTTAAAGGTTATACTGTTGAAAAAGCAATAGGAAGACCGGGGAGCTGGGAAAAAGTGGCGGAACTAAGTACTGCAACTTTTGAATATCAGGTACCAAAACCTGAAAGTGAAAGTGTATTCTACAGGGTCCGGGGCCGCACGGCCAAACATTTAAGCGCCGGCCAGAACGGGGTTGAAGTAGACGGGGGGAATGTAATTAACCGGATTGTAATATCCGCTGATAAACAGGTCTGGGCTCAGGTCGATGAAAGAGAAATGGAAGAGAATGAGAAAATTGTTGTGGAGCCCGACGAAGAACAGGAAGAAGGTTTTCAGAAGATGTATAGCGTTAAAGTTCTCCACAACGGCCGGGAAGTAGATAAACAGTTTAAGTACAGAGGGGTGAAGCTGACTTTCTCCTATGAAAGTTTGAAAAGGGACGGTTTAATAACCGGATTATCCGCTGAAGATAAAAAACTGGTCCTATTCTGGCACAATGGCGTTGAATGGATCCGCATAGGCGGTAAAGACAACAGATGGGAGGATGAAATTTATGTATATACCAAGAATACCGGACGGTTTGCTATAAAGGCTGTTGAAGAATCCAACGAATTTAACTTAATAAAGGTTACCCCCAGGATATTTACCCCGGAGGCGACGTCGAAAAATATAAACCGGGCCAGGTTTGAACTTGAAAATCCGAATTACAGAAATATAGCCATAAGAATTTATGATATGTCGGGACAAATTATCCGAAGGAATCTCGATTCCGAATCGGGAGATCTCTATTACTGGGATGGTAAAGATGAAACCGGCGATTATGTAAGCGGCGGTGTTTATGTATACCAGATAGAAGCAGACGGAAAAATAATAAACGGTACTGTAGTAGTGGCAAAATAATGAATTTAAATAAAAAAATCAGACAGTGCATCGGCATAGTTTTAACGGCGGCGATAATCGCCGCAGCCGGCGTCGTTAAAGTCCAGGGAGCTTTTTACGAAGACCAGGATACCGGTGCCCGGGCCCGGGCAATGGGCGGAGCTTATGCGGCCGAAGTAAATAAAGTGGACGGGGCATTTTATAATCCCGCAGCCATGGCCGGATTGACAAATATTGAGCTGGATACTTCCTACGAACAGAAATTTATGGGGCTTTCTGACGAGTCGGAATTAAGTAAATATGTTCTGGGCATGGGGATACCGCTTAACTTCGGTGATTTGGATCTTGGGGCCGCGGGATTTAGTCTTAACAGGTTCGGATTGGACAATCTGTACTCCGAAACGGCTCTGGGGGTATTTTACGGATATCCTGTTCTGGATAATTTTCTTTTAGGGACCCATGTAAAGTTACTCAGCGTAAATTACAAAGAGACAGAATATACCCTGATTAATCCCATATTTGATAAAGGTTATACCAGTTCTGTTTTCAGTACGGATGTGGGAGTAATCTACCGGCTGAGCGGCCGGTATAACTTGGGGGTTTCCATTCTCAATGCAAATTCGCCGGATATAGGATTAGAATATGAGAACAGGGTAAAAAGAAATATACGTCTGGGCGGTTCTATGAGAACGCAAAATTTAAATTTAAATTTTTCTTTAACCCATTTACCCGGAAGTATAAGGGCAAGAACGGGTATGGAAACCTGGCTGCTCAATAGATCACTTTTTTTCAGAGGAGGGTTTAATATAGGAAGCGCTAACTATAGAAATTTAACTTTGGGATTTGGCTATAATTACGATAAAATAAGTGTGGATTATTCCTGGAGCTATCCTCTTTCGGGGATAAATGATATGTTAGGCAATCACCAGATTAGCTGCAGTTATTATTTCGGAGAAGAAAAACCCGAAGAAGAGTTTGAAGGAGGCCGGGCTCCGTCTTTTGGAGGTCGGAGAGTTGCCGGCCCCGGTACCAGCGGCAGTATACTTGATCCCGACAGCCCTGTACCCGCCCATGTGGTTGAAAAGAATCTGCCGGAATCTCAAAAAGAAGAGGCGGCAAAAGCAGTTGAGGAAGGGCAGGAAGCTCTTGAACAGCAGAATTACCGGTTAGTTCTGGAAAAATACCGGGAGGCCAATGACCTTTTAGAAGGGGATCCGGAAATACAGGACCAGTTATCTAAATTAGATAAGGTTGTAGAGTATGTTCCTTCAAATGAATTTGACAGAGAAGAGATAGAAGAACTTCCGCCTGCCGAGCGGGAAGAAGCCCAAAAGAGGTACCGGCTCTTGTCCAATGGCATAGAGGGGATTTTGAAAGACAATTCCGATAAGGCGATAAGAAATATAGCATATGCTGCCCAGTTGTGGCCGGATGATAAAAATATCAAAGGTTTACTGACAGATGTGGTTCAGGAAAGATTTCCCACTGAATATGCCAATAAGAAATTTTACATAGAGACAAATTGGGTAAATCAGCTTCTGGCTGAGTCTCTGGAATACTTTTATGACGGCCGGTACAGTATGGCTATAAGAAAATGTCGTCAGGTGCTGGAGTTAGAACCTACGAATACGGTTGCTCTTACCCGCTTGGGCTCAATTCACTGGGCCAGAGGAGACGAGGAGGTCGCCTATTCCCTGTGGCAGAGAGTTCTTGAGATCGATCCCGACAACAGGGAAGTTTTACCCATGATTGAAAGATACGAAGAGAAACAGTAAGTAGCAATAAGTATCAGTTATATGTAATTGATTTTTAAGGTAAATTTAGTATAATAATTTGCAAATGTCTGAAGAAAATTCACAAATAGAGAAAAAAAATACCGATAACAATCCGGAAGGTAAAAGCAATTGCCCCGTATGCGGTTATTATGTAGGCAGCGGTTCTACCTGCGTTAGATGCGGGGCGAGAGTCGGAAAACGCATTTCTATAAGAATCATCAAAAAAATGGCCATTATATGTTCTGTGGTGGGGTTGATACTTCTTTGGATTGCCGCTTATAATAAAAAACCACCCCGGATTAATATAGGCGACATAACAGAAACCATGAATAATGCCCTTGTCGAGGTAGAAGGGGAAGTCAAAGAAGTAGAATACCAGGAAGAAAAGAACAGTTTTAACATGACCATTGATGACGGGACGGGTAAACTCAGCGCCAGGGCAATTAATGATTTGAAAAATTTTAGATCGTTTCACAAAGGTAATATGCCCGGCTTAAAAGATAAAGTAAATCTTGTGGGAACTTTGAATATTTCCCAGACCTGGGGCGTATCGATGTTCTTATCTATCCCCGACCGCATGGAGTTAGTGGAAGATTATGAAATAAAAGAAGAAGAAATAAGAAATATCAGTTCAGCGGATAAAGGAGAAATCTACTGGATTGAAGCCGACATCAAGAAATATGTTAAAGATACTCCCCGCGAGGGCCTGGTACTTCATAAAATCACCTTAAGTGACGGTACCGGAGATATAGAGATGGTATTTTATGAGAGTACTTTTGAAGGTTTGCCGGAAAAGATTAAAAGAGGACTTACCAAAGAAGGTACGCCGTTTAAAATGAAAGTCCGGGCTGATGAATACAGGGGAACGCCCCAGCTTGAGCTGGTTAATCCCCGAGGGCGATCAGAAAATATTCAGTTACTTGACGATTCGGCGGTAGAGGTACCTGAGAAAGTTGACCTTTCTTCATTGGAAGAGGTAAAAGCTTCGGAGATATCTTCTTTGGATAAGGGGAAGAAGTATCTGATTACAGCTAAAGTCGATCAGGTGAGTTTAGGGGTTGTAGGCGCGTATTTAGAACTTTCAAATTCCGAGATGCCTGTATTTATTTCGTATGACCAGAGAGAAAAAATAGAAAATTTTTCCGATTTAGAATCGGGAAAGGCGTCTGTAACAGCGCCCGTAAAGGTATCAGAGGTTGACGGAGAAATTCAGCTTGAATTACTGGATACCTCTGAATTTAATATAAAATAATGGAAATAGGTCCGGTAATTGTTGCATATGTAATTTTAGGAACTTTCCTGGGGGCCTTTATCTGTTCTATTCCAGCTTTGCATATATACAATGTAGCAGGGATAGCTATGATTGCTTTTTTGAGTATCCGGGGTATTATACCGTATTATGCTCTGGGACCGTTTTTTATGTCCCTGGTGGTGGCGTTTGCTTTTATAAATACCGTACCCATGACTTTCTTTAATACGGCAGACGAATCGGCCGGGGCTTCTATGCTGCCCTCTACGGATATGGTTACCAGGGGGCGGGGAAAAGACGCCAGCCTTATGACCGGTTTAGGGACGTTGACCGGAGTAGTATTTCTCGCTGTGTTGTATCCCTATTTTATGTATATATGGCCCTATATAGCTAGCGTTACCGGCCCCCATCTTCACTGGATTTTAGGGCTGGTGATAGTCCATTATTTAATGAGCGAGTGGCCTAAGGGCGCGGGCCGGGGGGATACTCCCTGGCAGAAGTTTAAAGAGGCCTGGCGGAACTTATTTGCGGGACTGGCCACTTTTACGCTGGCCGCTCTTTTCGGACTTATTTTTCTTACCAAACCTATACTTCCGATTGAATCCAGTTTCCAGAATGTAATGCCCATTTTTATAGGTTTTTTTGCCATACCCTCTATAATTCAGGCCCTTATATCTGATTACCAGCCTCCCGAGCAGTACGACAGTGATTATGTAAACGCCGGCTGGGAAGATTTTTCGTATGGTTTACTGCCGGGTTTTGTAGGGGGAATGATGGCCGCTTATCTTCCGGCGGTAACTGCCGGGATAGGGGCTATGTGGTCCAGCCATGTTACAAATCACAGAAATTTAGAACGCACGGAATTCAGAGAACCCCAGGAAGAAGGAGAGTACAAACACCTCCATACTCCGGAAATGTTTTACAGACAGGAAAGAATTTTTCTTATTGCCGGGGGGATGATAAAACTTTTATACTACGTAGGGGCTTTTTTACTCTTATTTGTTCTTACCGAACTTACCCCTTACGGAACCGGCCGGGGAGGTTTAACTTTTATTCTAAAACCCATATTTACTCCCGAAAAAGGTGACTTTTTTGTTATGTTAAGTACTATAATTTTCAGCGGATCTTTAGCTTTTTTGCTTTTAATATATATTGTGGACTGGATAATTAAAATTTTACCCAGGTTAAATTTAAAAATGATCTATGTTATGGCCCTGCTGGTTGTATTTTCAATAATATATTTTATAGGCGGCGGCTGGCTGGGGGTAGGTATATCCCTTATAACTACCAGCATAGGTCTAATCCCTGTCTTTTACAATTGCCGGCGCAGTCATTGCATGGCCGTGCTTTTAGTGCCTATAGCTGTTAATATGGCCGGCTACGGAGATGCTGTGGCCAGAATTTTCGGGTTAATTTAAGCTGTGAAAGGACTCACACATTTTGTATCGGGAGTGGCGGTTTCAACTTTCATACCCCAGGTAGTAAGGATGTCGGTTGCTTCAAGAATGGATATCCAGGGGGCATCTTCGAGTTTTATTATAGTCCTGGCCGGGCTGTACGGTATTATGCCCGATACTCTTGATTTTAAATTCGGTCAGTTTTTTCAGGACCCCGAGTATGAGATTGACCCCGATCCTGAAAACCCCGATCCCCAGAAGATGGCCCAGGCTTTTGCCAATGCCGTAGATCAGGCCGCAGAGACCGGGAAGGAAGTAAGAATTCAGTATTTTCCCATTCAGCTCGGGGGTAACAGATGGCGCCAGTACTGCATCTTTTTTGAAGGCAATGAAGTAATAGTTCAGATAAACGAGATTGTCAGTACTTCCCAGATTCCCGTTGAAGGTACGGCCCCCAAGAAAAACAGGACCGGCAGAGCTACTTTCCATCATGACTTAAAACCGAAATCGGATGATATAGACTGGCTAAATAGTATTGTCAGATTTGTAAGAAAAAAGATAAAGGGCAAGGAAAAGAAAAAAACTACTGTCAAGCCGTCCACCATAGATATACTCTCGAGCACCATGTTCGGACTGGAAAAGGAAGACGACGGTAAAATATATTTTAACTGGCTGCCCTGGCACAGGACCTGGAGCCATTCTTATGTTTTAGGACTTCTCATATCTCTTCCGGTGGGGGTAATCACTTATATAATGGGGTTGGAGTTGTGGTGGTTGTATCCGGTGGTCGCTTTTATAGGATTTGCCACCCACTTAACCGAAGATATGACCGGACATATAGGGGGTTCGCTTTTGTGGCCCCTGTTAAAGCCCCGGACCGAAGGTCTTGAACTTGTCAAGGCAAGTGATCCGAGGACAAATTTTAGTCTCATATACACCTCTTTTATAATTATGATCTTTAATATAGACCGGTTTTCCACCCAGTTAATCACCGGCGGGCCGGAGGCGGCTATGCCCTGGTGGGTTTTTCTGGGCATATTCTGGGTATTGCCGCTGGTAATATATTTTATGGTTGTAAAAAAGGTAATCCAAAAAATACATCACCAGCCCGGGGCCGAGGAAGAGCACGACGAACCGGACGGTATTGGCGATGCGGTAGTAGATTAGTTATTAAACTAAATCCCACCTTTTTATCAGAAAGAATTAAATAAAATCATTTTAGGGAGTTAATCAGTGGAATTAGAAAAAATTAAGGAAAAAATAGAAAAAGAGAGTAAATTTGTCCCGGAACTGGTTAACCAGATGGGGAAAGTCATTGTCGGTCAGAAAAAGCTGATCAATAGACTTTTAATAGGAATTTTGTGCCGGCGGCACCTTCTTTTAGAAGGAGTACCGGGGCTGGCTAAGACCCTTTCTGTGAGCACGCTCTCTAAGGTACTTGATTTAAATTTTAAAAGAATACAGTTTACTCCCGATCTGCTTCCGGCCGATCTTATAGGAACGTTAATATATAATCCCAAGGAGTCGGAATTTATCCCTAAACTGGGTCCCGTTTTTTCCCAGATTATACTGGCCGATGAGATAAACAGGGCCCCCGCAAAAGTGCAGAGCGCCCTTTTAGAGGCCATGCAGGAAAAACAGGTGACTATAGGTGAAACTACCCATAAATTGCCCGTACCGTTTTTGGTGTTGGCCACCCAGAATCCCATCGAACAGGAGGGGACGTATCCTTTGCCCGAGGCCCAGGTGGATAGGTTTATGCTCAAGGTAAAAATCGGTTATACCGATAAAAAAGAAGAGAAAAAAATACTTGACAGAGTTGCCCTCCGGGGACTTGAAGAACCGGAGAGCGTAATAAGTAACCGGGATTTAAAGAGGGCCCAGCAGGCAGTGGATATAATATATGTAGATGAGAGAATTAAAAACTATGTGGTTGACCTTGTTTTTGCATCCAGAAATCCCCGGAAAGAGGGACTTGAGGATTTAGACAGACTTATCGAATACGGGGCCAGCCCCAGGGCCAGCATATATATGATAGAGGCGGCCCGGGCCCAGGCTTTTATTAACGGCAGGGGGTATGTAATACCGGAAGATATAAAAGAGATAGGATACGATGTTTTAAGACACCGGATTATTGTAAGTTATGAAGCGGAAGCGGAAGAAGTTACTTCCGAAGAGATAATAGATCAAATATTTGAAAACACAAAAATACCTTAAATTAAAGCCGTTATTTCCGGCGGGTTGAAATAAATACTAATCTACAGGGACTTTTAAAATTTAATGGAAAAAGAAGAGACAGCCTTATTTAAAAATATACTTAAAATATTTTTTAAAGTTAAAAAGTCCGTGGAAAATGTGTTTGCCGGGGAGTACAGGAGTGTTTTTAAGGGGACCGGGCTTGAATTTGAAGAAGTAAGAGAATACGTACCCGGAGATGATATACGAAATATCGATTGGAAAGTAACCGCCCGTTACGGCAAGCCGTTTATCCAAAAATTTGTAGAAGAAAGAGAACTCACCCTGTTAATTTTACTGGATTTAAGTCCGTCCCTTAATTTTGGCAGTCAAAAAACAAAAAAACAGATGGCTGCCGAGATTACCGCTCTTTTAGCTTGGTCGGCCATAGTGAATAACGACCGGGTGGGAATGCTTGTATTTTCGGATATAATAGAAGAGTATGTAAAGCCGAGGAAGGACAGGCATCAGATACTTAAGCTTATCCGGGAAGTGCTTACCTACGACGTTAAAGGTAAAAAAACCGACCTGGGTAAAGCCCTTGAATACGCCTACAATATGACAAATAAAAGAGCTATTATATTTGTAGTCAGTGATTTTTTAGGGGATGGATTTATGAAGCCCCTTAAGATACTCTCTTTAAAACACGATGTCATTCCGGTTATAATATCGGATCCCTGGGAAACTCACGATAAATTTCCGAAAATTAAAAATGATATGGTTTTCGAAGACAGCGAGAGTGGAGAATTATTTTATCTTTCTAAAAATAAATACGGTAAAATAAAGACTGAGTTGAAAGAATTAAACCGGACCAGGAAAGAAAATTTTAAAGATATAAAGCTCGATTACGTGGAACTTTTTACCGACCGCCCTTATTTTAAAGATCTCTTCTCATATTTTAAAAGAAGATTTAAAAAGAGATGAAACGGCTTATCTTTTCGCTGCTGCTGGTGGCAAATTTCGGGGCAGGAATACTCTATTCCCGGACGGCTGAAAAACTAAAGACCGGATTGGGAAGAAAGACTGCTCTGGAAATAGAATTGAATGATTATGAAAATGTTAAAGGCGTGGAATTAGACTCTGAAGATATCCATATATTTGAAAAAGAGCTTAAAAATAACCGGATTAAAATTACGCTGGGAGTCTATAAGACGGGAGATATCAAGATACCGGTCAAACTCTATTATTTAAAAGAAGATATGATTAAAGAAAAATTTCTTTCGCCGGTTAAAATAAGCGTAACTGAAAAAGAACCCGAAGATGAAAATATACGGCCTCTTAAAACTGTTGTGGGCAAATTGTCACTCTGGTGGATAGCCGGGGCAGTTATTCTTCTGGTAGTAATTGTCGCTGTATTTATGGGGAAAAGAAGACAGCCCCAAAAAAAGCCGGATAAAATTTTGTCATGGACTGAATTAGCCTTAAGGAATCTTAAAAAATTAAAGAAAAGAAATTTACCCGGTAAAGAAAAGTACAAAGATTATTATGAGGGAATATCCTACTGTGTCAGGGAGTATCTGGAAAATAAGTACAGTGTTAAAGCTTTGCGGCTCACCCGCTGGGAATTAAAAGCAGAATTAGAAAATGTTCTGGAAGATAAAAATTTTAACCGGACTGTAGAACTTTTAAAAGAATGCGATTTGGTGAAATTCGCTCCGAAAGGCAGAAAACCAAGATACGTAGAAAAAGTTTGGGACGAGGCATTTAATTTAATTAAATATGATATTTGAAGCTCCATATTATTTATTGTTTTTAATTCCTCTGGGTTACATAGTATATTTAAAATTAAATCAGAGTCCCGGGTCGGTAGAGTACTCCCTGACCGGTTATTTAAAAGAAGCGGTAAGAGAAAGTAACTACAGTAGATACATTCATATTTTTCTCAGGTCTTTGGTCCTTACATTGCTTATCATAGCCTTAGCCAGACCCCAGAGAAGTCTTAAAGATAAATCTCCGGTAACTCCGGCAGTGGATATTGTACTTGCTTTAGATGTTTCAGCCAGTATGAGAGCTTTGGATTTTGGAGCTAAAAACAGGATGGAGGCAGCTTTAATCGGGGCCAGTGATTTTATAAAGGCCCGCCGTATGGACAGAATAGGAATAGTGGTTTTTTCCGGAGTTTCTCTTTTACACGCCCCCCTTACTACAGATACCCGGGCCTTACTCCGGCTAAATGACTACATAGAAGCGGATATGCTGGATAATCCGGGAACGGCAATAGGGTCAGGCATTTCAATGGGACTGAAATATCTTAAAAAAGCGGATGCGCCTTCCCAGGTTATTGTGCTTTTATCCGACGGAGCCAATAATTCGGGAGATATAGCTCCCCGGACAGCGGCCCGGGCGGCTAAAGCTATGGACGTAAAAATTTATACTATCGGGTGCGGCCGTCCCGGTCCCGCAAAAGTTCCCGTAAAACATCCGGATAATCAGTTTAAAACCCGTATGGTTAAGGTAACTGACGAATTGGATGAAGAGACATTAAAGGAAATAGCAGATAATACGGGGGGAAAGTATTTCAGGGCCACATCCCTGAGAAAACTTGAGGATATTTACGCGGAAATAGATAAAATGGAAAAAAGAGATGTTGCAAGAGCGGGTTATTACGGGGTCGCCGAAATATATCACTACTTTTTGTATGCCGGTCTGCTGGTGATAGGGCTGGAGTTAATATTGAGGTTTTTTAAACCCGGGCTGTTCTTATGAAGTGGGAAAATAGTATATTTCTCTATCTATTACTGTTAATACCTTTTATAGGTCTGGGACTGCTCTACCGGGAACTTAAGAGACTCTCGAATTTTAAGGAAATGATTAATGTTGAAGGCATTGTTCAGTATTCATCCCGTAAAATTATAATAAAACTGTTCTTACTTATTGGGGGTATAGTCTTTTTGATTATAGCTGCCGCCGGACCCAGGTGGGGCATGAAAGAAGAGAAAGTAAAAAGACCGGTACAGGATGTAATAATTGTTACCGATATCTCTTCGAGCATGGGCGCAGAAGATATTACCCCTTCCCGGATTAAGGCGGCCCGGAATAAAATTAATTTTATAATAGATGAATTATCCCGCTGCCGGCTGGGACTTATATTTTTCGGGGGTTCAGCTTTTATCCATTGCCCGGTTACTTTTGATACCGGCGCAGCAAAATCATTTATAAAGGATGCCTGGAAAGATGTGACCCTCCTTCCGGGGACCAATATAGAAAAAGCAATATCTCTTGGGATAGAGGCGTTTCCTGCTTCAAAAAAAGACGCCCGCCGTTATATATTGCTGGTGACAGACGGGGAAGAGCTCCAGGGTAATTATGAGAGAACTATAAATTCCCTGAAAAAAGAAGATGTAAAAGTAATTACCTACGGAATAGGAACAACTCAGGGCGCCCGGATACCTTTTTACGAAGACGGAAAGCTCACCGGATTTAAAAAAGATCAGACCGGGGGGACGGTAGTGTCCCGTCTGGGAGAAAATTTACTTGCACATCTTGCAAAAGAGTCCGGGGGTAAATACGTCAGGTATACTAAAAATTTTGATGATATATCAGAAATTTCCGGCAGTGTGAAGGTGAGAACCGAAGAGGAAAACCGGATTGATACTTTAAGTAAATTTAAAATGAGATATCAGCTTCCACTCTTGCTGGGAATAGTTTTACTTGCGGCAGGTTTTATGATGGGAAACCGGGGGAAATTAAGATGAAGAAAGCAGTCTGGGTAATTACTTTGGTTTTAACGGGGACTTTAAAAATCGGGGCTACTTTACCGGGGCTTATAAATGAGGGCAATAAATTATATGAAAACTCTGAATACCAAGAAGCTTCCAAACTTTATAAAAAAGCGCTGGAAAAGAAAGAAGATTCTGTAATATATTATAATCTGGGTAATGCGGCCTTTAAACTTGAAAACTACAGCCGGGCCGCGGACTATTATGAAAAAAGTTTGAATGCGAAAGATGAAAACTTAAGACAAAAAGCTTCTTATAACCTTGGAAATACAAAATACAGGGAAGAGGAAATTGAGAACGCCGTGGGGTACTGGAAAGAAGCCCTTATAATGGATCCCGACGATAATGCCGCGAGACATAATTTATTAATTGGTTTAAAAAAGCTGGAAGAGGAAGAGAAAGAGAAGAAAAAAGAAGAAGAACAGGACGATGAGGACAAAAATAACGGCAAAGGCCAGGGGGATGAAGAAGAAGACCCTACGGTGGACCGGGTTTTAAAACTTATGGAGCACAATGAAAAAAAGATAAAGAGAGAACTGAAGTTTGATATTTCCGATTTTTACGGTATAGAGAAGTTATGGTAAAATTAATTCTGTTAACCGGTCTCCTTCTGTTTCCCGGGTTAAATGTATACGGCCGGAAAGTTTACAGGGTGGAATCTTCTCCGGCTAAAGCCGCAGAAGAAAATTTTGTTGTTAAACATGAGGTAGATAAAGAAGAAGTTTATGTGGGGGAGCAGGTTATTTACACTTTTAAATTTTATCGCCGGGCGCCGGTTTTAGATTCGCCGGCCTTAGAATCCCCCCCTTTTCCAAGCTGCATTAAGGAAGATCTGGGGACTACTTCGGATATTATACGTTCTTCGGAGGGTAGAAATTATGTTTTGACAAAGGTGAAATACGCAATTTTTCCTTTGGAGACCGGAAGAATTAATCTGGGATCCGCTGAAATTACTGTAACTGTAGAGGGAGTGGACGGAGTAGAGGGGGTATTTCAGTTTAAGACAGAAGAAGAAAAGAAATTCGCCACGGAAGATTTATTTCTTGAAGTAAAGCCGTTGCCCGATGAGGGAAAACCGGCCGATTTTTCCGGGGCCGTGGGCGATTTTACCATGAGAGTAAAACCCGAAAAAAATATCATTGACCAGGGCGAACCGGTTATTCTGGCCATGGAGGTGAAAGGACGCGGGGATCTCAGGCTGGCGGATCAGCCGGTTTTACCCCGGTTGAAAAATTTTAAAGTCATAGATACAGAAACATCTTATAAAGTTGATAAGAAAAATAATAATATTTACGGCGAGAAATTTTTTCTTACAACTTTAGTTTCTTCAGTCGCCGGAAAATTTGAAATTTCTCCGGTAAAATTCAGTTATTTTAATCCTATTAATAAGGAGTACCTAACAGCAAAAACCCGGCCTATATCTATTGAAGTAAAATCCGCTTCCGGGACTTTGACAACCGAAGACAGGGAATTTAAAAAAATAGATTCTGATATAAAAGGTATAACCGGCCACTTGGGAAAAAGGGCCGGAGAACCGTTTTACCGTAAAACCGGTTTTAAACTGATTGCCGGCCTTCCTCTTTATCTTTGGCTCTTTGCACTGGGGACTAATTTTTTAAAAAAATTCTCCGGTAATCCCAAAAAATCCGGAGAACTAAAAAAAGCAAAAATTAAAGAAAAACTTCAAAAGGCCCAAAAAAAGCTGGAGGCCGGAGAAACCGGGGAAGTCTATAAAATAATTGAAGACATTGCCGGATTTACGGAAAATTTACCCGGGGATGGAAAAGATATTTTAAACCGGGCCCGGGAATTCGGGTATTCTCCCAAAAAACCGGAAAATCCCGAAAAGGTTCGAAAAGATCTGGACAGGTTTATAGATATTATTAATAAAACTCTAAAAACAGTGGTAGTATTGAGTTTATTATGTCCGTTTTTAGCTTTTGGCAGGGGTCATGCGGCCGAGGGTATAAAACAGAAGCAGGATGTAGAAAAAACTTTTCAAAAAGCTAATAAATTTTACAGAAACGGGGAGTATAGTTTGGCTGTCCGGAATTATAAAAAAATCTTAAATTTCGACCGGGAAAACAGGAATTATGAGGGAGTTTTTTATAACCTGGGAAATACATACTGGAAACTTAAAAAGACGGGGCTGGCCCGGCTTTACTGGGAGCGGGCGTATAAGGTAAATCCAAAGAATAAAGACGCAGAAAATAATATAGATTTACTTAAAGAGCATATAAATGATAAAAACTTTTCCCCGCCGTTTTACGGAAAAATCCTGGAGACTGTTACTCCGGGAAATATTATTTTAATTGTGGTAGCCGGGGGCTGGATTTTTAGTTTAAGTTTTTTGGGATTTTATCTGTGGGGGAAGAAAGAACTTATATGGCCGGGAATGGGGGGGGGGATTATCTTTTTGGGAATGCTTATAGTATTCCACATAGTCTATACCGGTAAATCCGTATCCGGGGAAGCTGTAATTGTGCGGGATTCTAACATATATTCAGATCCTGCGGATAAGACCGCACAGGTGGGTAAATTATCCGAAGGAGAAAAGGTTTTATTTAAAGTTAATGAGGGGGGCTGGGTCCAGGTATTATTGGCGGATGAGGATATAAGAGTGTGGCTGCCCGAAGATAAGATAAAAAAGATTTAGATTGATTTTTTATTTTTTAATTAGTATATTTTATAGTTAATATTATGGAATTAATAGATTTACATACACATACTTTTTTATCGGACGGTGAACTTTCTCCGGCAGAGTTAGTTTACAGGTATAAAGTTAGAGGCTGCCGGACGGTTGCCCTTACTGACCACGTGGATTATTCTAATATGGAGTTTATAATTAACTCTTTAACCGCTGCGGCCGGTAAATTGGAAAAGTATTATGACATTGAGGTGATACCCGGAGTGGAGCTGACATATATTCCGCCGGAA
Organism: Elusimicrobiota bacterium; assembly: GCA_051745145.1. Taxonomy (GTDB): domain Bacteria; phylum CG03; class SLGR01; order SLGR01; family JAGXOG01; genus CAYZAK01. The sequence continues at coordinate 58,178 of JBNJDT010000007.1, forward strand.
GATATGGAAAATATGATTGCCCGGGCCCGAAAATTGAAAGCTGAGCTGGTAGTAGTGCACGGGGAAACTTCAGTGGAACCGGTACCGGAAGGTACTAATATAGCAGCAGTTAAAGGGGGATGTGATATTCTGGCCCATCCCGGTAATTTTACTCCCGAGCAGGCCCGCCAGGCTGCCGAAAATGATGTATATATAGAGTTAACCACCCGCCGGGGGCACCGGAACACAAATAAAAAAGTTTTCCGGATTGCCCGGGATTACAACTGCAAACTTATATTAAATACCGATTCTCACGGCCCTAAAGATCTGCTGGAGGAGAGTAAAATAAATAAGGTACTTAAAAACTGTGAAATGGAAAAGAATTATTATAAAAAGTTAAAGAAAAATTCATTTGAATTAAAAGACAGGATAAGGGGTTAAATTATGACTAGAAAATGGGTAAAAGACGAACTTAAAAAAAATCCGGCTCAGGATTTTTTAGTTAAATTAATAAAGTATATAAGAGAACACAAACAGAGTTTTATTATTGGAGCTGTCACAGCTGTAGTTTTAGCGACGGGGACTTTTTTAATACTCAGAGCCCGTATGCTGGAAAACAGGCATGCCGCTCATGAATTTTCCAGGGCCCAGGAAGCTTACTCCCGGTTTAACTACGATAAGGCTATAGAAAAATGTGAAAAAGTAGAGGAAAATTACGGCAATGCAAAAATTATGGATCAGGTCCTGTACTTAAAGGGGATGGCCTATTATGAAAAAGAAGATTTTAACAGGTCGGCCGAAGTGCTCTCGTCCGCGGCGGCAGAGTATCCCGAGAGTAAAATAATATCCGAGATTATAATTTCCCTGGCTTCGGCTTATGAACAGCTAGATAGCCCCAAAGAAGCTCTAAAACAGTTCACCAAAATTCCGGAAGACAGCTATTTAAAACCGGAGGGTTTAGCCGGGGAGGCTCGAATATATGAGCTGACCGAAGAGGAAAACAGTGCCGTAGAAATATATAACAGGCTGCAGAGAAATTATTCTAACACCTACTGGGGAGAATTTGCATCTAAAAGGTTGAAGGCATTAGGGGCGGCCCCCGAAGAATCCGAAGAGTTTCAACCTGATATACAGTTAAAATAATAAAGGATAGCTTAATACGGGAATATTTGACAGTTATGAGAATTTGTATAAAATACTAATGATTAATATAGTGACAAATAAGAAGTGGAAGTAATGAATTTTAAGGAGGAGAATATGTCTCTAAATGTAGGAATTAACGGATTTGGAAGAATAGGACGGCAGGTTTTTAAAAGAATGCAGAGTGAAGGCGGTTTCAACGTCAAAGCAATTAATGATATAGCCGATGCTGAAACATTAGCGTATTTATTAAAATACGATTCTGTTCACGGGAAGTATCCGGGAACAGTTGAAGCTAAAGAAAACAGTATAGTGGTAGATGGCAAAGAGATTAAGATTTTAAACGAAAAAGATCCCGCACAGCTTCCCTGGGATAAGATGGGAGTGGATTATGTTCTTGAGTCGACCGGAGTATTCAGAGAAAGAGAACAGATAGCCAAACATCTCGAAGCGGGCGCCAAAAAGGTGCTTTTATCCGTACCGGCTAAAGATAAAATAGATGCCACGCTGGTACTGGGAGTAAATGACGATACTTTAAAACCGGAGGATAAAATAGTATCCAACGCTTCCTGTACTACTAACTGTTTTGCGCCTGTTGTAAAAGTGCTTAACGAAAAATTTGGGATAGAAAAAGGTTTAATGACTACCGTTCACGGTTATACAAACGGTCAGGCCATACTGGACAGTCCCCACAAAAAATTGACCAGAGGACGTACTGCTGCCGCCAATATTCTGCCCACTACAACGGGAGCAGCTGTAGCGGTGGGTAAAGTAATCCCGGAGATGGACGGCAAACTTGACGGAATGGCTATAAGAGTACCTGTTCCCGACGGTTCAGTGGTCGATTTTGTAGCAAATTTAGAGCAGGATGTAACTGAAGAAGATATAAATAATGCCATGAAAGAGGCCGCCGAAGGAGAACTTAAGGGAATTCTGGAATACACCGAGGATCCAATAGTCTCAAGCGATATAATAGATAATCCCGCATCTTCTATTTTCAGCGCTGAATCAACCAATGTTATGGACGGAGATCAGGTAAAAGTTCTCTCCTGGTACGACAATGAATGGGGTTATTCGTGCCGCTGCGTTGATCTTTTAAAAAAGATGGCTTCAATGTAAAAACCGGTTATGTTAAAGACAGTAAAAGATGTAAATATTAAAGGGAAGAAGGTCTTAGTCAGGTGTGACTTTAACGTCCCTCTGGAAAAGGGCCGGATTACCGATGATAACAGGATAAAAAAAGCCCTCCCTGCAATAAAAAACCTGCTGGACGGGGGAGCCTCGGTAATCTTGATGAGCCACCTGGGAAGGCCGAAAGGCGAAAAAGTCGATGAGCTTTCTCTTAAGCCCGTAGCCGGCAGGCTCGGTGAGTTACTTAATGTGGATGTTAAATTCAACGGGTCCACTACCGGATCTTCGGCCAAAAAAGTTGCCTCCGAGCTTAAACCGGGGGAAGTATATTTACTTGAGAATCTCAGGTTTAACTCCGGGGAGAAGGAAAATGACCCCGGATTTGCCAGAGATTTAGCCGACCTGGCCGATTTATTTGTCCAAAACGCTTTCGGGACGGCTCACCGAAAACACGCCTCCATGGTCGGGGTACCTGATTATCTTGAGTCTGTAGCCGGAGAGCTTATCCAAAAAGAAGTTGACTATCTTTCCCGGGGGCTAACCCCCGACAACCCTTTTGTCGTATGCCTGGGAGGAGCAAAAATAGCTTCTAAAATCGGAGTAATTCAGAATATGCTTGACAAAGCCGACACTATTCTCATTGGCGGCGGGATGACTTATACCCTGTTAAAAGCAAAAGGGGTTCAGGTAGGGAATTCCCTGGTAGATGAAGATAATATTAAAACGGCCGAAGAAATTTTATCCAGGGCGAAAAATTCTCAGGCGGAACTTATGCTGCCCGTAGATCAGGTTGCAAGTGATGATTTTGATAATCCTCAAAGAGTTGAAAATATAGAAGGGAACCGGATTCCCCGGGATATGATGGGAATGGATATAGGGCCCCAAACAGCTAAATTATATGAGGAAAAATTATCTGCAGCGCAGACTGTAGTATTTAACGGGCCCATGGGAGTTTTTGAAAAAGACCGGTTTACCGGAGGAACTCAAGCTGTACTGAGGGGAGTAAAAAAGGCTACCCAATCCGGCGGCACTACTTTATTAGGCGGCGGCGATACTGTATCGGCAGTAAAGAAATTTGGATTTTCAGAATCCGATTTTTCTCATGTTTCAACCGGAGGCGGAGCCAGTCTTACTTTCTTAGAAGGCAGTCCTCTTCCGGGTATTGAAGTTCTTAAAAATTAAGTTATAGTATAAATATATAAGAGCGGGCGTAGTTCAGTGGAAGAACATCACGTTGCCAACGTGGGGGTCGAGGGTTCGAATCCCTTCGCCCGCTCCATTTTT
>JBNJDT010000008.1:0-59032 GCA_051745145.1 Elusimicrobiota bacterium
CGGACAGCAGTCTCGGGTCTGAGAATACTGCAGGGCGAATGCCTTGATGTATGTATATGAAGATCAATTAATGTTGACATATTTAGAATTATATATAAATAATAAAATTTAAGTCAAATTATATAAAATAAACTTGAAAATATTTGGCAAATCTGATTAAATTAAATGAAAGCCAATTTAGTTTTGCAGTATAATAAAACAGAGAAAAAATATGAATAATTATATAACCAGAAAATTTAAAGACGAGCTTGTCTCCATATACCGATTAAACGGCAATAATAGCGAAGACATAGAAAAGTATATGGCCTCGACAAGGTATACCCGGGATTTCATGAATTATCCGGAAATAGTGAATATAGATTTTACGGACAAGATGAGAAAGGGCATAGCCGCGGCCCTGACCGGGATAAATCATCTGAAAAGCCTGAGTTCCATAGATTCCCGGACGGTAAATGTATATCATATTTTAAGGGGAGCTCTTAATTTCCAGGTTTCCCAGGCTTTAAACGAGGCCTTCGGGTATAAATGGCACAGCAGTTCTTATATATCCAGCCAGAGAGTTTTAAAAGAAGGGGAATTTGAGATCAGCGAGGATTTTTACCGTAAATTCATAGTCCCGGATAACGCTACGATTTACTGCGCGGATATAGTGGCCTCCGGGGTATCCCTGGACAACGCTTTAAAATACCTGGATGCTTTTATGGACTCCCAGGAGTATTCCCTTAAAAATTTTATATTTTTCACCATAGGATGCGGTAAGGTGGAGAAAATTCTCTCCAAGTGGCACCGTATCTTTAAAGAAAAGTACCCGGATTACCAGGATACAGTACTCTGTTATCTGGAGGGTAAATTTGCCCTGGCCGGCGAAGATACCCCCCTCTATAATACTATGCCAGACACCGATCTTTTGAGAAATTATAAACTGGGGGCTCTGCTTACTCCCGAATTTGAATACTCCCAGTTTGAAAAACTGATAGTGGCCATGGAGGCCTGCGTGATTTACGACGGGGGGAAAAAGGGCTTTGAACCGGAAAACCATATAAGGGAAGTTTACGGCTTCTGGAAAAAACAGAAACAGGCTGCCCTGCGGGAAAACATATCTTTATGGGATGAATACAATGCCCGTTTTCCTTTGGATAAATATTTTGAGGATATTGAAAACCTGAAAAAAGGTTCGTTTGAACTGTTAAAAGAAAATAAAAAAGAGACCTGGAAGGGCGTAGGGGCGGAAGAGTATAAAAAATTATTTAACCGGTTTGACATGCTCTGGGACAGTAAACGGATAGACCGGGCTCTGAAAGATGACAGTTTTCACCAGTTTTGCCTTAAAAAATTAAATTATCTTGAAAGCCTTCAGAAAAAACTCACCTGATATTAAAGGATTAAATAGACAATATGAACTACAGACCGACAAAACTTTTAACTGAAAACTGTATAAAACCCGATTTAAAGGGAGAAGATGCCGGGCAGGTTATACCGAAAATTGTGGATTTGCTTGTCCGGGCCGGGAAACTGGACCCCGGTCAGGCGGAAGGTCTTACCGGGCATATTATAGAATCCGAAAAGAAAAAGAGCTCGGCAACAGGGGAGGGCCTGGCTATTATCGATATTCACAGCCACTCTGCCGCAGGCAAGAAACCGGCCATAGCCCTTGGAGTATCCCAAAGGGGCGTGGATATGAATTCTTTAGACGGCAAACCGGTGAATGTAATCTGCCTGGTCCTGGGAAAATCATTTGCCCAGCTCCAGGCCTTAGCTGATATAACCGATATTTTAGATACCCCGGGTATGATTAAGAGGTTATTAGAATGCACTACCCCCGGACAGATCTACCGGCTTATCAAAGATGCCCAGGATAAGCTCTTAAAAGATTGATATTCAGCTCTCATAATTATTTTATTTGACAATATAGAAAGCTTGTATTATTATTTAAGTAGGAAATCTTAACAAAAAGGAGGTGAGATTTTATGTTTATGAAAAATGAGAAGGGCTTCACCCTTATCGAGCTGATGATAGTTGTAGCAATAATAGGTATCTTAGCAGCGGTGGCAATTCCAAGATTTGCCGACCTTATCGATAGGGCCAAAGAAGCTCAGACAAAAGGAAACCTTAGTTCTCTAAGGAGCGCTGTATCTATCTACTACGGCTCCAACCAGGGAGAGGCGCCTTATTCGACGACTTATGATTCGTCAACTGATGAGGATACTGCGGCTGATTTACAGACCGCTCTGGTAGATGAGTATATAAGCTCTATTCCTTCCGGAGAAGTTCCGTTTATTGATACGGATGACGACGGCGAAAGTAATTCTAGCGCAAGCTGGGAGCAAAATGTTGATGCTACGTTCAATAATTATGGTTCGCCGACAAACCCGGAAGTGACAGATGGCTGGTCGTATGATCCTAACGGTCCGAATACCTGGATTGGTATATCAGGCGCGGATACCGGCGGTGAATCTATTCACTCCTGGTAATACCGGCTAAGCTAAGGTAAATTAGTAGAAGAGTAAAAGTACAGGGCGGGGAAGATTTCAAGAATAATCTTCCCCGCTTTTTTTTATTTTCCGCGCTCTTCAAGATTGCAAAAATTAATTAAATACGGAGAAATTAGTTATTAAAAAAAGTGGCCTAAAATTTAAAAACATCTGGTTCTGGTCTTTTTTTATTCTCATCCCCCTTATACATACCTCTCTTTTTAAAGAGGCTTTTACCGGCCCTAAAGCAGTTGCCGGGGGGATATTTTTGGCTGCGCTGGTTTTTTTATGGGGATTTGAAAATTTTTTCAAAAGTCCGTTTAGATATCCCGCCGGACTGATGCTGATTTATACCGCAGCGGTTCTTCTTACAACCGGGAATTACGTTTTTCTGGGGGGACATTACCTGGCCTTAACTGCGGTCCTTTTTGCGCTGGGAATTGTATCCGGAAGGTCTACGGAAAATTTTAAGCTGAAACTGATGTCCACGGCCCTCGTTCTTCTTGGAATTATAACTTTTTTTGCCCTGGCCCAGAAACTGGGTTTGCCGGATTTTAGCTTCCGGTTTTCAAATACAAAGATACCCTATACCTCTTTGGGAAACAGGAACTATACCGCCGATCTTATAATACTGCTTTTCCCTTTTCTTATAGCCGCCTTTGAACAGATTTCCCGGAAGTATCTTTGGGGGTTTGTACCGGTACTTTCGGCGCTGGTATTTACCCGGTCATTGAGGGGCGCTGCCGGGCTGGGAGCCGTACTCTTATTTTACTTTATCTTCTCCGGAGGCAAATTTAAAAAGGTGTATGGTGCTATTTTCATCCTGTTTTTATGCGGGGTCTCCATTTTTAGTTTTAAAAACAGGGACCGCATTGTCAGGGTAAATTTAAAACCCCGGTTTTTAATGTGGCGGGTTGCCAAAAATATGGCCTTTGATTCTCCGGTATTGGGGCAGGGGCTGGGAACTTTCGAATATTATTATCCAAAGTATCAGGAAGAGTTTTTCAAGGATAAGGATGAGCGGATAGATAAGTACAAAAATCTGGCCCAGAATCCTCAAAGAGCCAACAATGAGTACCTCCATATTTTTGCAGAGACCGGAATTATCGGGCTGCTTCTTTTTGTAATAATTTTTGGGTTATGGTTTAAAAAACTGGATTTAGAAGATAGGAAAGTGAGTCTTCCCGCCGGAGCGGGAGCAGCCGGAATACTTGTAAGCGGGCTCGTGGGTTTTCCCTTCCACCGGCCGTCTATAATATTTTTGCTGGCTATTATAATGGGATTGACCGTGCAGCCTGCGCACGGTGAGAAAAAATTAATCAAGAGAAACAAAATATATGATTACACCGTAATAATTCTTGTCTTATTTTTAGCAGCGGCATTCTCTTTTTGCCAGATTTTCTGGGAGGATGCCCGGAGAGAATTTACCGAGCGCAGTTACGGCCCGGCCCTGGAAAAAAGCAAAAAAGCATTGACATTCAGTTTTATTCCGGGTAAAATTTACTTTCTCAGGGGCCGTATTTTTTACAGGGAAGGGAAGTATTTTAATGCCATAGAAAGTTATGATAAGGCTGCCGCCTCCTACGCCCACCGGTCTCTCTATTTTAACAGGGGGCTGGCCTATTTAAAAATATCCCGGCCGGATAGGGCTAAAAAAGATATGGAAAGGGCTTTTTATACTACCCCGAATTTTAAACCGGCCGCTGATATTTTGGGGAAAATATATAAAATAGAGCAGGAAAATTTTAAAGAAAATGAAAACAGAAATTTACGGATAGAAAAGTCAGGTGATTAGCGCATACCAATATACTTTAATTTTTATCACGGGCCTGGTACTGGGCAGCTTTGCCAACGTATGTATTTACAGGCTGCCCAGGGAAGAGTCCATAATTCTACCGGGCTCCCGCTGCCCGCAATGCAAACATAAAATACCCTGGTATCTGAATATACCCCTGGTAAGTTATATAATTTTAAAGGGTAAGTGCAAATACTGCCGGGAATCTATAAGTTTCAGATATCCGGCTGTAGAATTTATAACTGCCGTACTGACTACCTTGTGGTGGGTAAAATTCTCCCCCGGTTTTACAGCGTTTTTATTTTCGGTATTTGGAGTATTTCTCATTGTAATATCGGGAGTTGATATAGATTTTAAAGTAATTCCCCCCCAGTGCAGCTACGGTTTAATGATCACCGGATTAGCATCGGCTCCCTTTAACAGTTTTTTAGATGCCGGGTTGGGGAGCTCTTTTTTGGGACTGGCCGTGGCCGGTATTTTGCTCATGGCCGTACGGAAATTCGGGAGTTATATATTTAAAAAAGAAGCCCTGGGACTGGGGGATATTAAACTTTTAATGGGCATAGGAGCTTTTACGGGAACAGGGGGAGTGCTGGGGACTTTATTTATAGGAAGCCTGCTGGGAAGTATCCTCGGGCTAATATTCCGGTTTGCCGGTAAAATCAAAAAATTAGAATATATTCCGTTTGGTCCCTACCTGGCCGGGGGCAGCGTTATCTATATTTTTTTTAGAGAATTTTTTATAAATTTATTTTTCAATGCCCCCTACCTGCCCTGAAACTTATTATTGCAACAATCATAAATAGATGTTATAATTATAATTTAAAAAATAATTCAGAAAAAAATGTATTTAAAAATAAATTTGAAAATTGATATAAATTTCAGTAAAAATATAATGTGAAAGACGGAGTTTAAATGTGAGTTCAAAATCCAAAAAAGAAAAAATAGCCCAAAAAATAAAAAACAAAGAAGATATAACAGTCCTTGTTGTTGATAATGACGAGGATATAAGAGCTGATCTAAAAGATATTCTTACAGAGAATAACTATGAAGTTGCCCAGGCGGGAACCGGCGGAAAAGCCCTGAAAAAAATTGATGAAGATTTTTTTAATTTAGTTATATTGGATTCTCATCTTCCGGATATGGATGGCATTGAGCTGGCCCGGAAGGTCAAAAATAAAAGTGAAAAAACAGAGATGCTTATTTTAACCGGGAACGCTTCCTTAGAGAACGCCATCGAGGCCGTAAAAGAAGACATATACCAGTATCTTACCAAACCGGTGGAACCGGAAAAATTAATAGAGGCCGTAAAGAGCGCCCTGGAAAAGCAGTTTTTAGTTATAGAAAATCGCCGGTTGATGGAAAATTTAAAAGAGACCAATGAAAAGTATAGAGAATTAAGTAAGTTTAAGGACGGGGTAATCTCCATGATTTCCCATGATCTGCGGTCTCCTATTTCCTCTATCCGGGGGTTCCATAAATCTTTGCTGGCCGAGCATACGGGTAAATTAACTGATATGCAAAAAGAGATAATAGAGACTGAAGCTGAAGCTGTTGACAGTATGATGGAGCTGATAAACAATATACTGGATATGCGCCAGATAGAGGCCGGAGAATTCCGGGTAGATAAAGAGCCGGTTAACCTTAAAGAAGAGGTTATAGATACGCTGGTAAAGAGATTAGGACCTCAGATAAAAGATGGAGATTTTAATTTAAAAGTAAACTACAATACAGACCTGGAAAAAGTAGAAATCGACGGGGGAAGAGTACGGCAGGTAATTCAGAATTTACTTCAGAATGCTTTTAAATTTACTCCCAAAGGGGGAGAGATAACCATTGAAGTAACCCGCCCCGACGAAGATTACCTGCAGGTCAGCATCCAGGATACGGGAAAGGGGATGGATAAAGAGACCCAGAGCACCATTTTTAAGGCGTTTTACACTCAGGACGATGAAAAGAGAGAAAAAAGTAAAAAAGGCCGGGGACTGGGGCTGTCCATATGTAAGGAAATAATAAATGCTCACGGCGGCCGGATATGGGCCGAATCCGAAGGGGAGGGGAAGGGCAGTGATTTTAAATTTAAAATTCCGATAAACCGGGAAGAGAAGAAAGAGAAAAGAGGGCAAACCCCGAAGAGTAACGAAGAAGAAACAGTTCAAGAAGATAAAAAAGATCAGAAAATTAAAGTTCTTGTAGTAGATGACGAACAGACTATAAGAATAACTTTGCAGTTTATCCTCGAGGATAATGACTATATCGTCGAAGTTGCCGCAGACGGCAGGGAAGCTTTAGAAAAAATTGATGAACAATTTTTTAATATAGCTGTTTTGGATTACCGGCTTCCCGATATAGACGGCATAGAACTGGCCAGGAAAGTCAAGGAGAAAAGCGAGGAGACGGAGATACTTATTTTAACGGGAAATGCCTCTTTAGAAAGTGCAATAGAAGCCGTAAAAGAAGATATATACGAGTATCTTACTAAACCCATAGAGCCGGAAGAATTAATTGATGTCATAGAGAGCGCTACGGAAAAACAGTTTTTGATTATGGAAAATAAGCGGCTCATGGAAAATTTGAAAAAATCAAATGAAAAATACAGAAGGCTGAATAAATTTAAGGACGGAATAATTTCCATGATTTCCCACGATCTGCGATCCCCCATATCTTCTATAAGAGGTTTTCACAAATCCCTGCTGGCCGGACATACCGGAGAATTGACGGATATGCAAAAAGAAATAGTGGAGACCGAAGAAGAAGCCGTGGACAGTATGATGGAGCTGATAAACAATATACTGGATATGCGCCAGATAGAGGCCGGCGAATTTAACGTGGAGAGAGAACCGACGGATTTTGAAGAGGATGTAATAAATGCCCTGGTAAAGAGACTGGCTCCCCAGATAGAGGAACGCGATCTTAACCTGGAGGTAAATTACAGTGCGGATATTAAAAAGGTGGAAATTGACGGCGGAAGAATACGCCAGGTAGTTCAGAATTTACTTCAGAATGCCTTTAAATTCACCCCCAAGGGGGGAGATATAACCATTAATGTGACTCAGCCGGAGGAAGATTATATCCGGGTAAGCGTCGAGGATACCGGTAAGGGCATGAATAAAGAGACTTTAAATACGATTTTTGAAGCTTTTTATACTCGAGATGATGAAAAGAGAGAAAAAAATAAAAAAGGCCGGGGGCTGGGTCTGTCAATCTGTAAAGAAATTGTAAACGCCCACGGCGGCCGGATATGGGCCGAATCCGAGGGAGAAGGAGAGGGCAGTAGTTTTAAATTTGACCTACCTGTTAAAGACGGTGGAAAAGATAGTTAACACCATCCTGATAGACTTCGGAATAAATGACTAAAAATTTTAGTTTTATAAATTAAATAATTTTTTTAAAATTAATCTTAATTTTACTTTCCAAATCTAATAAAATCAGTTAATTTGACATCAAAAATATAAGTTTTATAATAGGGTGTTAAGGAAATGAGATAATGATATATGAGAAGGAGGTATTCGTATGAGTTTTAAACCATTAGGAGACAGGGTTTTAGTTAGACCGATACAGGAAGAAGAAGAAACAGAAAGCGGTATAATAATTCCAGAAACCGCTAAAGAAAAACCCCAAAAAGGGGTGGTTGAGGCAGTAGGACCCGGTAAAATTACAGAAGCCGGAGATAAGTTGCCCATGAACGTAAAAGAAGGTGACAATGTGTTATTCGGAAAATATGCCGGGGATGAAATCCAGCTTGACGGCGATGATTTTCTTATTATGCACGAGACAGATATACTGGGAATTGTAGAATAACAAGGAGGATTAAATATGGCTAAATTATTAAAATATGACGATCAGGCTTCAAACGCTCTCTTAGAGGGAGTTCATAAAATGGCGGACGCCGTTCAGATAACTTTAGGACCCAAAGGCAGTCAGGTGCTTATGGAAAAAAGTTTTGGCGCCCCTACTATTTCATCAGACGGTGTTACTATAGCCGAAGAGATAGAAGTTGGAGATAAATTTGAAAATATGGGTGCGCAGCTTTTAAAAGAGATAGCTTCTCAGACTAACGATGTTGCCGGCGACGGTACAACAACGGCAATAGTCTTGGGAAGATCAATGATACAGGAAGGATTCCGGAATATAACAGCCGGAGCCAATCCCCGCCACGTACAAGCGGGCATCCACAAAGCTGTTGATAAAGTAGTTGAGGATATAAGATCTAAATCCAAACAGATTAAAAATAAGGATGAAATTTCCCAGGTGGCTTCTATATCCGCTACTGATAAAGAAGTAGGGGAACTGATAGCCACGGCTATGGACAAAGTCGGTAAGGACGGTGTAATTTCCGTAGAAGAAGGTAAAACTGCCCAGACCGAACTTGATGTAGTGGAAGGAATGCAGTTTGACAGAGGGTACCAGTCGCCTTATTTTGTAACCGATCAGGAAAGAATGGAGGCTGTACTGAACGACCCCTATATACTGATAACCGACCAGAAAATATCTAATATGCAGGAACTTGTTCCTCTTTTAGAAAGTGTGGCCAAATCAGGAAAAGGGCTGATGATTATAGCCGAAGAAGTTGAAGGCGAAGCTCTTGCCACTCTGGTTGTAAATAAATTAAAAGGCAGTTTAAAGACAGTAGCTGTTAAAGCGCCGGGTTTTGGAGACAGAAGAAAGAATATGCTTGAAGATATAGCTGCTTTAACCGGCGGAGAAGTAATTTCCGAAGACAGAGGAATGAAACTTGAAAGCGCCGATATAAATCTTCTCGGTTCTGCCAAAAGAATAACCGTTGATGACGATAATACAACAATTGTCGGAGGTAAGGGCGACAAAGAGGATATAGACGACAGAGTAAATAAAATTCGCCGGCAGATAGAAGAGTCCGATTCTGATTATGACCGGGAAAAACTTGAAGAACGCCTGGCAAAATTAGTTGGCGGCGTTGCAGTTATAAAAGTAGGTGCGTCTACCGAAACCGAAATGAAAGCCAAAAAATTCAAAGTAGAAGATGCCGTAAGCGCAACCCGAGCGGCTGTTGAAGAAGGCATAGTCATAGGCGGAGGAGTGGCACTTTTTTCTGCTATAAGTTCTTTAGATGGTATTGAAACCCAGGATAAAGACGAACAGGTGGGTGTGGATATTGTCAGAAAAGTGCTTGAAGCTCCTGCCCGTCAGATTGCTAAAAATTCCGGTGCCGAAGGCTCTATTGTTTTAAATAAAATAAAAGAGTCGGCTGAAGGCACAGGATACGATGCAGAAGCCGGAGAATATGTGGATATGGTAGAAAGAGGAATAATAGATCCTGTAAAAGTGACCAGGTCGGCCATTGAAAATGCCGCGTCGGTTGCTTCTACCTTACTTACCACCAAATGCCTCATAGCGGAAAACCCCGATGATGAGGAAGACGGCGGCGGTGCCGGAGGCGGTATGCCAGCCGGTGGAATGGGGGGCATGGGCGGTGGAATGCCCGGCATGATGTAAGAGCCGCAGGATTATTTGAAATCTCCCTTGACGGGAATTTCAAATAGAAGTTATAAACCCCTTCACCAGACCAGGTATGTATACTGCCTTTAAATGGTGAAGGGGTTTTTTATTTGACAAAGGGGATGCAAAAGTTTTAAATAAGTAGTATGAGAGCACTATTAAGCGTCACAGATAAAAAAGGGCTGGATTATTTTGCCGGTCAACTTGTGGATATGGGCTGGGATTTGATTGCCACCCCCGGAACTCATAAATATCTTTTGGATAAAGATATAGATTCTAAAAAGATATCCGATTGTACGGGTATGCCGTGTATGCTTGACGGTAAAGTTAAAACCCTGCATCCTGAAATATTTGCCGGCCTGCTGGCTACAGGAAAGGAAAGCAAAGAGCTGGAGGCCAATAATTTTGAACGGATTGATCTTATCTGCTGCAATCCGTATAACATTGCCCAAACATCTTCCCGGGAAGAAGAGTTTTTAAAGAATATAGACATAGGAGGCATTGCTCTTCTTAGGGCGGGCGCAAAGAACTATAAAAATGTTGTGGTAGTTTCGGATAACCGGGATTATGAAAAAGTTATCCGGTTTTTAAAAAATAATAATTCGGACTTAAAATTTAGAAAGAAGCTCGCGGGTAAAGCTTTTAAACTTACTGCCGGATACGACCGGCAGCTTTTCCGGTATTTTAATAAAGATAATTCCGACCGGGGGGATGAATTTTCTGTAGAATACAGGAAAAATATTGATTTGCGGTACGGGGAAAACCCCCATCAGAAAGCGGTTTTATACGGCGATACTCCCTTTACTAAATTAGACGGTAATACTTCTTTGAGTTTTAATAATTACCAGGATATAACCGCCGGCGTACGTGCGGTAAAGGTTTTTAACCGGCCCGGGTCTGTTATAGTAAAACATACCGTTCCCTGCGGAGCGGCGCTGGGGGATAATATAAAAGAAGCTTATCTTAAATCCCTGAGGGCTGATCCTATGAGCGCCTTCGGGGGTATAGTTATTCTCAACAGAAAAGTTGACCTTAAAATTGCCCGGCTCATTAAAAAGCGGTTTTACGAAGTTGTCGCCGCCCCCGGATTTAGCCCGGAAGCTTTGGAATTACTTTCCCGGAAAAACAGTTTGAGTATAGTAAACTACCGCAATTTTGAAACTGAAGTAGATTTTCGAAAAATTCCCGGGGGAATTTTAACTCAGGATGCGGATACGTTTGCTCGGGAAAATTGGGAAACCGTTTCCAAAAGAAAACCGGATGAGTCGGAAATGAAAGATCTAAAATTTGCCTGGAAAATAGGGGCCGTTTTAAAATCCAATTCTGCGGCTATAGCTGCAGACAATATGACCCTGGGGCTGGGCAGCGGAGAGACGGCCAGGGTGGATGCAGTGAAAATAGCTGTCTCAAAGATGGACCGGGTGGAGGGAATTCAAAAAATAGAAAACAATCTTGTTATGGCTAGCGACGGTTTTTTCCCGTTCCCGGATTCGATCGAGGCCGCCGCTGAAGCCAAAGTTAAGGCCATAGCCGAACCCGGGGGTTCGAAAAACGACGATAAAGTTATACAGGCGGCTGACAGGCTGGGAGTGAGTCTTATATTTACGGGCAGGAGACATTTTTATCATTAAAATTTCTGCTCAAAGAGGAGGAAGTAGATTATGAAAAAAAAGAGATTATTTACGCCGGGACCTACAGAAGTTCCCCCGAAGACACTGCTGGATACGGCTAAACCGGTTATCCATCACCGGAAACAGGATTTTAAGAATTTACTAAAAGATGCAACCGGTAAACTTAAGAAAGTATTAGGGACCGACGGGGAAATATTTACATTTGCTTCTTCGGGGACCGGGGCCATGGAGGCGGCTGTGGTAAATTTCACCTCCCCCGGGGATAAGGCCCTTGTGATTGACGCCGGAAAATTCGGACACAGGTGGAAAGAGTTGTGCGAAACTTTTGATGTTCAGACCGTAGATTTAAATTACAGCTGGGGGGAGGCTGCAAATCCCGAAGATGTGGGGAAAATACTTAAAAAAAATGAAGATATAAAAGTGGTATTTGCCACTCTTGTAGAGACTTCAAGCGGTACTGTTCACCCGGTAGAAGAGATTGCCTCGGCGGTTAAAAAGGCGGGAAAATCCATTGTGGTGGATGCGGTAAGCGGTCTGGGCTGCGATGTACTTAAAACAGATAAGTGGAACGTAGACGCTGTGGTTTCCGGTTCTCAAAAAGCCCTTATGACTCCCCCCGGACTGGGATTTGTATGTGTAAACAGCGATTCTTTGGAACTTTACCGAAAAAATAAAAGAGAAAATTACTACTGGGATTTTGAGAAGGCAAGCAAGAGATTAAAAAACTACCAGACTCCTTTTACGCCGGCGGTAAATTTAATAAGGGGTTTAAATAGATCTCTTGAAAAACTGGCTAAAGAAGGCATAGAAAACGTCTGGGAAAGACACCTGATTTTGAGCCGGGGTTGCCGGGCCGGAGTTAAAGCCCTGGGATTAGAAATACTGTCCGGTTCGCCGGCCCGGGGGTTGACTGCTGTTAAGTTACCCGGGCAGGATAGAATAAACAGTAATTTAATAAAACATATGGCCAAAAATTACGGTATAATTATTGCCGGCGGACAGGCCCATATGAAAGGAGAAATTGCTCGGATAGCCCACATGGGTTACTATGATAAAACGGATATTCTCAATGTACTGGCAGTTTTAGGAGAGTCTTTAAAAACTTTGGGATACAGCTGTGATTCTGCAGCCGGTTTACAGGCCGCTTCTGAAATATTTGAGAGTAGAGAAAAGAAAAACTAGAATTTTTTATATATTATAAAAAGAGCGGTCAAAAACCCCACCGTCATTCCCGCCAGCACATCCAGCAGAAAATGGGAACCGACTATAATCCGGGAAGCACCTATTACAAGAGAAAATAGAAAGGCAACTATAGAAAGCCCGTAAGTGGGGGAAAGGCTCCATACAACCCCCGCTGAACTAAATGCGTAAGTAGTGTGACCGGAGGGAAAAGATTTATACCGGGAGCTCGAGGTAAAAAAATCGTGGTCCAATTCTTCCTCACTTTCTGCATTTCTAAGTACAGTGGGCCGGGGCCGGCCGATTATCGGTTTTAACGTGTAGGTTATTAACCCGGCACCCATTTGAACTACTAAAAATATCACGGTAATTTTAATATATTTTTTCTTCCTTTTTAGCAGTCCGTAAATTAAAGTAAGCAAAAATCCAACTGAGTATAGATGTATTCCGTAATCGGTTATTATCTCGAACGTCTTTTTTAATTGAGGCCTGGCGGACATAAAATTGTAGGTCGATGTGGCTATCGGGATATCACCGTAGATAAAGGTTACGATAAGTCCGGCAACTAAAAAAACAAAAAATAACATTAACCCGTTTAGCAATTTTCCGGTCTTGCTGTTTAAAACAGATTTGTAAAAAGTCCACAGGTGAGAAAACCCGATTTTAGACTGCCCCTCGTCCCTGGGCTGAAAGGAATAGGGGGTCTGTTTAATGTTAATATCTTCGGGAATAATCTTTAAAAGATCAAAAAGTATCTTAAAACCCTCCAGTTTAAAATCTTGAACCTGTTTAAAATATTTTCTTAACGGTGCTGTTTTACCGGCAAACGCCCCGCTTAAAGGATCTTTAACCTTACTCTCCGGCGGCAGCACGCCGTTGGCCAGGAAAGTTCCTGTCTTGGTAATAAGTTTTCTGTAGATGGGGAATTCCCCCAGATCCGCCCGGTGAGCCGTTACCAGCTGGCCGGCATTAAGATCGCCGTACATCTTTCCCACAAGTTTTGGGGGGTGCTGAAAATCCGCATCTATCACGGCAAATTTTGGGGTCTGGATTATATCCAGAGCATCCAGAACAGAAGCGGTCAGTCCTTGGGTATTTCTTATATTAAGTTCATCCGAGAGAAAAGTTTTTTCATCAAAATTTTCTACATTGGTTAGAATCTTGTTTTCCGACCGGTCTAAAAAATATAGATTGTTGTTAAATCCGGATTCTATGACGGTCTGTACGTATTTAAAGGAGCCGTCATCCGATCCGTCGTCAGTAATATAGAGAGAACTGCCCGGATATAATTCCTCCAGCCGGAAAATAAGCTTCTTTAAATTATCCTTCTCATTTATTGTGGGAATGATTATTGATAAATCTTTGTAATTTGAATTTGACATAATTTTATCAATTAAATATCATAATTTAACCTAATAGTCAACATGCTCAGGTAAAAATTAATATATTTAGAAAAATTTGGAATATATTTTTAGATTTTTAAAAAAATAATTTGCCCGGTAAATCAGATTGTTTTTACAGGATGTTCCCCCTACTGCAATTATAAATTTTTAATATAAAATTTTTCCGGATGAAGTTGTATGTAAATAAAAAAAATGAAACGTAAAGCTTATCTTTATAAAAAGTTAGAAGAGAGTAGAGTAAAATGTAATCTTTGCGCCCACCGGTGCGTTATCTCTTCGGGGAGCACGGGGATATGCGGGGTGAGAAAAAATGAAGGGGGTCAGCTTTATACCACGGTTTACGGGGAGTCCATCTCCGCGGGAGTTGATCCTATAGAGAAAAAACCGCTCTATCACGTCTTGCCGGGGTCCGGGGCCTATTCCATAGCTACCGTGGGATGTAATTTTAAATGCGGGTTCTGTCAGAACTGGCGAATTTCTCAAACCGGCGATACGAAATCTTACCGCGGCCGAAAATTAATGCCTGAAAAAGTAGTAGAAAATGCCCGATCAGCAGGGGCCCGGAGTATAGCATATACCTATACCGAGCCTACAGTATTTTTTGAATACGCCTATGATACCGCCCGGCTGGCATCTCAAGAAAATCTTAAGAATATTTTTGTAACCAACGGATTTATGTCCAAAGAGTCCCTGGATATGATACAGCCGTATCTGGATGCGGCCAACGTGGACCTTAAATATTTTAAGGATTCCTCCTACCGAGAAAATTGTAAAGGCCGCCTGAAACCGGTACTTGAAAATATAGAGTATATGAAAAAGCTGGGTATCTGGGTGGAGGTGACTACTTTGATAATACCCGGGGAAAATGACAGTGACCGGGAGCTTGAAGATATTGCCGGATTTATAGCCGGGGTGGATAAAAATATTCCCTGGCACATTTCCCGGTTTGTCCCCCAGTACAAATACGACAATGTGGCCTCTACTCCGGTGGGGATACTGGAAAAAGCCATAGATATAGGAAAAGATGCCGGCCTGAAATTTATCTATCTTGGGAATGTGGGACAGAAGACAGTTACCCGGTGTTTGGAGTGTGAGGAAAAGCTGATAAGCAGAACGGTCTATAATGTGGGGCTAAACCGGTTGACCGGTGATGGCAAATGTCCGGACTGCGGCCAGAAAATACCCGGAATATGGAGCTAAAGTGGTAGAGAAAGCCGTCCTTCTGGCTTCCGGGAAAGGTACCCGCCTTAGAAAAAAATTTAAGGATACTCCAAAACCCCTGGTCCGGCTGTATGAGAAACCTCTTGCCTATTATCAGGTAAAGCAGTTTTACGATTACGGCATTAAAGAGCTGGGGCTGGTGGTAAACAGCCGGACCGAGAGTTTAACCGGTATTTTAAAATCCGAATTCAAAGATTTGAATATAGTACCGCTTTTTCAAAAGAAATCCAACGGGACTGCCAAAGCCCTCCTTAAGGCTAAAAATTTTACCGGGTCCCAAAACTTTTTTATGACCTACAGCGATAATATCGGAAATTTCAGGCTAAAAAATCTGGAAAAAAGTTCCGGCTTAGGGGCGGTCCATATAACCTATAATAAAGACAATCCGGGAACCGCTCTTGTGGATCTGGATAATAACCGTATAACCAAAATATACGAAAAACCCGAAAGTAAAGCCCCGAAAAACCGGTTATACCCGGTATTTATATTTAGCCCGGCTATTTACAAATACCTGGAAAATGTAAAGATGGGGAAAACCGGGGAATACGAGTTAAGCAACGCCATAAATGACGGGATAAAAGACGGCAAAAAATTTTATTATTCGGTAAACAATACTAAAAGGATAAATTTAAATACTCCCCGAGATTTTAAAGAAGCCAGAAAGTTTTTAGACAGCCAGGGAAGTTAAATCTTCGGGAATTATAATATTTCCCGAATAATATTTTTTTAATTCTTGGATCAGTTCTTCAGTTTTGAATTCCTCCCTATATTCCCCCGAAAAGTGGATGGGTACAAGATTTTTAACTTTTGATTTTTCAGCCATTTCTCCCAGGGAACCGGCCGAGGTGTGGTGTTTGTCCAGGGCCGAAATTTTATCTTTAAGTCTTACCGGCGCGTAGCAGTCGTGTATAAGATAGCCGGCGTTTTTAAATACGGACCGGTAATTATCCATGGGCCCGGTATCCGCAGTATAGACAAATTTAAAATTTTCTTTATCTATAATTATCCCCCTGGATTCGGGAGTGTGGCGGGTGGAGAAAAATTTCAGGTGGGGAATTAAATTTTTGTTATTTTTAATCTCTAAAATTTTTATATCCAGGTTATTGAGCCGGAAGAGTTTAAGGAAATTATCAAATTTATCTGAAGTTCCCGGGGGAACAAGGATATCCGGAAAAGTGCCGTGGGGTTTAAGAGTGTGAAGCAGGGAGGGCAGGCCGTATACGTGATCCGGGTGAAGATGGGTTATAATAACACGATCTATATTTTTAAAATCCAGCTCAAGTTTTTCAAATTTGTGAACGATGCTACCCGGGCAGTCTATCAGAACATTGGCGGAATTCCATTCCAGGTATAAAGAAGTGTTATCCCTGGATGCCGTGGCCCGGGCCGATCCGGTGCCCAGAAAATAAATTTTAAATTCAGTATTCATCTTTTCATTATAATAAAATTTTATAATATTATTAAGGTTATAGAAAATGTTAACACGTTATTTAACTGTTTAAAATTTGTTAATAAGTAGAAAAATAGATATAATTCAACGCCAAAACAGGAGGTAAAAAAATGAAAAATATAGGAATAGATATAGACGGAGTTATTCTGGATACGGTTGAAGTGTATCTGGACTACATCGAAAAAGTCTCCGGTAAAAGATACCAAAAACCCCAGATAACGGATTATTTATTTGAGAACTGCCTGGATATAACAGAAGAAGAGATGAGCATGGCCCTGGGGATGATGATAGAAGATAACATCTGGGGGGAAATACCTTTTTACCGGCAGGCCTTAGAATCTTTAAAACGCATAGGAACCGAGAAAAATCTTTACATAATAACTTCCAGGCCGGAAGTTGCCCGGGAGCCCACTTTAAAATGGATAGAAAAGCACGGGATCCCAGCCCATAAGGTTGTCTTTACGGATATGGAGACAAAACTTGATTATATTGAACGGGAAAATATTAAGCTGGACTGTTTTGTCGAGGACAGATTTAAGTTTGCCCTGGAAGTATCCGGCGCGGGAGTTAAAGTTTTGCTTATGGACCGGCCCTGGAATAAAAAATATGAGCTGGAAAACGGCATTGTCCGGGTCCGGGACTGGGAACATATTGTGGATCTAATTTTTTAATTTTTGAATTTCTGCTGGCTCAATATCCTAAAATATGTTTGTATTTGAAACCTGTAAGATAGACCGGAAAAATTTCAAGTCTTACTATTTTACCGGACTAAAAAAGGAACTTACTCTAACCCGCCCCGAGGATATACCCCGGTATTTTAAAAAGTTGGAGAAATTATCCGAAAAGTACTACCTGGCCGGTTTTTTCTCCTATGAGCTGGGGTATTTTTTAGAAGATATTTTTAATTATAAAAAAGAGGACAAATTTCCCCTGGCTTTTTTTGGAGTATACGAACAGCCGGCAGTCTACGATCACTTAAAAGATAAGTGGGAGGCCGGTAATTTTAGATATCCCCCCAGACACAAATTTAAAGCGAAAAATTTAAAATTAAATATGTCCCGGCCGGAATATGTAGAAAAAATTTTGAAAATAAAAGAACATATCCGGGCCGGAAATATCTACCAGGCCAATTTCACCTTAAAGTATAAATTTGATTTTAAGGGGGACCCGTTGAGTTTCTACCGGGATTTAAAACTGCGGCAGAAAGCGGGTTATAATGTATTTATGGAGGCCGGGAATTTTAGAATACTTTCCTTTTCCCCGGAACTTTTTTTTAAAAAAGAGGAGAGGAGCTTAAATGTAAAGCCCATGAAGGGAACGGTAAAAAGGGGTAAAAATATCTGGGGGGATAGGGAGAAAAAAGAGTTTCTGGAGAACGATCCCAAAAACAGGGCCGAGAACGTAATGATTGTAGATCTTTTGAGAAACGATATGGGCCGTATTTCAATGCCGGGGTCCGTAAAAGTGGAGAAACTTTTCGAAGTCGAAAAATTCAGAACTCTTTTCCAGATGACTTCCACGGTAAAAAGCAGGCTGGAGAAAGGTACAAAAATCTTTGATATAATAAAAGCCCTGTTTCCCTCGGGGTCGGTAACTGGAGCGCCGAAGATAAAGAGCATGCAGATTTTGAGCCGCCTGGAAAAAGAAGAAAGAAAAATTTACTGCGGGGCTCTGGGATTTTTCGGCCCCGGTGGTAAAGCTAAATTTAATGTACCCATCCGCACAGTACTTATTGAGGATAACAGTGCCCGGATGGGGGTGGGGGGAGGAATAGTTTACGATTCAAAACCAGAGCAGGAATACGAAGAATGTAAGACCAAAGCCCGGTTTTTAACCGGGGGTTACGGAGAAGATTTTAAACTTATAGAGACTCTTCTTTATGACGGTAAATTAAAAGATGTGAGTGCCCATTTAAAGCGGATGAAAAATTCGGCAGATTATTTCGAATTTAAATTTAACGAAGATAAGATTAAAGAGGATCTCCGGCGGACAATTTCCGGATTGGATGGCGGAAAATACAAGGTGAGAATTCTGGTTGACCGGGCGGGAAAAATTAAGACAGAATGCAATTCTTACCGGGATATCCAGAATTATAAAATAAAATTTTCTAAAGTAAATACGGACCCGGAGAATATCTTTCTGTATCATAAAACCACCATCAGAAAAATTTACGATAAAGAATTAAATAAGGCCCGGGGCCAGGGTTTTTATGATATAATTTTTTGTAATAAAAAAGGGCAGGTAACCGAGGGGGCGATTACAAATATATATCTGGAAAAGAACGGAGTTAAGTATACCCCGCCGGTAAACTCCGGACTTTTAAACGGAACTTTACGGGACAAGCTGGTAAAGAGAGGAGAGGTAAAAGAAAAAGTGCTCTATCCTGAAGATGTAAAAGATGCGGATGAAGTTTTTTTGTCTAATTCAGTCATTGGTTTAAAAAAAGTTAGGTTTTCCGGTTGCAAAGAAGCTTAAGAAAATATATTATTTAAAAATATGAGAAGAGAATACCGTAGAAAACGTATTTCCGTAGTAGCCGCTTATCTTTCCACCCTGGCCATGGTCTGCGGGGGAATTTTATTAATTCCTTTTTTTGTGGGGTTGGTGTACGGGGAAATTGGTATGGCCGATAACCTGGTTAAGGCTTTTTTGTATCCGGGGATTATTTCGATTGTAATAGGTATAGCTGTCAGTAAAATTACCACCCAGTATGAAACCCACCTCAAGGATGCCATGGCAATATGCGTGCTGGGATGGGTTATGTATTCTATGATAGGGGCCGTACCTTATGTGGTAATTCTAAAGATCCCGTATTTAAATGCGGTTTTTGAAACCATGAGCGGGTTTACAACTACGGGGATTACCCTGCTTACCGGACTGGACAGCATGCCCAGGTCAATACTGTTCTGGCGGGCCTTTACCCAGTGGCTCGGGGGTTTGGGGATTTTGAGCATGTTTATATTTATCGGGTTTAAAGGGGGATCGGCGGCCAGTAAATTGTTTTCCGCAGAATCCCACAAGATTTCTTCCAGCCAGCCCCACCCGGGAATATATAATACGGTCAAAACTTTCTGGAAAATATATATTTTTTTAAGTATAGCCCAGCTCACGGTACTTTTATTTTTGGGTCTGGGACTATTCGACGCCTTAACCCATACGTTTACTACTCTGTCAACGGGAGGCTTTTCAATATACGACAGTTCAATAGCTCACTACGGGCAGGCGGGATTTGGGTATTTTAATTATATAGAGCTTGTTTACATGTTCTTTATGGTCATGGGGGGATTAAATTTTTTCATTCATTACAATATATGGACCGGCAATATTAAATCCCTGTGGGAGGATACCGAAGCCAGGACCTATCTTCTAATCATATTGTCGGCAACCGGTATAATATTTCTAAGCTATGCCCTAAAAAACGGAGTTGATTATACCGCCGGCGAGCAGGTATATACCGGCTTAAAGGGAGCTTTTTACAATATAAAGGATGCCGGATTTCAGGTAATATCTATATTGACTACCACAGGTTATGCCACAAGGGATATAAATTCAGCTTATTTTACGGCCCTGGCCAGGCAGATTTTCCTGGTCTTCATGGTTATAGGGGGCTGTTCGGGTTCCACCGGGGGAGGATTTAAGATTATAAGGGTGGTAACCCTTTTTAAAGTGGTTAAATCCCGATTGTTTAAACTAAATACCAGCTACCTGGCCCAGGTTCCGGTAACCATTAAAAATAAGATCATCCGCAGTGATGAAATACAGAGAATAACGGTAATATTTGTCATGTGGATTGCGTTTTTGATCGCGGGCGGGGGAATAACGGCATTTTTCTCGGATCTTTCGGGGTGGGCGAGTTTTTCGGGTATGTTTTCTGCCCTTGGAAATATAGGGCCGAGTTTTATAACGATAGAGGAGATGGTTGCTTTTCACCCGGCGGTAAAGATAACCTATATAATAGGTATGCTGGCCGGGAGGCTGGAGATAATTCCGGTAATTTTGTTGTTCAGCGGTAAATTCTATAAATAAAAAGGAGGAGATGTTACTATGCATATAATAATAGCCGGGGGAGGTTCTTTGGGAACGGCGCTGGTTGAGAAATTAACCCTTTCCAAAAATGACGTGGTGGTTGTCGATGAGTCCAAAGAGGCCTGTGATGAACTTTACGCTTCTTTTGGAATAGAGACTATAATGGGTAATGCCACCCGGATAAATGTTTTAAAAGAGGCCGGTTTGGATAAGACGGATGCTGTAATTTCCACTATCCGTAAAGACGATGTGAATTTAGCTATAACTTCTCTGGCTAAAAGCAGTGCGGTGCCGGAAATAATAATTTTAATGAGAAGAAAAAGTTATTTTGAGGCTTACAGGACTACCGGAGCAACCCGTATTCTTAATATGGCCGACCGGCTGGTGGACGATGTCATGCAGCAGATAGAGAAACCGGCCGTAAGGAGAGTAGCCCGGCTGGGAAACGGGGCGGTGGAAGTATTTTTGATAAATATACCCCAGGATGCCAAAATAGCGGGGAAGTCCGTATCCAAAATAGCTTCCAGCAAAAAGATGCCGGTGGAGAGTATAATAGCCGGGATATTCGATAAAGATACCAAGGAATATAAAATTCCCCGGGGAGATACCCGCATTGAAGGTGATTCCAATATTTTTGTAATAACTAAACCGGAAAAAGTCAATGAGACGGCGGCCTATCTAATGAAGTAATTTTTTAGTTTTGCAGAGCAGCAGTTTAAATTTGCTAGGTTTTTAAAAAAATAATGAGAAAAATAGTGTACGGAGGTGTTATTAATGTCAAAAGTGAAAGTCGAAAAATTAAGTGAAGAAGAGATTGAGGAGAAAGGAATCCGAGACTGGCCTATTTGGGAAAAGGAAAAATCTACTTTTGACTGGAATTACGGTTCCCGGGAACAGTGCCTTATCCTCCAGGGAAAAGCTACGGTTGAACCCGCCGGCGGTGATGAAGTAAAATTCAGTGAAGGAGATTTTGTCACTTTTCCTGCGGGAATGGATTGTGTATGGGAGATACACGAGGATATTAAAAAACACTATAAACTGGGCTAATTTTCTGCCAGTTTTTTCAGTGTATTAATATTTTTAACATCCATATTATTTTCCTTGGGAGTCTCCAGTATAAAAGGATTATTTTTCCAGCCCGGGTAATTTAAAATTTTTTTAAAATTTTCCAGGCCTATAGTCCCCCGGCCTATATGGGCGTGCCGGTCAATATTCTGACCTATCTCTTTTTTACTGTCGTTTATATGGATAACTCTGGTGAATTTTTGAATTTTGTGGTTTAAAATGGCATCCATGGTATACCCTGCCTGGTAGGCGTGGGCTGTATCTATACAGAAATTCACCCGGTTGTTAAGGGATTTTCGTATTTTTAACAAATTATCAAAATCCACCCCCAGGGCGTTTCCCTGACCGGCGGTATTTTCCAGAAGCAGTTGGGTGTAATAAGTTTGTGATTTAAAAATTTTTCTTAACGACTGGATTACCCTCTGAATTCCTTTTTTTCTGCTTTCTTTCCCGCAGTTTCCGGGGTGGTGAACTAAAAAATCCGCTTTAAGCCGGGATGCTCTTTTAAGTTCAACCCTGAGGGCGTCAATGGATTTTTCGCGCAGGTTTTTTTTAGGAGAAGCTATATTTATAAGATAGGGGGTATGGATTACCAGGGGATAAATATCTTTTTCTTTTCTCAAGTTTATAAATTTTTTTATATCCTCCTGATCTAAACCGGATTTTTTCCAGCCCCGGGGATTCCCCGAAAATATCTGGAGGGTGTTTCCCCCGGCCTTTATAATCCTCTCTACGGACCGGTACAGCCCCCCGCTTATTGAACAATGTGCCCCTATTCGCATAGGTTGTAAGTATAAAAATTTGGGTATTTTGTCAAATTAAAAAATTTTGCGGAGAAGTTTAATTAAGCCGTAAGACTAAATTTTTGACAATTAATTTAAATTTTTATAGTATAAGTATCAGCAATTATGGATTATAAAATAGAAAAAAATATACTTGCCGTCAGGCTATACGAAGGAGAGGATTTTGTAGCCGGCGTCCGGGAGGCTTTTAAAAAAGCCGGCAGTAACCTGGGCATTTTTTTAAATGCCGCGGGTATGATGCAGAATGTCAAATTAGGTTATTTTATAGGAAAAGGGGAGTATAAAGATAATATTTTTAGCTCACCCCGGGAGATAGTCTCTCTTACGGGGAATCTTATAAACAACGACAGCGGGTTTTACAGCCATTTACATATTTCTCTTGCCGATGATGACGGAAAAACTTGCGGGGGACATGTGCAGGAGGCCCAGGTTCACGGAACCGGGGAGGTATTTATTTATCTTTCGGATATGGAAGTTACCCGCAGGATGGAAGAGAAAACAAAATTAGAAGGATTAAAATTATGAAATATGCAGTAGTTGATAACGGAAGAAATCAGGAGATAGTTTCTGAAGGGGATTTAATATTAGTTGACGATTTAAACCTGGAAAAGGGTAAGGAATACACCTGGGATAAGGTCCTTATGGTAAGAGATGAAGAAAATGTGGATATAGGCAAACCTTATCTTGAAGATAAAGAAGTTAAAGGTACTGTGGGTAATATGGTAAAAGGCCCTAAAGTTATAAATTTTAAGAAGAAAAGAAGAAAAGGTTATTCCAGAAAAGTGGGACACAGACAAAAATTTACCGAAGTAAAAGTAGAGGAGATTAAATAATATGGCACATAAAAAAGGACAGGGATCTGTAGAAAATTCAAGAGACAGTGCCGGCCGCAGGCTGGGCATAAAGGCTTTTGGCGGGGAGTTTGTTACCGCCGGCAGTATAATTGTCCGCCAGAGAGGCACTAAATACCATCCCGGTGTATTTGTGGGGCGGGGTAAAGACGACACCCTTTTTGCCAAAAAAGACGGTAAAGTGGAATTTGCCCGGAAAGGGAAGAAACGAAAAGTAATAAATATTATACCGGCCTGAGCACAAATACTGTAAATATCTTTTTAGTATTTATAAAAAGGATGGATTCAAATTTACCGTTTCCATTCTTTTTTAATTTAAAGAGCTGGGAGCTATAAAATTTGAGAATAGTAATTAAATTAGGGACTAATCTTCTTACGCGGGACGGGGGACTTTTAGATGAAAACAATATAGAAAATCTGGTGGAAGAGATCGGGGGGTTGCTGGATTCCGGCTGGGAAGTTATCATAGTATCTTCAGGGGCCGTGGGGGCAGGATGCGGTACCCTGCAGTGCAGTCCTGCCGGTTTATCCATAAAAGAAAAACAGGCGACAGCCAGTGTCGGTCAGGTAGACCTTATAAATATATTTAAAAAATATTTTCACCGTCAGAACCGGACCGTGGGACAGGTTCTGGTGACCGCTCAGGATTTAGCCCGCCGGAGAAGTTATCTTAATATCAGAAATACTCTGTTTACCCTTTTAAAGATGAATGTGGTTCCCATTATTAACGAGAATGATACGGTAGCGGTAGAAGAATTAAAGTTTGGGGACAACGACAGACTGTCGGCGGTAATTACTTCCAAAGTGGATGCCGATATGCTGGTCATGATGACGGATGTGGACGGCCTTTTAGATAATAACAATAAAGTCATACAGGAAGTGGATAAGATAACTGCCGGTATTGAAAAACTGGCCGGCGGCGGAGGATCCGATTTTAGCGTGGGGGGAATGAAGACAAAGCTGAATGCCGCCCGGATAGTTACGAAAATGTGCGGGGTGGACACCTACATTACAAATGGCAGAAAAAGAGGGAATCTAAAAAAAATCATAGCCGGAAAAAATCCGGGTACAGTTTTCAAAGGCCATAAATGTGGGGTATCCCATAAAAAAAGATGGATAGCTTACGGCCTCCAGCCTTCGGGAAAGGTAATGCTGGATAAAGGGGCGGTTTCTGCGATTTTAGAAAAAAATGCCAGTGTTCTGGCTGTGGGGGTAGTAGCCCTGGACGGAACATTCAAAGAGGGGGATTCGGTAAGCTGTCTTGATCCCGATGGAAATGAGATTGCCCGGGGGCTGGTAAATTATTCTTCCGGTGAGATTAAAAAAATTATGGGAAAAAGTAGCGAGCAAATTAAAGATATTCTTGGGTATAAAGATTATGATGAGATAATTCATAAGGATAATCTGGTGAAATTACAGTAAATGAGGAGTTAAATATGACTGAGCAGAAAAAAAAGGAAAAAATATTTAATCTGGCAAAAGATGCCGCTATAGCGTCCAGAAGTCTAAGGACGGTTTCCACTGAAGCTAAAAGGGATGCTCTGGAGAAAATAGCGGATGTTATTGATAAAAAAGCGGAAGATATACTGTTCAGAAATGATATAGATGTGGAAGCGGCCAAAGAGGATGATTTAGAAGAAGCCCTGGTTGACCGGCTGGTATTAAACGAAAAGAGATTAAAATCTATGACCGACGGAATCAGGGAAGTTGCCGGTCTGGATGATCCTATTGGCGAAGTTATAGAAGAACGCACCCGGCCTAATGGTCTTAATATCGAAAAAGTACGGGTACCCCTGGGAGTGGTGGGGATGATATACGAATCCCGACCCAATGTAACCGGGGATGCCGCGGCCCTGTGTCTTATGTCTTCAAATTCCATTATCTTAAGGGGAGGTACAGAGGCCCTTAATTCAAATTTAGCTATAGGACATTATATCCGGGCCGCTCTTCAGGACAGCAAACTCAGTGCGGATGCAGTACAGATAATCGATGACAGCGACAGGAAAATCGTTGAGTTCATGGTCTCTCTAAAAGGGTTAATAGATATTATAATTCCCCGGGGCAGCGAACAGATGATTAAGACTATCTCCAAGATGAGTCAGGTTCCGGTAATCGGACACGGAAAAGGATTGTGTCATATATATTTGGATAAAGATGCAGATAGAGAAAAAGCCGTCAATATAGTAAAAAATGCCAAAGTTCAGCGTCCGGGAGTATGTAATGCCGTGGAAACCCTTCTGGTCCACCGGGAAGGCGCGGACCGCATATTACCGCCTGTATGCAGGGTCTTAGAAGATAATAAGGTCGAGCTAAGGGGGGATGAAAAGGCCAGGGAGTTTTATAACATGGAACCGGCTGACGATGAGGACTGGAAGGAAGAGTATTTATCGCTTACCCTAGCCGTTAAAGTTGTTGACAATATGGATGAGGCCATTGGTCATATAGAAAATTATGGCTCGCGGCATTCTGATGCCATTGTAACCGAAGATGAAAAAGCGTCCGAAGAGTTTTTAAATAGAGTTGATTCTTCCTGCGTATATTGTAATGCATCCACGAGGTTTACGGACGGCAATCAGATGGGCCTGGGAGCTGAAATTGGTATTTCAAATCAGAAGTTGCATGCCCGCGGTCCCATGGGAATTAAGGAATTGACTTCTTACAAATACCAGCTCCGGGGGAACGGACAGATAAGAGAGTGAGTTATATCTTATACGGGGGGGTTTTTGATCCCCCGCACCGGGGGCATCTTGCGATAGCCGGGGAAGCTTACAAAATTGTAAAACCTGATAGAGTAATCTGGGTTCCCGCCCGCAGACCTCCGCACCGGGAAGTGGAAGGATTAGGTGCCCGGGAAAGATATAATCTGGTAAATTTATTAATTGAAAAAAACGATAATTTTAAACTTTCCGATATAGAGTTAAAAGGAGAACATTCCGGGTACACTGTAGAAACAATAGAAAAATTCAGGCAAAAATTTCCCCGAGAGAAGAGCTATCTTCTAATAGGAACGGATGAAGCCGAGCAGTTTAAGAGCTGGAAGGACTGGCGTAAAATCTTGAAGTTAACCGGTCTAATCATAGGAAGAAGAAAAAAAACGGATAATATACCGCCCCAAATAAAAAGCAGGGCGTTATTATTAAAAAATAAGATATGGGATATTTCTTCTTCAGAACTGAGACAATTATTCAGGCAGGGCAAAGCCCCAAAAGAAAAGGTACCGGAAAAAGTAAGAGAGTATATAATATCCAGAAATCTTTATAGTGGATAAAAAATATAAAATCCCATTAATAGTTGTAATACTTCCGATTGCAGGTATTATATTCATTATTGTAACGGCGTTTAGTCCGGTAAAAAGAGAAGTTATTTTCAATAAGAGAATTAATATTCTTTTGCTGGGAGTCAGTAAGTTCGATTACGCCCACAAGGCGGAAGTTATTCAACTTTTAAGTTATGAACCCCGGACCGGATTTATTGATGTAATGGCCATACCCCGGGATACAATGATGCCGGTACCCTATGAAATTACCTGGAAGAGAATCCAGAAAATTAATGAAGTTTATTCCAGGTACCGGAATAATTCAAAAAATGCTGAAGAGTTATTTGTTAAATTTAAAAGTAAAACGGAAGAGTTACTTAAAGACAATTTGGAAATTGAATATTTTGCCCAGTTTGATTATAACGCCTTTAAGGATTTTGTGGATTGCCTGGGAGGGGTTACCGTAGATGTTAAAGAAAGAATGGTATATGATGATTATGCTCAGGATTTGCATATTGATATTTCTACCGGAACTCAGAATCTCGGCGGTGAAAAAGCCTTGCATTATGTGAGATACAGGGATAAAGTCAGAGGGGATATAGGCCGGCAGGAACGTCAGCACAAATTTGTCAAAGCGGTACTTGAAGAGTTGAAATCCCCCCGGACATTACTTAAAATACCTTCATTATTTGAAGCGGTCATGGATAATTTAGATACTAATCTAAATTTTCCGGATATACTGGGTCTTGCAGATGAGATAAGAAATTTGGAATTTAAAAATATGAGGGTTCAGAGAGTACCCGGCGAACCGGTTACCAGGTGGGGGAAAAGTTACTGGCAGGCCGACGGTCAGGGGTTAAAAGAGGTAATTGACGTAGTGAAAAATTCACAGCTTATAAATTTGCCCGTTAGAAAAATTGACCGGAGCGCAAGGCTGGATAGATCGATTACTGTTGAAGTCTGGAACGCTTCCGGAGATAAGGGAATGGCAAGAGAGATCACCAATTACCTGCGCAAGAGAAATGTAGATGTGGTCAGGTACGGAAATTACGGAGTAATTAAAGAATATACCGAGATTATATCCAGAGACGGAAAATTAAAACCGGCCAGAGAGGTGGCCGATTTGATTGGCTGCCAGAATGTAAGTACTGAACTGGATACCAGCAGAATGGTTAATTTAAATATTGTAATAGGGAGGGATTTTAACGAAATATGGACAGGAAATTAAGTAACGATAAGTTTGTTTCTGAAATAGAGGAAATTTTAAAAGATAAAAAAGGGGAGCGGGTGCTTGCCTATGATGTGGGAGATATGACATCTTTTACAAAATTTATAGTAATAGCTTCCTTTAATTCCGATACCCAGATAAAGTCTGTAATTAAAGAAATTAATTCCAAGTTTAAAGCTCCGGAACATGTTGAAGGACGTCCGGATTCGGGATGGGTACTTTTAGATTATGAAAATATTATTGTAAATCTTTTTTTAAAAGAGCAGCGAGAATTTTATAATCTGGAGCGGATATGGGGAGAAGCGGAGAGGATAACTTAAATGTATGAAATAGATATAGAACAGAAAATAAAGAGTATAACCGGTAATGACAGGGTGAAACTTTCAACGCCGCCGGAGAATTTTTCGGGTGATCTTTCTACTAATGCGGCCATGGTGGCCGGTATGGACCCCAAAAAAATAGCTGAAAAGCTGGAAGAGTTTCCCGGAATTAAGGAAACAAAAATAGCCGGTCCCGGATTTGTCAATATTACTCTGACCCTGGAATGCTTAAAAGATGAGTTAAAAGAGATATTAAGTGATCCTAAAGGTTATGGGAAAGTAAAAAATGACGAAAAGATATTAATAGAAATGGTAAGTTCTAACCCCACCGGACCGCTGCACATCGGCCACGGTCGGGGAGCGGCTTTAGGGGACGCCCTGGGCCGCATTTTAGAGAGACTGGGTTATAAAGTCTACCGGGAATACTATGTAAACAATACCGGCCGGCAGATGGAACTTTTGGGGGAAAGCGTATTAAATACTATCAGGGGGAAAGAAGTTCCCGAGGACGGCTATCAGGGGGATTATATAAAAGAAGTGGCCGGTCAATTGGAAAATTGCACAGATGTTAGAGAATGCGCTGTTAAAGCCGCCGGTATTATTTTAAAAAAACATATGAATATACTGGAGGATTTCCGGGTCTCATATGATAATATATCCTACGAAAAAGATCTTGTAAATGACGGATCGGTAAAATCTGTTATTCAAAATCTTGAAGAAAAAAATGTGGTTTACAAAAAGGAAGAAGCCCTCTGGTTTAATACTACAAAATTCGGAGATGACCGGGACAGGGTATTAAAAAAGAAGGACGGTAAGTATACTTATTTTGCCACTGATTGTGCTTATCACAAGAATAAAGCTGACCGGGTTCAAAATTTAATAAATGTGTGGGGGGCGGATCATCACGGGTATGTTGACCGGCTTAAGGCCTTCTGGCAGGTATCCGGACTTGATAAAGAACATAATATTGATATACTGCTTTACCAGCTGGTGAATCTTAAACGGGGTGGAGAAAAAGTTTCTATGTCTACGCGGGCCGGCGAATTTGTTACCCTGAAAGAAGTGATAGAAGAAGTGGGAGTGGATGCGGCCAGATTTTTTCTTTTAATGAGAAGTTATGATTCGCCGCTGGAATTTGATCTTCAGCTGGCAAAAGAAGAATCTAAAAAGAATCCCGTTTATTACATCCAGTATTCTCATACAAGAATTTGCTCTATATTCCGGAAAGCGGGCATAGATATTGAAGAGGTAGATAGTTCCAAGGTGGATAATTTAGGTGAAGAGGAGAGAGAAATTATTAAATCTATTTCCCATTTTCCGTATATATTAAAAAAGTCGGGAAGTTTAAAGGCACCTCATTTGTTAATTGAATACTTGAGAAGTCTGGCTACAAAATTTCACAAATACTATGATACAGTCCGGGTGCTGGGTAGCTCAAAAGAAGCCAGCCGGCTGGCGCTTTTAAAAGCTTTAAAGATTATAATTGCAGAGGGACTTGATCTTTTAGGGGTAGACAGTCCCGAAGAGATGTAATTTAAAAGTTAGTTCTGTGAAAATAAAATGGTACGGTCAGTCGTGTTTTGTTATTGATACCGTTAATAATTACAGAATATTAACTGATCCTTATGATAAATCGCTGGGTTACAGGTTGCCGCCGGAAACCCCCGATATAGTTACTGTATCCCACAGCCATTTTGATCACAAAGCCACGGAGTCTGTGAAGGGGGATTTTAAGATACTGGATTTTACCAAAGAAGTAAAGATGGGCGGTGTAAGGATTAAAGGAATAAAAACCTGGCATGATAAAGTTAGGGGCAAAAGACGGGGCCCGAACCGGGTATTTAAAATTACGGCCGACAATATAGATTTTGTTCATCTGGGGGATATAGGACATAAGTTGTCCAGAGAGCAGGTCCGGTTGATAAGACCCTGCGATATCTGCGCCGTTCCGGTGGGCGGTCATTTTACGGTGGGGGCAGACGGGGCGTATAAAATAGTAAAACAGTTAAAGCCTAATCTGGTATTTCCCATGCATTATTCTACCCCTAAAAACAAACTGGAACTTGAGGGGCCGGATGATTTTATAAAAAAATTTATAGAGGTAAGAAAAGGAAAAATATGGGAGGGGAATCGATCGGATATATCAGAGGGGATGGTTTTATACCGGTTGCTGGCTCACGGTGAGCTGGCTTAAGATAGTACAGAGGATATAGTATTACAAATTAGTACAGAGTTTTGGGGAATATAAGTATAATGACAGAAAAAAAAGATATAAAAGAAAAAATTGAAGATATAAATAAACAGTTGATGGAACTTAAAAGAGAGATAGATCTGCTGCGTAAGGAGAGGTATACCATAGTTGAGGAGCAAAAAAACCGTTTTCAGCGAATAATTGATATTGAAATACAGAAGGTGACTTCTTCTGTCGATGATTCTTTGAGAGAGATTTCAGAGCAGACTTCCAACCAGATATACAAACTTCACAACGAAGGCAAGAAAGTGGGTAAAAAAATAGATAAAGTAGCAGAAGAAAAAGCAGAGGAAAAAGCTGCCAAAACTTTATACAGCATGGAAAAACAGGCGGCAAGAAAATTAAAAAAAGACGTGGAAAATCAGATTGAAAAAGAGACCGGTAAAATGAAAGATGCCGTAAAAGAGGCCGAGAAAAAAGCCATTACGGATGACTTAACCCAGGCCTATAACCGCCGGTATTTTATGCCCCGTCTTCAGACCGAGTTTGGAATTGCCCGCCGGGCAGGGGATAATTTATCGCTTGTAATTCTGGATATAGACGATTTTAAAAAAATTAATGACACTTACGGTCATCCGGCCGGAGACAATGTCCTGGCTGAAATTTCCGGGGCGATTAAAAAACACCTGCGCAAATCGGACCTGCTCATAAGATACGGCGGAGAAGAATTTGTAATTCTTCTTCCCAGAACTACAAAAGATAAAGCGGTAAAAACTGCCGAGAGAATCAGGAATGTTGTTGAGGATATACCTTTTTACTGGGAGGGGGACAGTTTTAATATAACGGTATCTTTGGGGGTAGCTACTTTTCCGGAAGATGCCGACAAATCCAAGGATTTGTTGAATATCGCCGATAAGAGACTTCTTGAGGCTAAAGAAACGG
The DNA here is from genome assembly GCA_051745145.1 of Elusimicrobiota bacterium. Lineage (GTDB taxonomy): Bacteria > CG03 > SLGR01 > SLGR01 > JAGXOG01 > CAYZAK01. Next base: position 31,311 of record JBNJDT010000008.1, read on the forward strand.
GGAAGAATAAAACAATTTCAAGTTGAAAAAATATATGGAGTTTGGTAAATTGAAATGAAGGCAGGTGCATAAAATGAGCAAAAAAAATAAAAATTCGAAAAAAGTAGATATTAAGCCCACCCGGAAATTAAAGGAATTGCCGCCGTATCTGTTCGGGGCCATAGATGTTTTAAAAAAAGAAGCTTACAGAAATAAACAGGATGTAATTGATCTGGGAATGGGGAATCCCGATATGCCCACCCCTGAGCATATAATAGAACGGATGTGTGATACCATTGTAAATCACCCCCGCACTCACCGGTACCCCCAGGCAAAGGGTATGCCTAAATTCAGGAGAACTGTGGCAAACTGGTATAAGAGAAAGTTTGACGTAAATCTCACCCCCGAAAATGAAGTCTTAGCGTTAATAGGCTCAAAAGAGGGCATTGCCCACATGTGTATGGCCTATCTGGATCCGGGGGATAAAGTTTTAGTTACCAATCCCTGTTATCCCGTTCATCTTAACGGTATTATTTTAGCCGGCGGTGAACCGTATAATATGCCTATTTCAGAAGAGAATAATTATCTGCCCGATTTTACCGATATTCCGGAGAAAGTAGCTAAAGAAGCAAAATTACTGTTTATAAATTATCCCAATAATCCCACTACCGCAGTTGTGGAAGATACTAAATTTTTTGAAGAAGTAGTGGAATTTGCCAAGAAGTACAATATAATAGTGTGCCATGATTTTGCCTATTCGGAAATTACTTACGGAGATTACAAAGCTCCTTCTTTTATGGAAGTGGAGGGGGCTAAAGATGTGGGAGTGGAATTCCATTCTTTTTCCAAAACTTTTAATATGGCCGGCTGGAGAGTGGGGTACTGCGTCGGCGGAAAAAAGTTCTTAAAACCTCTTGAGAAAATTAAATCCTATCTGGACTACGGTGTATTTACCGCCATTCAGCTTTCGGGTATAAAAGCCTTAAACGGTCCGGAGGACTGTATAAAAAAGACAGTAGAAGAATACCGCCGTCGGCTGAAGAAACTGGTAGACGGATTAAACAAAATAGGCTGGGAAGCCAAGATGCCCGAAGCCACTATGTATCTGTGGCTGGAACTGCCCGAAAAATTTAAAGATATGGGCTCCCTGGAATTTGCAGAGCTTTTAATTGAAGAGACCGGTATTGCGGTTGCTCCGGGAATAGGATTTGGCAATTACGGCGAAGGATATGTGAGGATGGCCGTGGTAACTCATTACCAGCGGTTTCACGATGCTCTGCTGAGATTGAAAGAATTTTTGAGAAAAGGCCCCCCCGAGGAATGAGTGTTAGCATAGGAATAATAGGGCTGGGAACCGTGGGCAGCGGGGTATATAAGGTTTTGAAAAAGAATACCCAGGCCCTCGAAAACCGGATCGGAGCAAATCTTGAGATTAAAAAAGTTTGCGACAAAGATAAGTCCGTTATAGAAAAACTTAACATAGAAGTAGAGAAATTTACTTCTGATTATAAGGATATAGTTAATGATAAGAGTATAAAACTGGTAGTTATCTTAACTGGCAATCCAGATTTTGCCCGGCGGGTTATAACGGACTGTTTTAATAAGGGCAAGCACATTGTTACCGCCAATAAAGCCCTCATGGCCACTAAGTGGAGAGAAATTTTCAGGTCGGCCAGAGAGAGTAATTCTCTTATATATTTTGAGGCCAGCGTGGGCAGCGGTATCCCGGTTATCCAGGGAATAAATGAAGGACTGGCGGCCAATGAAATTGAGAGCGTAAAAGGAATCTTAAACGGGACCACCAATTTTATTCTTACTAAAATGAGTACCGGGGGTTATAGCTTTAAAGAAGCTATGGAAGAAGCTCGGGAGGCGGGATTTGCCGAGCCCGACTCATCCGCGGATGTAAAAGGACTGGATGCAGCTCATAAAACAGCGGTGCTGGCCAATATAATTATGAGTGCTCCGGTAAATTTTGGGGATATTTTCTATGAAGGAATCGAAAATATAAAGTTAAAAGATATTCAGTTTGCCCGGGAAATGTTTGATTTTCGCCTAAAGTTACTCTCGGTAATAAAAAGGCATGATGACTCGGCGGAAGTTAGAGTTCATCCCGCTTTTCTAAAGCCCGATGATATGCTTGCCGGAGTCAACTACGAAAACAACGGGGCTCTGATAAACGGGGATGTATCCGGCCCGGTTATGTTTTATGGCAAAGGTGCGGGCAGTTTTCCGGCGGCCTCGGCCGTGGTAAGCGATATAGTATATCTGGCTCAAAAAATAAATTACGATATTGCCGGGAAAATACCCTATATACATACTGATCCTAACAAAAAAACGGCAGTGACGGATATAGGGGATCTCTCTTTTCAATATTATGTGCGGTTTACAACTGCGGATAAACCGGGAGTGCTTTCAAAAATTTCGGGAGTACTGGGAGAGAATGATGTCTCCATTGCCTCCTGTTTTCAGAAGGGCCGGTCTCAGATGGATGAGGTCCCCATAGTAATGGTTACCCACCGGGCCAAAGAAAAAGATTTAAAAAGGGCACTGGCCAAAATAGATTCTCTGGCAATTGTGAAGAAAAAGAGTGTATTTATAAGAATAGAATCGGAAGAGGAAATATATTGATAAAAAAAGATTTAAAACGGATCGGGGTTATAGAAAGGTTTAAGGATATATTGCCGGTTACTGACAGTACTCCGGTAATAACGCTGCAGGAAGGTTCCACCCCTCTTATTAAAGCTGACAATATAAAACAGCTCCTGGATGTGGATTTTGATATTTATTTAAAATACGAAGGTTTAAATCCCACCGGGTCTTTTAAAGACCGGGGGATGACCGTAGCAGTATCTAAGGCTGTGGAGAAAGGGGCCAAAGCTGTAATATGCGCATCCACGGGAAATACTTCGGCCTCGGCTTCGGCTTATGCGGTAAGTGCGGGGATAAAATCTATAGTTGTGATACCGGAGGGATCTATTGCCCTGGGGAAACTTTCACAGGCTCTAATACACGGGGCCAGCGTGGTGGCCGTTAAAGGAAATTTTGACAGGTGTCTGGAACTGGTAAGGGAAATATGCAAAGATTATGAAGTGGAGATGGTAAATTCCATAAATCCCAACCGGATAGAAGGACAGAAAACAGCATCTTATGAGATAGCCGAGGCTCTTGGAGATACTCCCGATTATCAGTTTATGCCCGTGGGTAACGCCGGGAACATTACCGCCTACTGGAAGGGATACCGGGAACTCAACGAAAATAAAGATTTAAGTCTACCTAAAATGATGGGGTTTCAGGCTCACGGCTCTTCTCCGATTGTAGAGGGAAAAATTTTTAAAGATCCCCAGACAGTGGCCACGGCCATAAAAATAGGTAATCCCGCATCCTGGAAAAAAGCAGAAACGGCCAGGGATGAATCCGACGGTGTAATTGACCGGGTTACCGATGAGGAAATACTCTGGGCCTGGCAGAGGCTTGCCGACAGGGAGGGCGTATTTGTAGAGCCTGCCTCTGCGGCTTCTGTAGCCGGTCTTAAAAAATATATAGATCAGAAAAAAATAGATTTAAAATCCACTTCCAGAGTGGTATGTATTCTCACCGGCCACGGACTAAAGGATCCGGACCGGGCCATAGAGACGGTAAGCCGGCCTCCAGTTGTCGAAGATAATGTCGAAGACGTAGTAAAAACGGCCGGTATAAAGTAAGATTAATATAATACTGCTGATATAAATTTCTAAATAAATGAAAAATTCTGAAAAAATCCACCTAAAAATTCCGGCCTCCGTTTCTAATATCGGGCCCGGTTTTGATGTTTTGGGTTTTGGGATTAAAAAATATCTTAGAATTACCGCCGGCCCGGGCACCGGAGAACTTCTCCTAAAAGGCAAAGCTGAAAATATAGATTCCGACAGTAACGCTGTTGCAGAAGGTTTTGAATATGCCCTCTCCCGGGCAGATAAAAAAGTCCCGGATATGGATATGGTCATTGACAGCGGTATACCTTTAAAAAAAGGTCTGGGTTCTTCTGCCGCGGCCAGGGCGGGGGGGATTTATATAGCTGATAAAATTTTTGATTTAGGGCTGAAAAAGAAGGATATAGCCCGGATGACTTCCCGGATGGAAGGGCATGCGGACAACGCTGTACCGGCAGTGGCCGGGGGATTTACGGTTTCATATTTTAAAGGGGAAAAACTGTTCTACCGTAAATATGACATATCTAATAAAAATCTAATAATAGTTATAGGATGCCCGGATCTGGAAGTGTCCACCGATGAAGCCCGGAAAATTATGCCCCGTAAATTTTCAATTTCCGATTCTGTTTTTAATATTTCCAGGGTCTCGCTGTTAATGGGGGCCCTATTAAAGGGCAATTACAGCGACCTAAAATATGCCACGGAAGATAAAATACATCAGCCTTACAGGAAGAAGTTTATTCCGGATTTTGATAAAATAGTAGAAGAGACTTTAAAAGCCGGGGCCTACGGTACGGCAATAACCGGCTCCGGACCATCTATAGTATCCTTTACGGGGGAGGAAGAGATAGCTGAAAAAACCGGCAATACAATGCGAAAAATCTGGCAGGCCCGGGATCTGGACTGCGAAATTATAACTACCGGAATTGATACCCGGGGTATTAGAGAACAAAATATCTAATAAAAAATATACTATATCTTATTAAATATTTTTTTGACTTTTCTTTTATCTAAATATAAATATTTATAATTTGGAGATTCAAATCTTACTTTAAAAAACGGGTAATGGATTTTATTTTAGTGGGACATTTTGATAAAATAAAATACTCATTTTTTAACAGGAGTAAATTTTAAAAACAGGGGAGCCGTATATAAAGTTGAAAGCTAAAATATTAATTGTTGATGACGAGAAAAATATTACTCAACTAATGAAGTTGATGGTTGAAGCGGAAGGTTATGAGGGGCTGGTTGCCCATGACGGTAAAGAAGCTCTGGATAAAATAAAAGCCGAAGAGATTGATCTTATGCTGTTGGATTTAATGATGCCCCGGGTAAACGGTTATGAAGTGTTGGAAAAATTGCGTTCCTGGAATAAATTAAAGGATTTACCTGTTATCGTAGTCTCGGCTATGTCTCAAAAAAACGATAAAGAGAGAGCCTATGAGTTAGGAGCGTCTGATTATATGGTAAAAGGTTTTAAACCGGCGGAGCTTTTAAGTAATATAAAAAAATATTTATAACCGCTAATTTTTAAATTAAGAAATACCTTGACAGAAGTATTATATTTTTGTTATTAATAAAATATGAATTTTATACTGAATTTCAGCACTGTATTATTAATTATAACGGTCCTGCCCGTAATTGTGGCGGGTTTTGGACCGGTGTGCTTTGATTCATAACTAAAACAGTTAAAAAAAAGAGAAAGAAGAAAGCCACCGTTTAAAAAAATACGGTGGTTTTTTATTTTATCGGTATTGAAATTAAGTCTTATAATAAGTATATTATTAGTTTACTCAAGAGAATAATATTATATTTTAAGATAAGGAGAGTTAGATAGGTGAAAAAGAATATTGTTGTACAAAAATACGGCGGCTCATCTGTAAAAGATGCGGACCATATTAAGAGAGTCGCCGGACATATTATAGATACGTATAAAGAGGGCAATGAAGTGGTGGCTGTTGTTTCGGCGCCGGGGGATACCACCGATGAACTTTTAAATATGGCTTCCCGGATTACGGATTCTCCGGACAGCCGGGAACTCGATGTTTTACTGGCCACCGGAGAACAGCAGGGTATATCTTTGATGGCTATGGCTATAAAATCTAAAGGATACAAGGCCGTATCTTTGACCGGAACTCAGGTAGGTATTTTAACTGATTCAGTTCATTCTAAAGCCAGAATAAAAGAGATTGATACTTCAAAGCTGCGGGAATCACTAAATAGTGACAACATTGTAATAGTGGCCGGTTTTCAGGGTATATCAAAGGACAATAATATTACTACCCTGGGAAGAGGGGGCAGCGATCTTAGCGCGGTAGCGCTGGCTTCGGTATTAGATGCCGATGTCTGCGAAATATATACTGACGTAGACGGCGTCTATTCTACGGATCCCCGCATAACTTCAGGGGCCCGGAAAATAGATGAAATAAGTTATGACGAGATGATGGAAATGGCTTCAACCGGCGCGAAAGTTTTACAGTCCCGTTCTATAGAAGTGGCTAAAAAGAATAATATTGATATAAATATCCGTTCAAGTATGAAAGAAAAATACAGTAAAGGTGGAACTATGGTTACAAAAGAAACAAAAGATTTAGAACAGGTGGTAGTCAGGGGGGTAACTCTGGATGAAGACCAGGTGAAAATATCCATAGTGGACGTACCCGATAAACCGGGTGTTGCCGCTGAAATATTTGGAGCCCTGGCTGAGGAAAATATTAATGTGGATATGATCATACAGTCATCCGCCCATAAAAGCGGGGTAAATGACATATCTTTTTCGATAGCCCATCAGAAACTCAACAGAGCTCGCGAAATTATGGAAAAACTTAAACAAAAACTGGACGCTCAGGAGATATTGATTGATCGGGATGTGGACAAAGTTTCTATAGTGGGAGTGGGCATGAAAAGCCATGCCGGAGTTGCGGCAAAAATGTTTGATATTCTCTCAGAAAATGATATAAATATTGAAATGATATCCACATCTGAGATTAAGGTAAGCTGTGTGGTATCCAGGAAGCAGGGGAAGGAAGCTGTTAGAGCATTACACCGGGAATTTTGCGAGAAAAATCCCAGATTCGGAAAAAATAGAGATGAATAAAGAAATAAAAGTATTAGATACAACCCTAAGAGATGGAACTCAATCCGAGGGTATATCCCTTTCGGTTGACGATAAGTTGAAAGTGACCCGTAAACTGGACTGGATCGGGATGGATTACATAGAAGGTGGCTGGCCGGGTTCAAACCCCAAGGATATAAGTTATTTTAAAAGAGTTAAGAATGAGAATCTTAAAAATGCTAAAATAACGGCTTTTACATCAACTCGCAGAAAAAATATTTCGCCGAAGAAGGATACGGTACTTCAAAAAGTTCTGGAGGTGGATCCGCCTGTCTGCAGCGTATTCGGAAAGTGCTGGGACCTGCATGTTGAGAAAGCTTTAAATGCCACTTTGAAAGAAAATCTTAATATGATTGAAGAAACTGTGGATTATCTTAAACAGAAGGATATAGAAGTTATTTTTGACGCTGAACATTTTTTCGACGGGTACCTGGAAAATCCGGAATATGCTTTAAAATGTCTGCAGGCTGCAGTCAAAGGGGGAGCTGATAACCTGTCACTGTGCGAGACCAATGGAGGGGTATTGCCCCACGAGGTTTCCAGAATAGTGGAGAAAGTTAAAAAGAATACAGATGTGCCTCTGGGAATACATGCTCATAATGATTCAGAAGTGGCGGTGGCAAATACTTTGACAGCTGTTAAGAAAGGGTGCCAGCTTATACAGGGAACTGTAAACGGCTACGGAGAAAGATGCGGAAATGCCAATCTCTGTTCTTCTATAGCTAATTTACAGTTAAAAATGGATTATAAATGCCTGCCTGAAGATAATATTAAAAAACTCACTGAATTATCCAGGTATATAGATGAGATTTCCAACCGTATACCCGATTCCCATCAGCCTTTTGTGGGCCATTCGGCTTTTGCCCATAAAGGCGGGATACACGTAAGTGCCGTGCAGAGGGATTCGAGAACGTATGAACACGTAGATCCGGAAAGCGTGGGAAATGAGAGAAGAATCTTACTTTCCGAGCTCGCCGGTTCAAGCAATATTAAGTTTAAATCCAAGGAGTTCGGCATAGATCTTCAATCAGATAAGAAAAAAGTTAAGAAATTATTGAAGAGAATTAAAAAGATGGAAAAGAAGGGGTACCATTTTGAGGGCGCTGAAGGTTCTTTTGAGTTAATGATGATGGAGGAGACCGGTCAGCGAGACAAGTTTTTTGAGCTGGAGGGATTTAGGGTTATAATAGAGAATACCAGCGGAGAACTCAGATCTGAAGCAACTATAAAAGTCATAGTAAACGGTGAGGAAGAACATACCGCCGCAGAGGGAGAAGGTCCGGTTAATGCCCTGGATAACGCCCTTAGAAAAGCGCTGGAAAAATTTTATCCGGAGTTGAGCGAGGTAAGTTTAACGGATTTTAAAGTAAGGGTTATAAATGCCAGGGAAGGAACCGCGGCCAAGGTTAGAGTTCTGCTTGAATCTATGGACAAAGATACGGAATGGGGTACCATCGGAGTTTCTGAAAATATTATAGAAGCTTCATGGGAAGCGCTGGTGGACAGTATATCTTATAAACTTTTAAAAAGCGAGAGGTAAATAAAATGTTTAATACCAAACAGACCCGGTTAACTTTGTTTTTAACTGTAGTTATAACTATCCTTCTTTGTATTATAGGTTTGAACTGGGAAGAGGAAGAAGAAGAAGAGACAGCGGAAGTTAATGCTGTTTTGGAATCTCCGATGCTGGAAGGAAGCAGGGAACCGGCAATGGAGATTGAAGAAAAAAAAGAACCGGTTGAGCCCGAACAGGAAGAAGAAGATACGGAAGTTGATGAGGGAGAGACTATAATATTAGAATAAAAAGAGGTTATAAAAATGAGAAGTGACAAGGTAAAAAAAGGTCCGTCCAGAGCGCCGTCCAGAGCTTTACTTTATGCCTGCGGGGTAGATAATAAAGAAATTCACAAGAAACCGTTTATAGGGGTGGCCAGCAGTTTTTCTGAAATTGTTCCGGGCCATGTGCACATGGAGCGTTTAGAAGGAGCTATTGAAAAAGGCATTCACGCCGGCGGGGGAATATCCTTTAAATTCGGGATACCGGCTATATGTGATGGAATAGCCATGGGACATGAGGGAATGCGTTATTCTCTGCCGTCCCGGGACTTGATAGCCGATTCTGTCGAGTCCGTATCTAAAGCTCACGGTTTTGACGGCATAGTCCTTCTTACCAGCTGCGATAAAATTACCCCGGGTATGCTTATGGCAGCGGCCCGTTTAAATATCCCCTCAATAATAGTTACGGCCGGGCCCATGCTTACCGGTAGAAAAAACGGTAAAAAACTGTCCCTGGTCAGAGATACTTTTGAAGCCGTGGGAAATTATGAAGCAGGAAATATAGATAAAGACGAATTAGAAGAATTAACTTTAAATGCCTGTCCGGGATGCGGATCCTGCCAGGGTCTGTATACGGCTAATACTATGAACAGTTTAACGGAAGCTATGGGAATGAGTTTACCCGGCTCGGGAACTTCCCTGGCCGTATCGGCTGAAAAAGAGAGAATTGCTTACAGGAGCGGCCAGAGAGTTGTTAAACTTGTAGAAGACGATATAACCCCCGATAAGATATTAAACGAGAAGGCCCTTTACAATGCTATAGTAGTGGATATGGCCGCAGGCGGCTCTACTAATACAGTGCTTCATCTTCCGGCGATTGCCCGGGAGGCGGGAGTTGATTTAAGTCTGGAAAAATTTGACAAAATAAGTGAACAGGTCCCCCAGATTCTCAGTTTAAGACCCGGGGGGGACTATTTTATGGAGGATTTGCATTGGGCCGGAGGAATACCTGCGGTTTTAAACCGGCTGGAATCATACTTAAAAGACAATTCAACTGTTTCGGGAAGCCGGCTGAAAACTATTGCCAAAAATGGCCGGGTGGAAGACATTGAAATAATAAGAGCCAAGTCCAATCCCTTTAAGAAAAAAGGAGGGCTGGCAATACTCAAGGGCAATCTCTGTCCTGACGGTTCCGTGGTAAAGACAGCTGCAGTGGATGAAGACAATATGGTTATGTCCGGACCGGCAAGAATATTTAACAGTGAAGCGGATGCCATAGAAGCTATAAGAAATAAGGATATTAATAAAGGCGACGTTATAGTTATAAGATACGAAGGTCCCGCCGGGGGACCGGGGATGCCGGAGATGTTAAATCCCACTTCCTTAATTGCGGGACTGGGCATGGAAAAAGACGTGGCCCTGATTACCGACGGTAGATTTTCGGGAGGAACCCGGGGACCCTGCATCGGTCATATATCACCGGAAGCGGCCGCCGGCGGTAAACTTGCCGCTTTACGGGACGGAGATATTATAAATATAGATATTCCCAACAGGAAACTTGAAGTTAAATTAACCGACCAGGAGTTAAAACTGAGAATGCTAAAATGGAAAAAACCGGAGAAAGAAGTTTCCGGCTGGTTGTCTAAATATTCAAAACTTGTAAAATCTGCCGCCCATGGAGCGGTACTTGAATAAATAGCTGGATAATGGTAATTTGTTCTGGTTTAAAATTAATAAATATAATTTATAAAAGGAGAAGATAATGAGAGGTTCAAAAATAGTTCTGGAAAGTCTTAAGAAAGAAGGGGTTGATATAATATTCGGGATTTGCGGCGGTTCGGTAATCCCCATATTCGATGATTTACACGATGAAAAAGATCTGAGATTTTTGTTGACCCGCCATGAACAGGCAGCAGCCCATATGGCTGACGGTTACGCCCGCTCAACCGGTAAAGTGGGGGTCTGTCTGGCCACTTCCGGTCCGGGCGCTACCAACTTTGTTACGGGACTGGCTACGGCCTATATGGATTCTATACCCATGGTCGCTATAACCGGCCAGGTTGGTACCCATCTGGTTGGAAACGATGCTTTCCAGGAAGCCGATACTACGGGAATAACCAGGCCGATAACCAAGAAAAATTACCTGGTTACCGATATTGAGGATCTGGCTCCTACTATAAAAGAAGCTTTTCACCTGGCCCGTTCCGGCCGGCCGGGTCCGGTAGTAATAGATCTTCCAAAGGATATTCAGGTAGATGAGACCGATTTTAATTATCCCAAGGAAGTCAATATCAGGGGATATAAACCCCAGATAGAAGGTAACAAGAAACAGATAAAATTAGCGGTCGAAGCTATAAATGAATCCCAGAGACCGGTCATATATGCCGGCGGCGGAGTTATTATATCCGAAGCCAGCGATGAATTGCGGGGCCTGGCCAAAAAAGGCCGGCTGCCGGTAACTAATACCCTCATGGGAATAGGATCTTTTCCGGCCCAGTCGGATCTGTCTTTGGGTATGCTGGGAATGCACGGAACATATTATGCCAATCACGCGGTTCAGAATTCGGATTTAATAATAGCGGTGGGCGCCAGATTTGATGACCGGGTAACCGGGAGGGTTGAAGATTTTGCCAGCGATGCCAAAATAATTCATATAGATATAGACCCCACCTCCATATCTAAAAATATAAAAGCCGACATACCCATAGTCGGTGACGCCAAAAATATTTTAAAATCCCTGACAAAACGGGTTAAAAAGAAAGATCGCAAAGACTGGCACGAGAAGATTAAAGCCTGGAAAGACAGACATCCGTTAACTTACAAAAAGGACGGAAAATTAAAACCCCAGTATGTGGTTGAAAAGCTCTGGGAGGTTACCGAAGGGAACGCGGTTATTACCACCGAAGTGGGCCAGTGCCAGATGTGGGCCGAACAGTTTTACAAATACGATAAGCCCCGGACATTTTTAACTTCCGGCGGGCTGGGGACCATGGGCTACGGTTTCCCGGCGGCCATCGGCGCAAAATTCGGCCGGCCGGATCAGCCGGTCGTGGATATAGCCGGGGACGGAAGTTTTCAGATGAATATACAGGAACTGGCTACCTGCGTGGTGGAACAAATTCCAGTTATTATTTTAATTTTAAATAATAATTACCTGGGGATGGTCCGTCAGTGGCAGTCTCTCTTTTTTGATAAAAGATATTCGGCGGTCTGTCTTGGAAAAGATGCGGACTGCAGGGTACCCGATTTTGCCAAAGTTGCCCGGGCTTACGGGGCCAAGGGAATAACAGTAAAAGAAGACGGCGAGGTAGTACCGGCTTTAAAAGAAGCCCTTAAGGTGAAAGACAAACCGGTTGTAATTGACTGCCTGGTGGATCCGGAAGAGGATGTCTATCCCATGGTACCCGGCGGTGCGGCCATTGATGAAATTCTTCTGGATATGGCTTAAATAATAGTTATTAACTTAAAACCTTATTTTAAAAATTAAAAGGAGTAGATAAAAATGATGAAACATACGATATCAGTTTTAGTTGAAAATGAATTCGGGGTTCTGGCCAAAATTTCGGGGCTTTTCAGCGCCCGGGGATTTAATATTGATTCTCTGGCGGTCGGAGAAACAGAGAACTCCGATGTATCCCGGATGACCATAGTAGTTAAAGGGGATGAATCTGTTTTAGAACAGGTTACCAAGCAGTTAAATAAATTACCGGATGTAATAAAAGTAAAAGATTATCTGGGTAAAGATATAGTGGAAAGAGATTTAATACTGATAAGAGTAAAAGCCGAAAAAGAGAACCGGCCCGAAATTATGGAAATTGTATCCATATTCAGAGCCAAAATTGTGGATGTGGCCGATGAAAGTGTAACTGTTGAAGTTACCGGAACAGAGGATAAAATTAAAGCTTTTATAAAGCTTATGGAACCCTACAAAATAATTGAACTTGTACGGACGGGAATTATAGCATTAGAAAGAGGAGGAAAATAATGAGTGCAAAAATTTATTATCATGATGATGCAGATCTATCGTTACTTGAGGGAAAGAAAATTGCCGTAATAGGTTACGGTTCCCAGGGGCATGCCCATGCTCTTAATCTTAAAGATTCGGGTGTGGAAGTTGTTGTAGCCGATGTAGAGGGGTCGGACAACTGGAAACAGGCCGAGAAAGACGGATTTAATCCGGTAACCGCAAAAGAGGCGGCTAAAGATGAGGATGTATTCTGGGTGCATCTTTTAGTGCCGGATACTATTCAGCCGGCGGTATATGAAGAGATTAAACCCTATCTTGAAGAAAAAGAGGAGTTAGTCCTGGGATTTTCCCATGGTTTTAACATCCGGTTTAACCAGATTGAACCCCCGGAAAACAGCGATGTGGTAATGATTGCCCCTAAAGGTCCGGGACATCTGGTAAGAGATATATACAAAGCCGGTAACGGCGTACCTATGCTGGTAGCCGTTGATAAAGATTTTTCCGGTAAAGCCATGGATTACGCTCTTGCTTATGCCAAAGGAACCGGAGGAACCCGTGCGGGAGTAATTGAAACTACTTTTGAAGAAGAGACCGAAACTGACCTTTTCGGGGAGCAGACTGTACTGTGCGGCGGAGTTGTAGAACTTATAAAGAAAGGGTTTGAAACTCTTGTGGAAGCGGGTTATCAACCTGAAATCGCCTATTTTGAATGTCTCCATGAGATGAAATTAATAATAGATCTCATACACGAGAAAGGTATAGCTTATATGAACTATTCCATAAGCGATACAGCCGAATACGGTGAATATTCCCGGGGCGAGAGAATAATAAATGACGAGACTAAAAAAGAGATGAAAAAGATACTCGGTGAAATAACATCCGGCGAATTTGCCAAAGAATGGATAGAAGAAAACAGGAAAAATCGCCCGGTATTTACAAAGAAACAGTCTGAACTGAAAAATCACCGCATAGAAAAGGTTGGAAAAAAATTACGGGAAATGATGGACTGGCTGTGATATCAGACCTAAATTAATATGGACAGAATAATATTTTTTGATACTACCTTAAGAGACGGTGAGCAGTCTCCGGGCGCCAGTATGAATATGGCTGAAAAAATGCAGATCGGAAGGCAGCTTGAGAGATTGGGAGTGGATGTAATAGAAGCCGGTTTTCCCATCAGTTCGCCCGGAGATTTTGAGGCTGTAAACCGGCTGGCCAAAGAGCTGGAAAATACAACTGTATGCGGTCTGGCCAGGGCCCGGGAAAAGGATATAAAAAGGTGCTGGGAAGCTTTAAAACCGGCTAAAAAACCCCGGATACATACTTTTATAGCTACCAGCCCCATACACCGCAAGGCAAAATTAAAATTATCAAAAAAAGAAATTCTTCAAAAAACCGAGCAGGCTGTTAAACTGGCTGTATCTTTGTGCGATGATGTGGAATTCTCCGCTGAAGATGCTATCAGGACAGAACTTGAGTTTTTAAAGAAGGTCATAAAAGTAGCCGTAAAGGCGGGAGCTAACACCGTAAATATACCGGATACGGTAGGATATACCATGCCGGGTGAATACGGACACATCATAAAAGAAGTTAAAGAAGTTGTACCAGATAATGTTGTAATAAGCGTTCACTGTCACAATGATCTGGGAATGGCTTCGGCTAATTCTCTGGCTGCAATTGAAAATGGAGCTACCCAGGTAGAGTGCACCATAAACGGTATAGGAGAGCGGGCGGGCAATGCCGCTTTAGAAGAGATAGCTATGAGTATTGTTACCCGCAAGGATATTTACAATAAGGAAATCGCTCTGGATACCGAGCAGATTTATCCCACGTCCTCTTTAGTCTCCAGGCTTTCGGGCATATCTATTCAAAAAAATAAAGCGATAGTCGGTGAAAATGCTTTTAAACACGAGGCCGGCATACATCAGCACGGTGTAATTGAAGATAAACTTACTTATGAAATAATGACCCCCCGGTCCATAGGCAGGAAAGTGGAAGCTCTGGTTTTGGGGAAACATTCGGGAAAACACGCTCTTAAAGAAAGACTTAAAAATTTAGGGGTGGACCTTGAAAAAATAGATATGGAAAATTTATTTGGAAAATTCAAGGAAGTGGCCGATAAGAAAAAAGAAGTTTACGACGATGAGCTTTTAACCCTGCTTGAAGAACAGCTGGGTTCGGTTAAAAAAACTTACGAAATGAAATATTTGCACACTATAGCGGGAACTGGAATAATGCCCAGCGCCGCTGTAAAAATTAAAGTAAATAAGAAGGGTGAATCTGAAATTATTCAGAATGCCTCCGCGGGAGACGGTCCGGTAGATGCCTGTTACAATGCAATAAATAAGATAACCGGCATAGAGGTAACCCTGGTTGATTATATGATTAAAGCCGTATCCAAAGGGGGGGATTCAATGGGGGAGGTAACCGTTGTTATAAAAAAAGCAGAAGGAACACGGGAGATACACGGCAGGAGTGCCTCTACGGACATAATAGAAGCGTCGGCTCTGGCATATATTTCGGCTTTAAACAGGTTGATCCTTATGGAAGAAAATGGTAAAGATGGTCCTCAGAGAGTACACCTTTGAAAGAGAGGTAAATAATGAGTTTAGGAAGAAAAATATACGCAAAAAAATTAGAACAGAAAAAATTACAACCGGGTGACTTTATAGAAGTTGATGTGGATGTGATTTTGTCCAATGATATTACTACGCCACTGGCTATAGATGCATTCGAAAAATCCGGCGTGAATGAGATAGCGGATCCCGAAAAAGTAGTTATTGTGGCAGATCACTTTACTCCCAATAAAGATATAGATTCCGCCGAGCAGGTAAAGAAGGTCAGAAATTTTGCCAGAAAGTGGGATTTAAAATTTTTTGAAGCGGGAAAGGGAATAGAACACGTGCTTTTGCCCGAAAAAGGACTTGTGGTTCCCCAGGATATTGTAATAGGGGCAGATTCTCATACCGTAACTTACGGAGCCTTAGGGGCGGTGGCCAGCGGAGTGGGGTCCACGGATGTAGCCTACGCCTGGGCCACCGGAAAATGCTGGTTTAAAGTTCCGCCGGCCGTAAAAGTGGTAATTAACGGTAAATTAAAACCCCATGTGAGCGGAAAAGATATTATACTACATCTAATTTCTCTTCTGGGAACGGACGGTGCGCTGTATAAGGGACTGGAATTCTGCGGTGATACAATAAATGAGCTTTCTATGGATTCAAGGTTTACCATGTCAAATATGGTTGTAGAATGCGGTGCCAAATACGGGATAATGGAGCCCGATACCCAGACAATAGAATTTATAGAAAAACGGGCGAAGCGACCTTATAGACCTTTCCCCGATCATTATTCTATAAAAAAAGACGACGATTATGAAGAAATAATAGAGATTGATGCCGATGTTATTGAACCCCAGGTGGCTTTCCCGTTTTCTCCGGCTAATTCCAGGTCGGTTAATTCTATAGAAAAAATAAAGTTAGATCAGGTGGTAATTGGATCCTGTACTAACGGGAGATGGGAAGATTATGTAAAGGCGGCTAAGATAATTGACGGTAGAAAAGTTGCTTCGGACGTGAGGCTGATTTTAATTCCTTCGACGGAAAAACTGTATAACAGATTAATTTCCGAGGGGTTGCTTAAGATTTTTTCCGATGCCGGGGCTATAGTGAGCCCCCCTACCTGCGGACCCTGTCTGGGGGGACATATGGGAATACTGGCCTCCGGGGAGAAAGCACTTTCCACCACTAACAGAAACTTTGTAGGTAGAATGGGACATAAAGAATCACAGGTGTATCTGGCCAATCCTGAAATTGCAGCTGCTTCTGCTATAACGGGTTATATAACATCGCCGGATAACTTAGAGTAAAAAGAAAGGATTATACCAATGAATACAAAAGTAAGAGAAACCGGAAATATAATAATTTATATTAAGGATGTAAAAATACAGGGCAATATATATACCCGGAAGAGATATACCCGGGGTAGAATAAGTGATTCCTTAAACCGGGAAAACAAAAAATTTATTCCGGTAACTGAAGCTAAAATTTTTGATTATGAATCCGGAGATTTACTGGATGAACAGGACTATTTATTCGTAAACAGAGAAAATATTCTGTACGTAAAACCGGGAGAGACACAGGACAATGAATAATAAAGAAACTTTACAGGTAGAAGGTAAAGTATTTAAATTTGGCAACAGTGTAGATACCGACCAGATTATTCCGGCCCGTTATCTTAAAAATTCCAGCAGGGAAAAATTAGCTACCCACTGTATGTCCGGGGTGGATGAGGATTTCAGTAAAAAAGTGGATTCCGGGGATATAATAGTCGGCGGAAAAGATTTTGGATGCGGATCATCTAGAGAGCATGCTCCGCTGTCTATAAAAAGTTGCGGAGTCGGAGCAGTCATTGCAGAAAGTTTTGCCCGGATATTTTACCGGAACGCAATTAATATCGGGTTACCCATAGTTGAGGTTGAGGATTTTAAGGCCAGTACCGGTGATGTAGTTAATATCGATTTTAATAAGGGGGAAATTGAGAATAAGACTACGGAACAGTCCTGGAATATTCCGGAATACCCCCGGTATATCAAAGATATTATCGAAGCCGGCGGTTTGATGGAGAAGTTGGCTAAAAGTCAGTAAGGATTACATATGAGCAAAGATTATAATATAGCAGTCATACCCGGAGACGGGACGGGTCCGGAAGTGATTAACGAAGGTTTAAAAGTATTAAAATCGGCCGGTGAAAAATACAAAATAAATTTTAATTTTAAGGAGTATGATTTTGGCGGTAAAAGGTATAAGAGAACCGGTGAAATCCTGCCCCAATCTGCAATTGAGGAATTTAAAGATTTTGATGCCATTTACTTAGGGGCCATAGGGGATCCGGATGTTGCTCCCGGAATACTGGAGAAAGGAATTTTACTTAAACTCAGATTTGCTCTGGATCAGTATGTAAATTTACGTCCCATAAAACTGTACAAGGGCGTAGAATGTCCTCTGAAAGATAAAAAACCGGAAGAAGTAGATTTTGTGGTAGTACGCGAAAATACAGAGGACCTTTATTCGGGAACCGGAGGATTTACCCATAAAGACACCTCAAATGAAGTAGCTGTGCAGAGCGCAGTCTATACCCGCAAGGGAGTGGACAGGGCTTTAAAATATGCGTTTGAGTACGCTA
The DNA here is from genome assembly GCA_051745145.1 of Elusimicrobiota bacterium. Classification (GTDB taxonomy): domain Bacteria; phylum CG03; class SLGR01; order SLGR01; family JAGXOG01; genus CAYZAK01. The sequence continues at coordinate 49,021 of JBNJDT010000008.1, forward strand.
AAAACCGGAGAAGTCACCGGCCCTGGAAGGGACTTTCCCAAAAAGAAAAAGAAGAGGGTAAAGTGGGACAGGTTACCCTGGTGGGGAAGACAAATGTTTTAACTTATATTTACGATTTATGGGAAAGAGCGTTTGAAAAGATGGGGGAGAACGAATATCCAAACATAAAAAGAGATTACAATCATGTGGATGCCTGCTGTATGTGGATGGTTAAAAATCCCCAGTGGTACGATGTAATTGTAACCGGAAATATGTTCGGAGATATAATTACCGATCTGGGAGCGATTATACAGGGGGGAATGGGAATAGCCGCCGGCGGTAATATTAACCCGGACGGGGTCTCCATGTTCGAGCCTATAGGCGGTTCTGCTCCCAAATATACGGGTATGAATGTAATAAATCCTCTGGCGGCAATATCCGCCGGTCAGCTTATGTTAGATGAACTAGGTGAAAAAGAAGCGGCCGGGGATATAGAGAGTTCTGTCAGATGGGTTGTCTCTGAAAAACTGGAGAGCCTGTCCGCTAAAAGGATGGGATATTCAACTGAAGAAGTTGGAGATTTAGTAGCTGAAAAGGTGGAAAATAATGAGTAATAAAAAATATAATGTTGCTGTAGTTGGCGCTACCGGCGCGGTCGGTCAGCAGATGAGAAGTATTTTAGAGGAACGGGATTTTCCGGTAGATAAAATCCGGTACATGGCTTCCCCGCGCTCTAAAGGGAAAGAGCTTCCCTGGAGAGATGATAAAATAGTAGTTGAAGATTTGGGGGAAGCTGATTTTGATGGTGTGGATATCGCTCTTTTTTCCGCGGGGAGCGGCCGGTCTAAGGAATTCGGGACTAAAGCAGCCAGCCAGGGAGCGGTTGTTATAGATAATTCGAGTGCTTTTAGAATGGATAAAGATATTCCCCTGGTAGTCCCGGAAGTAAATCCCGAAGACGCTCTGGAGCATGAAGGTATTATAGCCAATCCCAATTGTTCTACAATTCAGATGGTAATGGCTTTAAAGCCCATATATGATGAGGCGGGAATTAAGAGGTTAGTTGTATCCACATATCAATCCGTCTCCGGTGCAGGTCTTAAAGCGACCCGGGAATTAAAAGATCAAAGTAGAGCTTTTTTAAATGATGAACCTGTTGAGTGTGAAGTATTTCCCCACCAGATTGCCTTTGAATGCCTGCCCCAGATTCCCCAGTCTGACGCATTTGGGGATAACGGTTATACGTCCGAGGAAATGAAACTTCTAAATGAGACCCGTAAGATTATGGGGGACGATAAAATAAGAGTAACTATGACAGCTGTCAGAGTTCCTGTTGTAGGAGGACATTCAGAAGCTGTTAATATTGAAACAGAGCGGACGATAACTCCCGAAACAGCCAGAGAATTATTGAAAGATTTTCCCGGCGTAAAAGTTCAGGATGATCCGGCCCGGGAAATTTATCCTCTGGCCAATACTTCATGGGGTAAAGATGAAGTATTTGTGGGTAGAATCCGGGAAGATGAATCAATTGACTGCGGACTTAATATGTGGGTGGTTTCGGATAATTTAAGAAAAGGAGCGGCTTTAAACACTATTCAGATAGCCGAACTTCTGATAGAAAAGGGAAATATTTAATTACCGGAAGTTAATTATATAATTTTAAAAGTCAAAAATTCAGCCCTGGTATCTTTTTATGTTGTATCCGGAGGAAATCTAATTTATTATGAATATTGCTCACCATTTTCTTTTAGGGCGGTATAAAGAGGGTAATACTTTAATCCACAGGCTGGATCCCCGGGTTAAATTAATTTTTATTGTAATAATATCTCTTTCCCTATTTTTTATTGATAATCTGTATGCCTTTTTTATACCCTTCGGGATGCTTTTTTTAGTGACCGTGATTGCCCGTATAAAAATTTCCGGCTTAATCAGAGGGATTTTGCCTATTATATGGCTGGTAATGATTACTTTTGTTTTACATGCTTTTATCCCGCCCGCAAACTTAGAATACGGCGTAAATATAAGTTTAAGAATAATTTTATTGTTCGGCTGGGCCTGTGTACTTACCGTAACTACCTCCGCAGTAAATCTGGGAAAATCCATTGCCTGGTTTACAAGACCGTTTACATTTTTAGGAGCAAAGCCGGATTCGGTGGCCCTTACGTTTTCCATGTCTCTAAGATTTTTTCCTTTAATTTTAGAAGAGGCTGAATCAATAATAAATGCTCATAAGCTTAGAAATGACGAGTTGAATATAAAACAGAAACTGTCTTCATTTATAACCGTATTTTTTATAAGAGTATTAAAGAAAGCCGATTTAGTTGAAAATACTCTAATAAATAGAGACTTAAATCCGGGGGAGGGTAAATCAATGTGGAGGATGGAGAGAAAAATAGGATTCAGAGAAATAACTATTTTTTTAATAGGACTGGGTTATTTGGGAGTTATAATAATATTTTTCTAAAAATAACGCAAAAAATAATAAAATATTATGTCAATAAAATCCGGTAAAATAAATTCTTTTATAAAGTTTATGGCAGTAATATTTATCGGGGTAATAATATCATTTTTACTGTACCGGTACCAGGCAAGAAAAAATATTAAAACGGAAGGTAAACTTCTGGCAGAGTCTATCGCCAGCGCCCAAAAAATTTATCATGCAAAGCACGGAAATTTTACCGGAACGGGCCGGACCTCCATATCCGAAAAATTAGGCGTAGATGCCCGGTCTAATATTTATTTCACCGATTTTGAAGTTAAAAAAGCAGATAAAAAAGAATATACCGCAATAATTTATGGAATGAAGGAAAAGGCCCCCTGGAAAATTGTATATAAAGGTTATATAGATAAACCTTCCACTATGGAAATTATGGACCGGAATTAATTCCTCCACAACATAAGAAAATAATTTTTAAATAAAAGAGTGTATTAAAAATTTTGTAAGGCAGGTACTATAAAGTGGGGCAGGAATACCCCACTTTAATAGAATTTTTTTAGATAAGTTACTTAGTTTTTATTCCTGTTCCTGTTCCTGAGCCGGTGCTCCACCGAGATTCTGGCCGGTAATTTCAGAGAATCTTTGCTGTAATTCCGGATCCTGTTGGAGAGCATTTGAAATTTGCTGGAACCTTTCTACGTCCAGGCCGGCTTCCTCTATACCTTTGATCTGTTTTTCCTGTATATCAGTTTGCAATTTCTGTAATTTTTCATTTATTTCCTGAAATTGCTGTTCTTCTTCCGCACTTAAATCAGCTTCCTGACCCTGCTGTTGAGCCATGGTGACTTCCTGATAGCGTTCCATGGAAACATCGGAATCTTCTATAGTTTTAGCCATATCGGACTGGGCTTCTGAAGTAATAGGTCGGATCGACTCCATAGCTTCTGAAAACTTTTCTAATTCTTCGTCTTCAATATCGCTGCTTTCCACTGCTTCCGGTTGCTGGGGCATAGCTTCCTGCTGATTTGCTTCAGTTTCAGCTTCAGCCTGAGTTTCCTGTTCGGGTTCCGCAGATTTTTCTTCACCCGAAGAACAGGCCATAAGCCCTACTACTACTAATCCCGCAATACCTAAATTTCTAAACTTACTGATACTCATTAAATAAACCTCCGTTTTCTTATAATTCCAAAATAATAAATAATTTTAATTTAGTCTCTTAATGTACAATTAATATACCAATCTGATAGGTATTGTCAAATTTTTAAAATTTATGTCTAATAACCTTAGATTATCAGGTTTAAATAAACGTACTTAGAATTAGATAATATAAATTCAGCTTGTTAATATTAAAATTAAGTATTAATATAAATAAATAACCTCATGAACTGTTATACAGATTAAACTATGAAAAAATATAAAAAATTAAAATTATTTTTAACCGGTCTGGTTTTAGTCTTATGGCCGGTAAGCTGCACTTTCCCGTCTTCTGGCAGGACAGATACGCCTACCCGCCCGTCAGAGACTCATGCCGTGGATATGAGGCATGAGGATATAGAAAAGATATATGATGTTAAAAAAGCATGGATAGATAACGCCGAAGAAAGTATTGATATAGAAATGTGGAATATGTGGAAATACGATTACGGTATAATGGGGGAGCTTTACAAAAGTCTCAAGCAGGCCGCCCGCCGGGGTGTCCGGGTAAGAATAGCACTGGGTGCGGGAAATAAAAACAATGAGCATATAGATGAAGAGTTCTTTGACTCCCCGAATATATCGGTTGTAAATGTGAAACCGTCCGCTCATTCAAAATATATGGTTGTGGACCAGAAGAAGGTTACCGTGGGGTCGGGCAACTGGTCCTGGTCGGCAATGGAGCAAAACTACGAGTTTAACCTGAATATAGAAGATGAAGTTATAGGCGAAACTTTTACTTATTTATTTGAGACTTTATGGGAAGCTTCGGGACAGAATATAGAGCCCGGGGGAGGGTACCGAAAGACCGAAACTATTATACCTTTAGCCCACGGCAGATATGTACCCGAAGATTTTAAGTCAATTCATGAATACCAGATTGAGAAAATCAACGGGGCAAAAGATAAAATATTAGTATCAATATACCATTTCCGTCCGTTTTTTAATGAAATAAAAGAAAAGATTCGGGACCGGCTGGCCGCTGCCGCAGAGCGGGATGTTAAAATTAAACTGCTTGTGGATGAATCCAGTTATACCCGGACGGATAAAGATAGGATAGATGATTTTGCTTCCCTTGAAAATACTTACGTTAAAATAATAGATATGTCCCAGGCCCCGTATGTTGATGAAAGAGGAGCCAACCATACTAAAATTTTTCTCGTTGATGAGAAATTCGGGGTTATCAGCAGTTTAAACTGGGACAGATATACCTTTGATAATTCAGGCAGGGACGCGGGAGCGGGATTTAAAGACAGTAAACTGCAAAATGTTGTTGAAGAATCTTTTTACCTGACCTGGAACTCCCCCTACTCAAAATGGGCCGAAGACCAGTTTCCGGTCCCTGAAACAGATATGAGGCGCCCTAAAATAAGTGGGGTAACTGTGGATAATATAACTTCAACTTCCGCGGAATTTAAATCAGAACTTAAGGTAAAGAATGCAGGGGTATATTTTTTGTGGCAGCAGGTTCCGGTACTGAAAAGATGGGAATATCATTATCCTATATTTCGTCGGTCAAAACCCGGAGGATTTAGTTATAAAGTTAAAAATCTAAAACCGGATACCAGATACGGCGTGGTAGGGCAGGCTGTAAATAAAGCAGGGCGTGTGAGAACTCCGGTTAAATATTTTAAAACTGAATCTTCCAGAGACTAAGTTTTTTAATTTTAAAAAATAAGTTTGACATAAAAAAAAGAAAAAAAGTATAATTAAACGGATAATGTATTATTTAAAAACAGTTTTGTATAACATTTTTAATCATAGAACAGCTGGAATAATAATTTTTCTTATTATTTTCAGCTTTCCGGTATTTGCTAAAGCGGGCAGTCCGGATCCGGTTGATTCCATTGCCGCCGGCGGTTATCATACGTTAGCTTTAAAAGAATCAGGTACTCTCTGGGCCTGGGGGAATAACTACTATGGAGAACTGGGAATAGGAGCTTCCGGAGGAGAAACTGACAGTTTCAGCGAAGGTATTGACGAAAAACATCCCGTGCGCGTGGGATCTGATACCGACTGGAGCAAAATTACCGCCGGGGCCCGCCACTCGCTGGGTATAAAAGAAGACGGGACCCTGTGGGCCTGGGGATGGAATGATTACGGTCAGCTGGGACTGGGAGATACTATTGATAAAGATATACCCCTACAGGTAAGCACCCACTCGTGGAGTTTTGTGGCAGGAGGCGGCTATCATACCCTGGCTATAAGGGAAGACGGGACTCTGTGGGCCTGGGGCCGCAACGAAGACGGTCAGTTGGGGGTAGGGGATAACAGCGATAAAAACAGTCCTGTGCAGGTGGGAGTATCCACCAGGTGGGTGACCTGCGCGGCCGGGGCCAACCATTCACTTGCCATAAAAGATAACGGAAAACTGTGGGCCTGGGGATTTAACGATAGCGGTCGGCTGGGTTTAGAAGATAATTATACTATCGGAGAAAGCACAAATATCCCGGTAGAAATGCTCTCTAATGTAGATTGGGATAAAATTTCGGCCGGATTTAATCATACTCTTGGAATAAAAGATAATAATACGCTCTGGGCCTGGGGAGCCAATACCTATGGGCAGTTAGGAGGGGCTACTGCCGGTGGGGTCCCCAGTCAACCCGAATTGGGTACAGAATGGAAAAATGTCAGTTGCGGCTGGGACCATACGCTGGGAATACAAAACGATAACTCGCTTCATGCCTGGGGAAGAAATAATGATGGGCAATTGGGCCTAGGATACACAAATCCCAAAGAAGAAGCTCCGCAGGAAGTGAGTACAGATACGTGGAAGTTAATTTCAGCCGGGGGGGCAGGAAATGACGGGACTGGAGGAACACATCTGGATAATTTTCACTCCCTGGCAATTAGGGAAGATAATTACCGGGATCTTTGGGGATGGGGAAGTAACAGTTACGGTCAGCTGGGGCAGGAAGATACTGTAAATAAAGATATCCCCACAAGAACTTATATAATAACTAATTACGGTATAGAAGTATCAAGCTCGGTTGTGGCGGGCGATACTTTTACCATGACTGTAAATGCCAAAGACGGCGATGATAATGTTTCCTATTTTTCGGGAGCTGTAAATATACAGGCATACCTTGCCGGAGATATAACAAAGATAGGTTCCGGGCAGTTAAGTATTACCGACGCAGAATTAAGTGACGGCGTAGTTGTAATAGATAATCAGACCTATACCGCAGCCGAGGATATACGGCTTAAAGTCAGCGACGGAATAGAAAATACAGGCCTGAGTTCCACAGTAACGGTCACTTCCGCAAAGGCGAATAATCTCAATGTAAAAACAGAACCGGAATATGTTGTCCCGGGCCAGACCGCTACTTTAACGGCGACAGTGCTGGACAGTTACGGTAATGCAGTATCAAATGTTGCTACTGAATTTGAAATTACATCCGGTACCGGAACTTTGAGCAAAAGTTCAGATAATACAGATGACCTCGGCCGGGTAGTTGTGGGTTTTTATCCCGGGGAAACTTCCGGGAATTCTTTTACCAGTACGGTTTTAACTACAGGCGGAGAAGGTGAATTTTCAGTTGCCGAAAAGATTCATACCGGCGTTGAAATCGATTCTAAAACGGGGGGCACTGTTAAATCCACCGAAAAGTCCCTTACCCGTATTAATATCCCGGCTGGAGCAATATTAAAAGATGTCAGTTTTTTTATTATAACCGAAGAAGATTTAACCGCCGGGGAACAGGCTCTGGTTGACAATGCAAACAGTAAAGCTCCTTCCGATAAAATTATTGCCCCCGGGGTGCGCAAAATCAAGGCGTTGGATAATGACGGCGGAATCTATGATGCTTTTGAGGATTTTGTTGAAATTGAATTTTCTTACGATGACACTAATAATGACGGAAGGGTGGACGGTGCCAATATACTTGAAGAAGAATTGAAAGTACTTTATCTTAACCCTTCAACCGAAGTGTGGGAAATTATAACTGATGGGGGAATAAATACGGTTGATGGAAAAGAAAATAAAGTAAGGGCCGAAGTTAAAAAGTTTTCTATTTTAACTCTGGGCAACCCCACCCAGGATTCTCTTGACGGCGTGGAGGTCTATCCCAACCCTGTCAATTTTTCTAAAGCAGTCCGGGGTACGGTTAAATTTCAGGGGCTCACCCGGGATTCTAAAATAAAGATATACGATGTTACCGGCCGGCTGGTGAAAACTCTAAAACCGGGTACTTCGGAAAACGACGGGGAAAGCGGAAAAGCCGAATGGGACGGGAAAAGTGAAAATGGCAAAAAGGTAAGTATGGGACTCTATATTTATTCTGTAACCGATCCGGACGGTAACCAAACTTCCGGTAAATTCGGGGTGGTCAAATGAAAAAATTTGTAATATTCGCAGCTGTATTTTTTGCGCTTTTCAGTCCCGGGTCTGTTTTTGGCGCGGGATCTTCGGCAGCTCAGTTTCTGCAGATTCAGCCCGGGGCCAGGGCATCGGCAGTGGGAGGAGCATACGTATCCCTGGCCGATGACGGGGATAGTCTGTACTGGAACTCCGCCGGACTTGCTCAAATTGATAAATCCCATATTAAACTTTTTCAGATGGTATATCTGGAAGGGCTTAATTACAGTTTTATCTCTTATTCGGAACCTATGGGGAAATGGGGTGTTTTCAGCCTGGGGATGCTGGGGCTTTATTCGGATAAAATTGAGAAAACCCTGGAAAATGATTACGGCTATATTGTTAAGACCCAACAGACTTATAATACTCTGGAAACGGCGTTTAAACTGGGGTGGGGAAAATCTATTAATAGCGATTTAAATATAGGTATAACGGGAAAAATTATAAATCAGCGAATAGATCAAAAAACGGCAACGGGAGTGGGAATTGATCTTGGCGGAAAATATTTTTTAACTGACAATATAACTTTAGGGGCAAATATCCAGCATCTGGGATTTTCCGTTAAGGGCAATAATATGCCCGTAAATTTTAAACTGGGCGCTCACTGGCAGGTCCCGGTTCCCGACCATGAGGCGTTAAAGGACCTTATTGTAACCTCTGAAATAAATCAGCCGGTGGACGGAATAGCAAGTATGGGCATTGGATTAGAAAGAAAAATCTACGATATTTTATATTTGCGTACCGGTTATAATTCCCGGGCTCAAACAGGCGGTCTTAGCGGCCTAAGGGGAGGATTGGGAATTGACTGGCGCCGGTTTAAAGTTGATTATAGCTATGCCCCATACGGCGATTTGGGAAATACTCACCAATTTACATTTGGAGCTACTTTTTAGAACCGTTGTCCTTGCTCAGTAAATAGGGAACTTTTTGATACTTCACAGCAGAGTAGTTGACTTTTAATCCTTTTTGTAGTATTATTTTTAATACTAAAAATAATATTAAAAAGGAGGTGAAAATTTATGGTTAGCATAACAGAAGACATTAAAACCATTACTGATTTGAAGAAAAAAACTCACAGTATCTTTGAACAAATCCACAAAACAGGGCGTCCGGTTTTTATTACTGTCCACGGTAAACCCGATGCGGTTATTCTTGATCCTGAAGTATTCGAGAAAAAAATGAAAGCTCTTTCTTTAGGGAAACTGCTTGCTGAGGCTGAACAGGAAGTTAAAAACGGCAAAACCCGCCCCGCGTCGGAGTTTCTTAAAGATCTGAAAGAGAATGCCAAAGAAGTATAAAGTTGAAATAACAGAATTAGCCGAAAAAGATATTCTTTCTATTTTTCGCCATATTGCCAAAGACAGCGAGCAGGCGGCCAAAAAATGGGTCAATGAAGTGGAGAAGCAGTTTGAAACCCTGGTCAAGTTTCCTAAACGTGGTCCGGTCATCCCTGAAGCTGAAGAACTCGAGGTGGCCTACCGTCATCTTGTCTATGGTAATTATAGAACTATTTTCCGGTTATATAAGAAAAAGGTTTTTGTGTTGCGTGTAGTACATTCTTCGCAACTTCTTAAATTTTAATTTTCTCTTTTTGTTCCTAAAATACCAGGGCGAATAAAAAGGGACGGTAGTTCATGCTCAGTAAATAGGTAAATAATTATTACAGCTAAATACAAATATTTTTAAAATTAAATATCCTAATTTTTTTAATTTGACAAATTTTTAATTAACTTGTAGTCTATAGAGCTCATTTTTAGATGGTGAGAAGTTTAAAAATATTATATTTGTAAAGAGTCTAAATGTATGCTATTTCAAAATTAGTAGGTTAGTTTCATTTGTTGACGGTTTTAAAGCAAGTGTGCTCAGCTTCACATGTTAACAGCTTCTAGCAAGTGTGCTCAGCCTCACTTGTATACGGCTTCTAACAAGTGTGCTCAGCCTCACATGTTAACGGCTTCTAACAAGTGTGCTCAGCTTCACATGTTAACGGCTTCTAACAAGTGTGCTCAGCCTAAAAATCAACCATTTAGGTTAATTTTTTTAAC